>DATHVI010000001.1:0-3106 GCA_035461385.1 Solirubrobacterales bacterium
CGCCTCGCTCAGGATCCCTTCACCGATCCCGTCGTCGACCACCTGCAGGGCCTGCTCGACCGAGGCGCCGGTGATCTGCGAGAGCGTCTCGACCGCGAACTCGCGACCGAAGACCGAGGCGATCGAGAGCAGCTCCCGCGACGCGTCGGAGACCTGCGCGAGGCGCCGGTCGATCACGTCTCGCACCCCGCGCGGGATCGACAGGCGCACACCGGCCTCGTCGATCGGCTCCTCGAGCCTTCCCTCGGACGCGAGCAGGCGGACGAGTTCGCCGACGAACAGCGGATTGCCTCCGGTTCCGGCGTGGATCGCGGCGGCGACCCTGCCCGAGGGCGTCACGCCGGCGATCGCCTCGACCAGCCGCGAGACGTCGGCCTCGCGAAACCCCTCCAGGAGCAGCATCCGGGTGGTGCGATGGCGTCCGAGGTCGAGCACGGCGGAGGTGAGCGGGTGGTCGGGCCCCAGCTCGATGTCCCGGTAGGTCCCGACGACGAGCAGCGGCGCGTCGGCGATCTCCCCGGCGATGAACTCGAGCAGCAGCAGCGACGGGACATCCGCCGCGTGGAGATCCTCGAGGACGACGACGAGCGGGCGGTCGGAAGCGGCGCGTTTCAGGAACGAGCTGCCGGCGTCGAAGAGGCGGAACCGCGCCCCCTCGGACTCGGGGAGCTCGAGCACTGGCAGGTCGGGAAGGGCCTCGCGGAGCTCCGGAAGGATTCGCGCGACCTCCGCACCCTGACCGCCGACCTGCTCCAGCAATCGCCCGGGATCGATCGCGTGGACGTACGAGCGCAGCGCCTGCACCCACGGCCAGTACGCGGGGGCTCCGCCCGCCTCCCAGCAGCGACCCCAGACGACGCGGGCGTCGAGCGCGGCAGCCCGCTTGCTGAGCTCGTCGACGAGGCGACTCTTGCCGATCCCCGGCGCGCCTCCGACGAGGAAGACCGTTCCCCGGCCGAGCAGCGCCGCCTCAAGCGCGACCTCGAGGTCGCGCAGCTCCGCTTCGCGTCCGACGAACCGCCCTTGCCCGGGCCTTCCCGCAACGGCGGTAGCGGCGGGAGCGGCGGGGCTCGCGGGATTCACCTCCTCGGGCTGCGGCTCTCCCGTGCGCTTCGGGGCCTCGAGGGACTGATCCTGCGCGAGGATTGCGGCTTCGAGCTCCTTCAGCTCCCTGCCCGGCTCGATTCCGAGCTTCTCGACCAGCACCTCCCGCGCCTCACGGTAGGCATCCAGGGCCTCGGCCTGGCGCCCGGCCCTGTAGAGGGCCAGCATCAGCTGCCGCCGCGGGCGCTCGCGCAGCGGCTCCTCGGCGACCAATCGCTCGAGCTCGCCGATCACCTCGCCGTGGCGCCCGGCTTCGAGGTCGGCCTCGATCCGGTCCTCGAGCACGGCGAGGCGCAACTCCTCGAGGCGCGGAGCCTCGCGCTGGACGAAATCCGCGTAGGCGAGCTCGGCGAGCGGAGGCCCACGCCAGAGATCGAGCGCCTCCCGCAGCGTTCGCCTCGCCAGCTCGGGATCCCCGCGCGCGAGCGCGCGCCGCCCCTCGGCCGCGAGCCGCTCGAAGCGGTCGAGATCGAGCTGGTCGGCGTCGAGCTTGATCAGGTAGCCGGGCGAGCGGGTGACCAGGATCTGCCCGGACTGGCCCGCCTCGCGGTTGGGCTCGAGCGTCTTGCGGAGCTGGGAGACGTGCACCTGGAGCGCCTTGGCGGCGGTCTCGGGAGCCTCCTCGCCCCAGAGCTCATCGATCAGCCGATCGCTTGAGACGACCCGGTTGGCGTTGAGGAGCAGAATCGCCAGCAGGCTACGCTGCTTGGTTCCGCCCAGCGCAAGCGATTCGTCCTCGCGGTGCACCTCCAGTGGCCCGAGGATGCAGAACTCCATCTCCACTCCTCTCCGGTCGACCGACTGTAGCGCCGGACGCGGGCCCGGTCCAGCCGCCCGCCCTTAACCGCGGCTTTACCGCACGGCAACGCCGGCTTTGCCGCGTTCCGGGGTTCGCCGTTACCGGCCTCCCCGATCGTCTCTCGCGAGAGATCGCAGCGGGCGGTCTCACGAAGAAAGGAGCGCAAGATGACGCGCACAAGCTCCATCCTGAGTCCCGTCCTGGTGATGCTCGCGGCCCTCGTCGCCGTCGCCCCGGCGAGCGCGGCCGATGGGTACCGCTCCGCCGACGCGGTGTTCGCCGACCAGCCGGCGGCCGACGGGTACCGCTCCGCCGACGCAGTCCTCGCCGGCGGCGGACCGACCGAGACCACCGCGGTCAGCGACTACCGCTCCGCCGACGCGGTCCTCGCCGGCGGCGGACCGACCGAGGCCACCGCGGTCAGCGACTACCGCTCCGCCGACGCGGTCCTCGCCGGCGGCAGCCCGCCGCAGGCCTCGCAGGAGCGCGCGAGCGGCCGAGGCTACGTCGACGCGTTGCTCCGCAGCCCGGCGACGCCCCAGCCGCCGCCCGTCCCCCTGGTCACCCCCCGCGGAGGCGAAGGCTTCCACTGGGACGACGCACTGGTCGGGGCCCTGATGACCTCGATCCTCGTCCTCCTCATGCTCGCGGCCGCGCGCTCGGTCGCGCGTCACCGGCGGGCGTCCGCGGAGTCGCGCGCCTGAGACCGCCTCACGGCGCGGCGAACCGAAAGAGGCCGGCGCCTGCGGGCGCCGGCCTCAGCCGGCCTCATCGGCGCAGTCAGTGGGGTCCGTCGCCGGCTCGGGTGGCGCCTGCTCCGCCGCGACGGCGGGATCTCCCGACGCCGCGGCCTCGGGCGCCGGGGCGGTCTCCGGATCGCTCTCCGGGCAGGGAGGAAGCGGGGGCTCGGCCGGCTCCTCGGCGGCGTCCGGCTCCTCGGCGGCGTCCGGCTCCGGTTCGGCCGCTGGCTCCTCGGGCTCCTCCTCGGGCTCGGTCGCTGCCTCACCGGCAGCCGCCTCGAAGCCGCCGTCACCCTCGGCGGTGGCCTCGTCGCGGCCGAGAAGCTTCGCCTCGCCGCCGGGCTCGTCGGGCTCGCCGAAGGCCGAGACCTCGACCGTGTAGGTGCCGTCGCCGGTGTAGGCGACCCAAATCGACCCGCCGCCGGAACCGAGCCCGCCGCCGTCGACGACCGATCCGTCGGGG
>DATHVI010000002.1:0-11721 GCA_035461385.1 Solirubrobacterales bacterium
TTCAGGATCCGCCGGCACTCGTTGGCCTTCTTCGCGTATCCCTCGTAGAGCTTGTAGTGGTCCTCCATCGTCTGCTTGGAGATCCCGTCGAGCTCGTTGTCGAAGGCGGGGAACTTGCGGGGCTTGAGCTCATCCCAGGGCCTCGCGAATCCTCCTCGCTGTCGTGATCTATCTCCGCGCCACCTACCCCGCGTGCGGCCGGCTACCCGCCGTCGCCTGGGCTGGCCAGGTCGCCGCCCATCCGTAATACTTGTCCGCCAGGCAAGCGACGCGGAGGATTGCGGTGGAGAAGTCCGACTGGATCTGGATGAACGGCGACTTCGTTCGCTGGGACGAGGCCAACGTCCACGTCCTCAGCCACGGGCTCCACTACGGGACCGGCGTCTTCGAGGGCATCCGCTGCTACGAGACCGACCGCGGCCCGGCGGTGTTCCGCCACCGCGAGCACCTCGAGCGGCTCGCCGCATCGGCCAAGCTCTACCACCTCGACCTCCCCTACGGCGTCGAGGAGCTCCGCGCGGCGACCAACGAGCTGATCCGGCGCAACGGCTTGAGCAGCTGCTACATCCGCCCGATCGCGTTCCGCGGCTACGGCGAGATGGGCCTCTACGCGCAGAGCGCGCCGATCGACGTCGTGATCGCGGTCTGGCCTTGGGGCGCGTACCTCGGCGAAGAGGGGAAGCGGCGCGGCGTCCGCGCCAAGGTTTCGTCATGGCGGCGGATCTCGTCTGCCGGACTGATCCCGCACGCTAAGGCGAGCGGCCAGTACCTGAACTCGATCCTCGCCAAGACCGAGTCGGCGAAGGCCGGCTACGAGGAGGCGATCCTGCTCGACGAGCGCGGCTTCGTCTGCGAGGGCTCAGGGGAGAACATCTTCATCGTCCGCGAGGGGCGGCTCGTCACCCCGGGCCACACCTCGGCGATCCTCGACGGCGTCAGCCGCCGCTCCGTGATCCAGATCGCGGCCGATCTCGGGTATGCGGTCGTCGAGCGCGACATCGCCCGCGCCGAGCTCTACATCGCCGAGGAGGCATTCCTCTGCGGCACCGCCGCCGAGCTCGTGCCGGTGCGCGAGATCGACGACCGCGAGCTCGGCGAGCCGGGCGAGGTGACGCGTGTGATCCAGCAGAGGTTCGAGGACGCGCTGCACGGTCGCGCGCAGGAGTACCTCGAGTGGCTGGACTTGATCGAGGAACCGAGTAAGGTCACCGGGTGATGCTTCCGCCGCACAACTTGCGGCGGCCCCGCCGCCTTACCTGCTGCCGAGACGCTCTGTGTCTCGGTCCGGTGCACCTGATCGAGCGAATTAGCAGCGCCGCTACCGCCTGACGGCGGCTGCGGCGGCGCGGCAAATCGCGCATCTCGCTCGTTCACCTCGAACCGAAAGGCATCGAATGACCCAGGTAACGCTCTACGACACGACCCTCCGCGACGGCATGCAGGGGCAGGGGATGTCGCTCTCGGCGGCCGAGAAGGTGCGGGTCGTGAAGGCGCTCGACCGGCTCGGCGTCGACTACGTCGAGGCCGGGTTTCCGAGCTCGAACCCGAAGGAGGCCGAGCTCTTCCGCCTGCTCGACGACGTCGAGCTCGAGACCGCGACCGTGTGCGCGTTCGGGATGACCCGGAGGCGCGGGCTCCCGGCGGAGGAGGACCCGGCGCTGCGCGACCTCGTCGGCACGGCGGCGCCGGTGTGCACGCTCGTCGGCAAGACCTGGGGGCTTCACCTCGAGAAGGTCACCGGCGCCACCCACGAGGAGAACCTGTCGATGATCGTCGACTCGATCAACTACTGCCGGGCTGCCGGCAAGCGGGTCGTCTACGACGCCGAGCACTTCTTCGACGGCTGGGAGGACGACGCCTCCTACGCCCTCGAGTGCCTGCGGGCTGCGGTCGCCGCCGGGGCCGAGAACGTCACCCTCTGCGACACCAACGGCGCGACGCTCCCGGGTCGCGTCGCCGCGGTCACCACGGCGGTGTTCGAGGACCTCGGCGACCGGGCCGAGGTCGGGATCCACACCCATAACGACGCCGAGTGCGCGGTCGCGAACTCGCTCGCCGCGGTCGAGGCCGGCGCGCGCCTCGTCCAGGGAACGATGAACGGCTACGGCGAGCGGTGCGGGAACGCGAACCTGGTCTCGATCCTGCCGGCGCTCCAGCTCAAGCTCGGCTTCGAGGTCGTCCCCCCGGGGCGGCTCGCGCTGCTGACCGAGACCGCCCACCTCGTCGACGAGCTGACCAACACGACGCCCGATCCTGACCAGCCCTACGTCGGCCGCAACGCGTTCGCCCACAAGGGCGGCATGCATGTCGCCGGGGTCAAGGCCGACGCGAGGACGTTCGAGCACCTCGATCCGAAGCTCGTCGGCAACAGCCGTGACGTGCTGATCTCGGAGCTCTCCGGCAAGGGCTCGGTGCTGAGCCGGGCCGAGGCGGCGGGGATCGACCTCGACGCCGGCGCGGCCAAGCGCGCCGTCGAACGAATCAAGGAGCAGGAGCACCGCGGCTATCACTACGAGGCCGCCGACGCCTCGTTCGAGCTCCTGCTGCACCGCGAGGCGGGCTCTTACGTGCCGCTGTTCAAGCTCGAGAGCTTCCGCGTGATCACCGAGAAGCGGGCCGACGGCGCGGTCGAGACCGAGGCGACGATCAAGATCTGGGCCGAGGGACGCCGCTACGTGCACACCGCCGAGGGCAACGGGCCGGTGAACGCGCTCGACCGGGCGCTTCGTTCCGCGATCGGCGAGCTCCATCCGCACCTCGCCGACATCGAGCTGATCGACTACAAGGTCCGGATCCTCGACTCCCACCACGGCACCGGGGCCGTCACCCGGGTGCTGCTCGACGCCACCGACGGACACGGGTCATGGGGCTCGATCGGCGTTTCGGAGAACATCATCGAGGCCTCCTGGGAGGCTCTGGTCGACTCGCTCGAGCACGCGTTCCAGCCGCGGGCGGCCGCGCGTGAGGCGGCGAGCGAGCGAGGGCAGCTCGCCACCCGCTGACCGGTAGCCTCCGGGCGCCTTGACCGCCCCCGAGCCGATACCGCTCGCCCAGCCCGACCTCGGCCGGCGGGAGGAGGAGCTCGTGCTGCGTGCGCTCCGCTCGGGCAGGCTCTCGCTCGGCCCGATGCTGGAGCGATTCGAGCGCGCCTTCGCCGAGCGGCTCGGCGTCCCGGACGCGGTCGCGGTCTCCTCGGGGACGGCCGCGCTCCACCTCGGCGTCCGCGCGCTCGGCTGGGGGAAGGGCGACGAGGTGGTGACGAGCCCGTTCAGCTTCGTCGCCTCGGCGAACTGCCTCCTGTACGAGGGCGCGCGGCCGAGGTTCTGCGACATCGACCCGGTGACGCTCAACATCGACCCGGACGCGGCGGCCGACGCAGTCGGCGAGCGCACCGCCGGCCTGCTGCCGATCGACATCCTCGGCTACCCGGCGCGCCTCGGCGAGCTCGCCGAGCTCGCCGAGCGCCAACGCCTCGGCGTCCTCGAGGACGCTTGCGAGGCGCTCGGGGCCGCCGATGCCGCCGGGCGCCCGATCGGGACCGCCGGCCATCCGGCGACGTTCGCGTTCTACGCCAACAAGCAGCTCACCACCGGTGAGGGCGGGATGGTGGTCTCGGGCGACCGGGCGATGGCCGCACTCGCGCGAAGCGAGCGAAACCAGGGCCGGGCGACCGACATGGCTTGGGTCGACCACGAACGGCTCGGCTTCAACTACCGGCTGACAGAGCTCCAGGCGGCTCTCGGCGTCGCCCAGCTGGAGCGCCTCGACGACCTGCTCGCCGCCCGAGCGGCGGCGGCGGCGATGTACGGTGAGCGCCTCGCCGAGCTCGACTACGGCGCCCCAGCGGGCGAAGGCGACGCGGACGGGCTGGTGCTCCCATGCGCCGATCGCGGCGGGGAGCGGCGGAGCTGGTTCGTCTATGCCGTCCGCCTCCCGCGCGGGGCCGACCGCGACGCCGTGGTCGCCGATCTCGCCCAGCGCGGGATCGCCGCGAAGGCGTACATGCCCTGCATCCACCTGATGCCCCACTACCGCGAGCGGTTCGGCTATCGCGAGGGCCAGTTCCCGGTCTCCGAGGACGCCTCCGAGCGCTTGCTCGCGCTGCCGTTCTTCGGTGGGATTGCCGAGCTCGAGGTCGACCGCGTCTGCGAGGCGCTCGCCGAGGCGCTTCGCGGCCACTGGACCTAGGGCGGCTCGGCCGCGACTACACGCGTCCGGTCTCGATCATCCACCGCACCGTGCGGCGGACGCCCTCGTCCGGGGCGATGAAGTCGATTCCCAGCTCCTCGCGCGCGCGGCTCGAGTCGGCGCGCGCCTGCCAGAGCAGGAAGTGAACCTGGCCGCGGGCGACGAGCGGGGGGCGTCGGATCACCCGCGCGAGCGCTTCGCCCGCGGTCGCGAGCGCCCTCGCGGCGGGTGCCGGAATCGTCGGCGGCACCCAGCCGCGCCCCGCCTCGTCGACAGCGATCGCGCCGATCTCGCGAGCCGACGCGTAGCCGCCGGCGAGGATGTAGCGCTCGCCGGGTCGGCCGCGATCGAGGGCGGCGAGATGCCCACGGGCTGCGTCGTCAGCGTAGACCAGCGACATCCCGCCGGGCGGCAGCGCCGGAAGCCGGCGGCGGATCGCGTCGCGGATCGCCGCGTCGAGCCCGGCCTCGGCCCACGGCCCCGGCCCGTAGACGGTCGCCGGGTTGACGAGCACGACCTCGATCCCGTCGGCTTCGGCGAGGACGAGCGACTCGGCGCGCTGCTTCGAGCGCTCGTACGCGGTCGCCTTCGGGCGCTCGGCGAGCGCCGCTTCGCTCAGGGTCCCGCCGGGGGCGCCCTCGAAGACGTCGATCGTCGAGGTGTGGACGACCCGCCTAGCGCCCGCCTCGCGGGCGGCGACGACGACGTTGCGCGCGCCCTCGGCGTTGACCCGGTCGAAGATCCCCGGATCGGGCACCCACTGCTCGAACAGGCCCATGCAGTTGACGACCGCCTCGCAACCGGCGGCTGCCGGGCGCAGAGAGCCGGGGTCGGTGACGTCGCCCGGGGCGAGCTCGACATCGGCAGCGAGCAGCTCGCGCGCCCGAGCCTGGTCGCGAACGAGGGCGACGACCTCGTCACCGCGCTCGCGCAGACGCTCGACGACCGCGTGGCCGACCTTGCCGGTCGCGCCGGTGACGAGGATGCGCATCGGGGCAGCCTATAGTGGCGTCGCCATGGCCCGGTTCCGTGAGCCCCCCGACCCCCTGTTCGAGCGTATCAACGCGTCGATCTCGTTCGACCGGCGCCTGTGGCCGGAGGACGTTCGCGGGTCGAAGGCCCATGCGCGCGCCCTCGCCCGTGCCGAGGTGATCAGCGCCGACGAGCTGTCCGAGCTCGAGGCGGGCCTCGATCGCGTCGCCGCCGAGCTCGAGGCGGGCGAGTTCCCGTTCTCCGACGGCGACGAGGACATCCACCTGGCGATCGAGCGCCGGCTGACCGAGTTGGTTGGGCCGCTCGGCGGCAAGCTCCATACCGGCCGCTCGCGCAACGACCAGGTGGCCACCGATCTCGCGCTCTTCGTCGGCGACCGGGCCGCGCGGGCCACCGCCCTGATCGCGGAGCTGATGGAGCGGCTGCTCGGACTCGCCGAGGCACATGCCGACTGGCCGATGCCCGGCTACACCCACCTCCAGCGCGCGCAGCCGGTCTATCTCGGCCATCACCTGCTGGCCTACTTCTGGATGCTTCGCCGCGACGCGGGACGGTTCGCCTTCGCCCGTGACGCCGCCGCCGAGATGCCGCTCGGGGCGGGAGCTCTCGCCGGGCTCAACTGGGACCTCGACCGCGAGGCGACCGCGCGCGACCTCGGCTTCGACCGCCCGGCGCCGAACTCGATCGACGCCGTCGCGAGCCGCGACTTCGCGCTCGACTACCTCGCGGCGGCAGCGATCTGCTCGACCCACCTCAGCCGCCTCGGCGCCGAGCTCGTGCTCTGGTCGAGCGAGGAGTTCGGTTTCTGCGAGCCCGCCGAGAGCTTCTCGTCGGGGTCCTCGATCATGCCGCAGAAGAAGAACCCGGACGCGGCGGAGCTGCTGCGGGCGAAGGCGCCGCGAGTGCTCGCGGGGTTCACGACCCTCGCGGGCGTGCTCCACGCGCTGCCGCTCGCCTACAGCAAAGACCTCCAGGAGGACAAGGAGGCTCTGTTCGACGCCGTCGACAACCTCGAGCTCGGGCTCGCGGTCGCGGCGGCGATGCTCGCCGGGCTGCGATTCGACCGCGATCGGCTCGCCGCCGCGGCCGGCGACGAGATGCTCGCCGCCACCGACATCGCCGACCTCCTCGTCCGCGAGGGGGTGCCGTTCCGCGAGGCGCACCGGGTGGTCGGGGGGCTGGTGAGGGCGGCGCTCGAGAGCGGAAGCCGGCTCTCCGAGCTCGACCGCGACCAGCTCGCCGCCCACAGCGAGGCGCTCGCGGGCGCGGCGGACGCCTACTACGAGGCGCTCGAGCGCTCGAGCTGGCTCGAGTCGAAGCGTTCGGCCGGTGGGACGGGGTCGAAGGCGCTGGGGGCCCAGATCGAGGCGGCGCGTGAGGCGCTGGCGGCGGTCAGAGCGGGCGAATGAGCCTGCTCGAGGAGTCGTTCTTCGAACGTTCGGTCCACGAGGTCGCCCGCGATCTGATTGGCTGCCGGCTTCTGTTCGGGGGCGTCGGCGGCGTGATCGTCGAGACCGAGAGCTACCAGCGCGACGACCCCGCGTGCCACGCCTACGTCGGGCTCACGGAGCGGACCGCGACCCTCTTCGGCCCCCCCGGACGGGCCTACGTCTACCTCTCGTACGGGATCCACAGCCTGCTCAACGCGGTCGCCGAGCCCGAGGGCAGCGCGGCTGCGGTCCTGATCCGGGCGCTCGCGCCGCGGTGGGGGGTCGACGAGATGCGCGCCCGGCGTGGCGGGGTTGGCGACCGTGATCTCTGCTCGGGGCCGGGCAAGCTGACCGAGGCGCTCGGGATCGGGCTCGCCGTCAACGGCGCGTCGCTGACGGCGCCGCCGTTCGAGCTTCGCTCACGCGAGCGGGGATGGCGTCAGGTCGAGGTTGCGACCGGGCCGCGGATCGGGATCACCCGGGCGACCGAGCGGCCATGGCGCTTCTGCGCCGTCGGCAGCGAGCATCTCTCCCGCCCGCTGCCGCGGCTGGCGACGCGCTGACCGGGCCGCTGGGCGCCGGCCGGGGCGCCGAGCGGCGACGACGCCGATTACGGCGAGTCGACGCCGCCGCCTCCGGTGCCGCCCGAGCCGCCGCCGGGTGAGCCCTGGCTTGCGCCGCTCTCGATCGCGGGCGACGCCTCGGGGGCGGGCTCCTCGACCGGCGCCACGGGCGCAGGCTCCGGCGCCGGGGCGGGCGCGGGCTCGACCGGGACGATCGGCTCGGCCTCCTCGCCGTCCTCGTCTTCTTCCTCGTCCGGGTTGCGCTCGTCCTGGAGCGCCTCCCACGCGCTCACCAGGTCGGCGAAGATCAGCGCCGGGTACGTTCCCCCGTCGACCGGAAGACCACCGAACTCGGTCCGCATCGGAACCCGGCCGTCGGCGTGCCCGACCCAGACGCAGGCGGTGATCTCCTCGGTGGCGCCGCAGAACCAGGCGTCGCCGTTGTCGTCGGTGGTCCCGGTCTTGCCCCAGATCTCATCGTCCGTGGCGGAGGAGTCAGCGTTCGTGCCGGTCCCCGAGCTGACCACGCTGGTGAGCAATGACCGGGCCTCCTGGGCGACTCCGGCGTCGATCACCGGCTCGGTCACGACCTCGTTCTCGCCCTCGGTCCCGTCGTTGGTCTCGACCGGGTTGCCGCCGCTGTTCGGGTCGTCGCCCTGGCGCTGGGTCACCTTGTGGATCGCGACGGCGCCGCCCTCGGAGGCGGCGAGCGTCCCCGAGACCCGGTGCCCGTCCTCGGCGATCGTCTCGTAGGCGTGCGCCATCTCGAGCGGGTTGACTCCGGTCGTCAGCCCGCCGAGGATCAGCGCCGGGTTGTAGGGGGCGAAATCGCCGCCGTTGACCGCGTAGCGGTGCTCGGCCCGCAGGTCGGACTCGATCCCCATCTTCTGGGCCGTGCGGGCGACCTTCGCCGGCCCGAGCTGCATCCCGAGCTGAGTGTAGACCGAGTTGTCGGAGTAGGTGGTCGCGGTTGCGAGCGAGGCGGAGCCGAGGTAGCTGTCCTCGTAGTTGGAGACCGGGAAGACTTCGTTGACGACGCGGGTGCCCTTGCCGTTCTCGTTCGGTACCCGCGACTTGAACGGGAGCTCGAGCTCCTGCGATGTGAAGACGTCGGTCGCGCTCCGGCCCTCCTCGAGCGCGGCGACGAGCGTGAACGGCTTGAACGCCGACCCCGGCTGGCGGGCGCCCTGGGTCGCGAGGTTGAACGGGACCTCGTCGTAGTCGGAGCCGCCGACCATCGCCAGGACACCGGCGGTGTCGTTGTCGAGCACCACCACCGACGCGGTCGGCTCGATCGCGCCGAGGTGGCTGGAGATGATCGACTCGATCTCTCGCTGCAGGTCGAGGTCGAGGGTCGAGTGCACGGCGAGGCCGCCGCCGAACGCCCGCCCGGCGCCGTACTTGTCGACCAGTTGCTGGCGCAGCCAGGAGGTGAAGTAGGGCGCCTCGGAGCTCTCGGACGGCGCTCTGATCGCCTCCGGGTCGGGAAGCGGGCGGCTTGCATAGTCCTGGTACTCCTCGGGGGTGATGTACCCCTGCTCCATCATCCGCTGCAGGACCAGATTCCGGCGCGCCTTTGCGGCGTCGGGGCTCTCGCGCACCGAGTACATCGCCGGCGAGGCGATCATTCCGGCGAGCAGCGCCGCCTCGTGCGGGCGCAGCTGCGAGGCGCAGGTCGACGAGCCCTCGCCGCTCCCGCAGCCCTCGTGCTCGGGCTCGGAGCCGAAATAGGTCCGCGCCGCCGCCTCGACGCCGTAGGCGCCCTCGCCGAAGTAGATCGAGTTCAGGTACTCGGTGAGGATCTTGTCCTTCGACCACTGGCGCTCGAGGTGATAGGCGAGCGCCGCCTCGCGGAGCTTTTGGAAGACCGTTCGGCTCGCCTGCGCCTCGAGGGCGTTCTTGACGAACTGCTGGGTGATCGTCGACGCGCCCTCCTGGGCCGAGCGAGCGACGATGTCCTGGTAGACGGCGCGCGCGATGCCGCGGTAGTCGACGCCGCGGTGACCGTAGAAGCGGGCGTCCTCGATCGCCACCACCGCCTCCTTGATCGTCCCTGCGATCTCGTGCGACGGGAGCAGGAGCCGGCCCTCGTTGTTGGTCAGGGTCGCGATCTCCTCGCCGTTGACGTCGTAGACGACGGGGTTCTGGGCCTTCGCAAACTGGGCGCGATTCTCGAGCTCGGGCAGGTCCTGGGCGACCGCCATCATGATCCCGAAGATCCAGGAGACGAACGCGAGCAGCGCGAGGCCGACGAGGACGACCGCGGTGCGGAGCTTTCGCAGCCGCGGCTTCGCCCGGCGCTTGATCTGCGGTGGCGTGGGCCCGGCCGGCTTCGGGAGCCGGATCGCTCGAGGCCGCGGCGGACCGCCGTTGTCTTCTCTACGTTCGGAGCCCATTCCTGAGAGCGGCTGTGACCTGCCCACAACACCGGCAGGGGCGCCGGTTCGGGTGGTCCGGTGGGCCGCTGCGACCCGTGGATCGAGTTCGATCGCGCGTCTTACGCTCGGTCGGACACCCCGTCGAGCAAGGCCGCCAGTCTAGCATTGGCGCGATGACAAATTCCGGGGCTCGAGCGGTCGATCCGCAGGCGGAGGAGCTCGCCGCGAGGCTCGCGGCGGGCGCCGTCGACGTGCTGCCCGAGGGCCTCCTCGCCCGTCAGCTCGCCGGCGATCGGCCACTGCGGGTCAAGTTCGGCGTCGACCCGACGAGCCCCGACATCCACCTCGGCCACTGCGTCGTGCTGACCAAGCTGCGGGCGTTCCAGGACGCAGGGCACACGGTGGTCTTGATCATCGGCGACTTCACCGCCCGCGTCGGCGACCCCAGCGGCCGCGACACGACCCGGCCGGTGCTGCGCGCCGAAGAGGTCGCAGCGAACGCTCGCACCTACCAGGAGCAGGCGTTCGCGGTCCTCGATCGCGACCGCACCGAGATGCGGCGCAACAGCGAGTGGCTGGCGATGGACAGCGAGGGGCTGTTCGACCTCGTGCGGCGGTTCACCGTCGCGCGGCTGCTCGAGCGCGACGACTTCAAGCGGCGGATGGACTCCGGCGAGCCGATCTCGATCCTCGAGCTGCTGTACCCGGTACTCCAGGGCTACGACTCGGTCGCGGTCCGGGCCGACGTCGAGCTCGGCGCCACCGACCAGCGGTTCAACCTCCTGTTCGCCCGTGACGTCCAGGAGTCGTTCGGGATGCGGCCGCAGTCGGTGATGACGATGCCGATCCTGGTCGGCATCGATGGGAGCCGGAAGATGAGCAAGTCCTACGGCAACTACGTCGGCGTGACCGACCCGCCCGAGGAGATGTTCGGCAAGCTGATGAGCATCCCGGACGCGGTGATGGGCGACTACTACCTGCTGCTGCTCGGCGAGCCGCTCGACGGTGGCCGCCACCCGGCCGCGGCGAAGCGCGAGCTCGCCCGCCGGCTCACCGATCGCTTCCACGGCACCGGTGCCGGCGCGGCGGCCGAGCAGCGTTTCGACCACGTCCACGTCCGCCGCGAGGTCCCCGACGACGCGAAGCGGGTCGAAGTCTCGCCGGGGCAGAACGGCGATGTCCACCTGCCGGCGCTGCTCGCCGACGAGCTCGGGATCTCCCGCGGCGAGGCGCGGCGGCTGATCAAGCAGGGCGGAGTCCGGATCGACGGCGAGGTGCTTGCGCCGGAGACGCTCGATCTCCCCCTCGGCGAGCTGCGCGGCAGGGTCCTCCAGGTAGGCAAGCGCCGCTTCCTGCGGGTCGAAGCCGGCTAGCGGAGCCCCCGGCCGCCGGTTCGCCCCCGGGGGGCGCTAAGATGCCCGGTCCACCGAGCCCCTCGCGGGGCACGGAGCCGCGCGGCAGGGCTATACTTGGTGGTCGCCTTCGAGGCGGCTCGTGCCGGCCGGGGAGTCCCCCCGCCGAGCATGAGGACGGTCTTTGAAAACTGAGCAGCGCGCGATCCGGGGGTTCGCACCCCGGACGCGACAGGTCCGACCCGTCGCCGGCATCCGTGCCTGCGGCGGGCACAGCCAAACCCCGTCATGTCGCTCGCCGTCTTGTGTACTCGGCGGGCATCGAGGCATGACGACTCTTCGTGTAGACAGAGGAACCGGCCCCGGTTGACACCGGGGGCGGATTGAAACCCTCGAGTCACTTTTCATGGAGAGTTTGATCCTGGCTCAGGACGAACGCTGGCGGCGTGCCTAACACATGCAAGTGGAGCGACGAACCAGGGCTTGCCCTGGGGCAAAGCCGCGAACGGGTGAGTAACACGTGGGTAACCTGCCCCGATGACCGGGACAACCCGAGGAAACTCGGGCTAATACCGGATGTGCTGTCCGAGCCCAAGCTCGGCCAGTAAAGGTAGCTTCGGCTTCCGCTTCGGGAGGGGCCCGCGGCCCATTAGCTAGTTGGTGGGGTAACAGCCCACCAAGGCTTCGATGGGTAGCTGGTCTGAGAGGACGATCAGCCACACTGGGACTGAGACACGGCCCAGACTCCTACGGGAGGCAGCAGTGGGGAATCTTGCGCAATGCGCGAAAGCGTGACGCAGCAACGCCGCGTGGGGGA
>DATHVI010000003.1:0-26998 GCA_035461385.1 Solirubrobacterales bacterium
GAGGCCCGGCGACCGAGGACGCGATCCGCCGCGCGTCGGAGCAGGCCCCGGCGAGCAGGGGGGAGGGGGCGCAGCTCCGGCTCGGATCGGGGGCGGATCCGCGGGCGAGGCCTTGCCCGCTCGCCGGCCTTCGACGGGCGGCGGAGGACGATCCGAGCCCGGTGGCCCGAGTCGGGGTCCCGGTCGCCCGCCGCCCGCGCGGGGCCTTCGTCGGCGTGGCTTGGAGCGGGCTCGCCGGAGGAGGGTCCGGCGGGCGCCGTCGTGGGCCCGCGAGCGTCGGGGATCGCGGACGCCTCGCCCCGCCCCTGACCCGACGCCGCTACCCGCTTGCCCGGGGACGGCTGTTCTCCGGCACCGGCGCCCGGATGGCGCGAGAACCGGCGTCGTCCGGCAGGGGCCGGCGAGCCTCCGTCCCCGGCGCCCTCGTCGACGCGCCCGCGCGGGACCCGCTGCGGGGCGGGGGGCGCGGCGCCCCCTGCGCCGGTCGATCGCGCGGTGTCGGCCGCGGCGACCGGCGCCTGTCCCCCGATCTGCTCGGGCTCGGGCGCAGCGGTGTCGCCCACCTCCGGGGCGACATCGACCGCGGGCAGCGGCACACCCTCCGCCGGGCCGTCCCCGAAGACCCAGCGGGCAGCGAACTCGGACATCCCGGCCGGTCGGGGCACGGGTGCGTCGGCGGCCTCGCCGCCGGGCCGTGGGGGCTCGGCGCCGGCGGCCCGGTCGGGTCGCGGCACCAGTCGCGTGATCACCGGCAGCATCGCCGGCCGCCGCGCCGCCGCCACCGAACGCGCCAGCATCCGGCCGCCGGTCCGTCGGGCGCGCGCGGCACGCGCGAGCAGGCGCCGGCCGAGGAGGGCGGTTGCGAGGCGGCGCTCACTCATCGAGCGCCTCGGCCTTGCGCAGGAACCGACGCCGGTCGCGGTGCTCGAGGTTCAACAGGTCGTCCGGTGGCCAGTGGAACCGATCCGCGAGGGCGGCCATCTCCCCGAACAGCTGCTCGGGGGACGGCCTCATGCTTTTCCCAGCGGGCCATCCTCGATCTCGCTGAGGTCGACCTCGAACTCGTGCGAGCAGGAAGGGCAGGTCAGCGACCCGACCGCCTCGCCATCGGTGTTGAGCCGCTCATAGAGGCGCTGCAGGTGGTCGAAGTCGGCCGCGTAGAGGCGCTCGATCAGGGCGGGGTCGATCTCGGTCTCGGGACCGATCCTGGTCACCACGCGAGCGAGGAGGAGCACCGTCAGATAGGCCTCGTTCCGGCGCACGTCCGGATCGCGCAGCGGCTCGATCTCGTCCCGCGCAGTCGCGAGGCGCATCACCCCTTCGCGGTGGACGTCGCCGTTCGCGTCGACGTATCCCCGGGGCAGCGTGAAGGCGTATTCGGTCTGCATCGCGTCGTGGCAGCGCCGCTACATGCGCTCGAGTCCCTCGTGGGCGATGTGGATCTCCTCCACCGCGACCTCGTTCGACTCGGCGTTCAACGACGCCGGCGCGTACTTGATCGGCCAGCCCTGCTTGAACTGGAAGGTGGCGATCGCCGAGCCGGTGTAGTCGACGAGCTCGATCGTGCCGTCGCACCGGGTCGGGTCCGGGCCCTCCTTGATCACCTGATCGCGCCACTTCCAAAGCTCGGCGTTCTCGTCGACGCCGCGCTTGAGCTGGATGTTCGACCACTTCACCGCGCCGGAGATCTTGCGGACCACAGGCTGGCCGTTCTCGTCGACCGCCTTCTGCTCGATGACGTCGTTCTCGGAGTCCATCCCCGTGCACTCGCGGAACATGCCGACGGTCTCGCGGCCGTCGAGCCTGAGGCGGAAGTGCGACGCAGGGCGGGGTTGCTTGTCGGGCATCGTCTCGTTCCTTTCGTCTAGGCGTCCATCGGGCCGGCGTCGCTACGAGACCTCGGGCGCGCCCGCCGCGTACTGGCTGATCCGGAAGACGACGAACTCGGCCGGCTTCACCGGGGCGATCCCGATCTCGCAGACCACCTGGCCCGCCTCGATCACGTCGGGCGGGTTCGTCTCCTCGTCGCATTTGACGTAGAAGGCTTGATCCGGCGTCGCCCCGAACAGCGCCCCCTCGCGCCAGGTGCGGGTGAGGAAGTTCGAGGCGGCGATCTTGAGCTGCATCCAGAGCCGCTCGTCGTTTGGCTCGAACACGGCCCACTGAGTGCCCTGCATGATCGATTCGGAGACGTAGTTGAAGAGCCGCCTCACGTTCAGGTAGCGCCACTCCGGGTCAGACGACAGCGTCCGGGCACCCCAGACGCGGATCCCCCGGCCGGGGAAGGACCGGATGCAGTTGATCCCGGACTGGTTGAGGCTCCCCTGCTCCGCCTGGGTGAGCTGGAAGCCGAGGCCGTTGACGCCGAGAACCGTCTCGTTCGCGGGCGCCTTGTGGACTCCGCGGGTCGAGTCGCTGCGGGCGTAGATCCCCGCCACGTGCCCCGATGGCGGCACCAGGATCGGCCGATCGGAGAGCGGATCCATGACCTCGAGCCAGGGGTAGTAGAGGGTGGCGAACTTCGAGTCGTAGCCCGCCTGCTCGTTGCGCCACTCGAGCACGTCCTGGGGACGCAGCTCTCCGGGCGCATCGAGGATCGCCATCCGATCGCCGGCGTTCTCGCAGTGGGCGATCAGCTTGCCCTGGAGATCGCGGAGCTTGGCGTCGTCACCGTTCTGTGCCAGCGCCATCAGGTCCGGGCAGCAGACCATCGTCACCTCGTCGACGGCGGCGATGCTGCCGATCCCCTCGCGCTTGGCGACGTCGCCCTCGAAGTCCTTCGGGGCGAGCTCCTGCGAGGAGGCCCTCGGCACCGACAGGGCGTAGGTCCCTGCCGCGGGTGCCTTCGCCGGCTCGGGCAGCGAGGCCCCCGTCTCTTCGATCTTGATCAGCTTCGAGGCCGCGTTGACCTTCGTCGCGATGTAGCCGCGGCCCTTCTTGAGCGAGAGCTTGTCGAACTCCTCCCGCTCGCCGCCCGCCTCGACCACGAGCCGGTAGCTGCTCTGCTTGTCGTCACCGTCGCCGGCCTCCTCCTCGCTGAGCTCGACATTGATCTGGCCCGCCCCTTCGTCGAGGGCGACGACCCGGAACGCCTCGAGCCCCTTGTCGGTTGCCGACGGCAGCGCCGCCTGCGGCACCGCGCCGTCGGCGCCGCTCGGGCCCACGCGGACGACCCAGCAGAGGTTGCCGCCGTTCTGGAAGAACCCGTAGACCGCGTGAGCCAGGTAGGCGCCCTCCATGAACGGCCCGTTGTCGGGCTCCTGGGGGTCGCCGTAGATCTTCGCGAACTGGGTCCAGTTCGCGATCCGCATCGGCACGTTCACCGGTCCGCCGGGGGCGATCCCCACGAACGCCGCCGTGGACGTACCCACCCCCTCGATCGGCTTCGACTGGGAGGGGACCTCCTCGACGTACACGCCTGGGGTTAGGTAGGTGGGCATCTTTGGCTTCCTCCGTTCTCAGGTCCCGAGGACCTCTGTGCAGAGCTGGTCGTCGACGGGCGCGGAGATGTGGCGCAGCACGGTTCCGCCCGGGTCGAGAACCCGGATCTCGTCCGGAGCGCAGAAGATCACCTTCGCCCCCGGGGCCGCGGCGCGAACCCGCTCACCGGTGAGCATCAGATCCGATCCCGCGAATCCGACGACCACGGCGTCGGGGCGCAGGCGCGCGGCCGCGGCGACCAGGCGCTCCTCGGGGAGCGCCTTGTCGAGCACCTCGACTCCTGCGTCGGACAGCATCCTGTTCATTCCAATCAGCACCATCGGCTCGAAGACCCCGAGCAGAACACGGCGTCGACGACCCTCGGGCATGTCGCAAGGCTCGCGGGTCGAGCCCGCCCGTCCCAGAGCGAAGCGGGCGTTCTCGCGGGCATTCCTCGCTGCCCCCTCGGCTCAACGCTTCGCCCGACCCCGCTTTGCGAGCACCAGCTCCGCTCCCGGTCCCGGGACGGTGAGCGCGCCCGAGACCTCGCGGCCGTCGGGAGCGCGTGCCTCGCAGCGATGCTCGCCGGCGGGGATCCGATCGACCACGAACCGCCCGTCGTCGCGGCTCGCCGCCCAGCGCCCGAGCTCCGGGAGGACGATCCAGGCCCCGGCGACAGGATCGCCGCCCGCGTCGCGCACCCGACCGACCGCGCGGTGGAGCTCGACCCGCTCGCCCCCGCCGGAGTCGGCGAGGCCGACCGATTGGCTTCGCACTTCGGGGCCGCGCGCCAGCACCGTCCCGGCGTCACAGGCCAGGGTCACGACGAAGTCGATCGAGGCCTTGTACTGACCGCCGACCGCGCTCCAGAAGTCGGCCTTGCCGTCGTGGCGCTCGCGCCCGACGCGGGTGTCGATCGGGCGCCCGGCGGCCGCCAGGGTGCCGTTCAGGTCATCGGGCCGAAGCTGCGGGTACGCATACAGGACCGCCATGACCTGGGAGAGCAGGCGGTGCTCGTCCTCGACCTCGCGGGTCCAGGCGGTGACCGCGTACGACGCCTCCATCCACAGCGGCGGACGCCGCTCGATCCCGGCGGCGAGGTCGCGCTCCCACTCGACCTGGCGCCGCTCGGCCGACTCCTCGAGGTCGTAGAGGTAGAGGTTGATCGCCGGGCCGGAGAGCTTCGCCGCCCACTCGCGGTCGGGCGCGTCGAAGGCGATCTCGACGCCGTCGAAGCCCTGGCCCTCGAGCTCGCGCTCAAGCAACGCCCGCAGCACCTCATCGAGGTCGGCGAGCGCGGTGCTGAGCGGGACGGTCGTGGCGAGCTCCACGTGGGTTTGAGCTTGACGCTCGAACGCGGCGACGGGCAGTGGCCGCCGGGCAGACACAGGGGCAGGGAGGCATACCCGGTCGGGCACCGACGAGCTGGTCGACCCCGCGCCCGGCCGGCGCCAGCGGGACCAGCCAGCTCGGGCCTTGAACGCGAGACCGGGCGCCTTATGATCGACTGACGACCAGTCGAGGGAGATCGGGCACGACGCGATCGAGTAGCGACACGCCCCTGGACGGATCCACGATCGGTGGAGTCGTCGCCGAGCATCTGTTCGTCCCCGGTGAGCGTCTGAGTCGCGTCGACGTGCGCCCGACCGACGCCCTGGTATCGAGCGATCGCGCGAGCTGGCGCGTGTCTGAGCCCTCCCGCGTGGAGCTGCTGCTGCCGACGGGCGATTTCCGGCTCCTCGAGGTCCGCCGAAACCTCGTCGGCGGTCTCCCGAAGGTCCACGGCATCGCGCTGGTTGCGGGCGGCGTGAGCTACCACCTCAACGGCGAAGCAGGCTTCCGAGGATTCCTGCGGGCACTCGCCGGGCGCCCCGACCCGTTGTCGCTGGCGCTCCTCTTCGTCCGCTATCGAGCGCCCGAGATCCTCGGGGAGTGGCCGGTCGAGCTGATCACCAGGGCCGACCAGCTGCATCCGCTTCTGGCCGAGTCCGCCGCGGAGGTGGAGCTGATCGTGAGCTCGGACGCGATCGAGTTCACCACCCAGCTCGAGAGCCCGACCGAGGCCGGCAGCATGCTGCTGGGCCTCGACCGCTGGAGGGTGAGCCTCGGCGGAACCGGAATCCACGTCGAGGGTGAGCGCCTCGCCAGGCGGACGGTGGCGGCGAGGTGACGGGACCGGTTGCTCGTCAATCGGCCTCGCCGGAGCACGGGAGCTCCGGCTCCGGCGCACGGCGCAGGCGGCGGGCTGGATCGCGCGCGCCGGCCGCTCGCGTGCTCACGCTTCAGCGCCAAGCGGGCAACGCGGCCACCCGCACGCTGATGCGGTGGACCCCCGACGCCCCCGGCGAGACCGCCGCGGGGATGTCGCTGATGTCGCCCGGCGAAGCGACCACCCTCTCCGAGCCCGGCGCCGAGGAAGGCGGCTACTGCGAGGCGGCCTTCCTCTCGCCGGGCGACGCTGCGCGAATCCAGTACGCGCGGACGACGCTCGCTCGCGTCGCGCCGCTGCCCGCCGAGGACGAGCGCGTCCTGCAACAGCTGATCCCCGCAACCCCGATCCTCGAGCTGATCGCGGAGCGCGATCGCGAGCTCGCCGAGATCGAGCGGATCGAGACGCGACTGAGGCAACTCGACGAGCGGGTTCGCGCCGAGCGCTCAAGGGAGGAGGAGGCGGCTCGGTACGGGCCGTTGCCGGGCGGTGTGCCGTGGTCGGCTGAGATGTTCGCGGAGGCCGCCGCGGAGACTGAGGCCATCGCCGGCGAGCTCGATCAGCATCAGCAGCGAGCCGGAAGCCTGAACGATGCGATCGGCCGTGCCCTGGGCGAGCTCGGAATCGAGTCGGAGCGGGAGCTGCGTTCGCTTGTCGAAGCGCGCTTCCCGGAGCTCTTCCTGAAGCGCGGCAGGCAGATCGCCCTGACGATGCTGAACGAGAACAAGCGCTTGGTCGAGGATGAGGCCGCACGGTTCGGCATCCCGTTGGGACGTGGTCAGCGTGTGTGCTACGTCCCCGCCCGGCGGGCCGGTCACCAACAGGCCGCGGATCCGGACCAGGGCATACGTTCCGCGGCGTCGGAGCTCGCAACCCTCGCCCGCGCCCTTGAACAGAAGCGCGAGCGGGCACAGCGGCTCGACACGGAGATTCGGCAGTCAGGGGAGCAGATCGAGGTCGAGCGGGGCAGGGAGGAGGACGTTCGCCGGTACGGGCCGTTGCCCGGAGGCGTTCCCTGGTCGCCGGAGATGTTCACGGAGGCCGAGCACAGCCTCGAGCTTCGTCAGGCGGAGCTGGCCCGGATCCACGAGGAGATCCCCGCCGCCGAGGCCGCGCTCAAGAGCAGGCTCGACGAGCTTGGCCTCGCCTATCCGGTCCTGTTCCGGATCAGC
This sequence comes from Solirubrobacterales bacterium, assembly GCA_035461385.1. Lineage (GTDB taxonomy): Bacteria > Actinomycetota > Thermoleophilia > Solirubrobacterales > 70-9 > DATHVI01. Next base: position 6,802 of record DATHVI010000003.1, read on the forward strand.
GACTACGCGCGCCTCGCCCGCGCTTCCGACGAAGAGCTGAGGGACATCGTCGGCTCCGAGCTCTCCGAGATCTGGAGCAACATCGAGGACACCAAGGAGAACATCCGCGACGGCGACCTCAAGGTCTGGAACCTGCCCCAGGTCATGGAGATGACGATGCAGGACCTCGACCTGACCAGCGACTCGCCGCTGATCGCGGCGGTGATGCGAAAGGCGCGCGAGGAGGAGACCGACGAGGCGATCTGGAACATCGCGATCGCTGCGATCGGGCTCACCGCGGCGATCATCGCGGCGCTACCGAGCGCCGGAACCTCGCTCACCGTCGCCGGCACGGTCGTCGCCGTCGGGGTCGGCGGCTACCAGCTCAGCGAGAGCGTCTCGAGCTTCCTTGCAGAATCCGCCGCTTCCGACGTCTCGCTCGACCCCGTGCTCGCCGATATCTCGGCAAATGATCCCGATCTGCTGCCGGTCGCGCTCGACCTCGTCGGGCTCGGACTCGACGCCTTCGACGTCGTGCGCTGCATCGGCCTGATCGGGGACGCCGTGCGGGCGGCGCGCGTCGGCGACACGGGCCTGCCCGAACTCAGAGCTGTGCTGAGGTCTGTGCCCGAGATCGGGGAGCAAGGCGCTCGGCGGGTGATGGCGACCGTTACGCGAGAAGCCGAGATCCAGGCCTCCGTGGTGAGGGTCATCGAGGCGATCGGCACGTCGTTCCACCGCGTCGATCTGGAGGACGTGGTCGCCGAGATCCGCCGGCTCGGCGACGAGGCCGTCAACCGCGCGCTCGACGACTTCGAGGCGACGGGCCGGATCAAGCCGCTCACTCCTGACGCCCTCGAGGAGGTCTTCGGCGCCGACGAGGCGGCTCGCCTGATCACCGAGGAGCGGATGCTGCGCGCCGACGGCTTCTACGACCCCAGCAACGGGTTCATCTTCGTCAAGGAGGGGGCGAAGGACTCGGTCGCGCTCAACCTGCTCCACGAGACCGTCCACTACCTCCAGGACACCTACCGGCCGAGCATGGAGCTGTTCATGCAGGAGTTCGAGGCGTACGCGGCGATGCGGCACTACGCGCAGCGCCTCGTCGCCGACGGCGTCGACCCCGCCGTCGCGTTCCCGAAGTGGCGGGACCTCCCGGATTGGACCGACGACGACATCTACCGGCACATCGCCGAGCAGTACCCGCATCTGACCCCGCCGGCCAACATCGACCTCGAGGGCGCCGTCTGGAACGCGCTTACCGAGCTCGGCCGGGTCGAGTCGGGCGCGGCCGGCGCGGCCGCCGCCACCACCCGGCAGGCGATCGGGCCTCCGTTGCCGAGTACGCCGGCGACACGCGCGCAGGCGCTCGTCGAGGAGCTGCCGAAGCTGTCAGCTTCAGAGCGGTCGGTCGCCGGGCTGACGGAGATATTCACCCGCACCGGCAGCGGCGGGCGCGGCGTCTCGCCCCGGGAGGGGATGGCGGTTGGGGTCCACACCCGGGGGCACGCCGCGGAGCTGAAGACGATCCTCCACCTGCACGCGCGACCGGAGGTGGTGCGAATCGAGGTCGTGCCGCCCTCGACGAGCGGTCGCAGCGCCGATCTGATCGTGCACGTCAGGCAGGCGGACGGCACTGTCGTCCCGCAGCGGGTCGAGATCGCAACGCTCACGGGAGCCCGGCGCGGCTACCGGGAGCGGGGCGAGCTCGGGCGCGTCGAGGCAACGACCGTGAACCAGATCGTTGGCGCCATCCGGAGCAAGACCGTGCGCCCGGGCGCCGGAAAGCTAAGCCAGCTCGTCGTCCCGATGGAGGGCGTGGAAGCGGGAGGAACGCTCGTCGTCCACGTCCCCCGCGGCGGGCCCGACGCGATCGCGAACGTCGAGGCGGCGATGCAGCGGCTGGCCGGCGACCTCGGCGATGCCGACTACCTGCACGCGATCGAGTTCTTCCTGCCCGGGGGCCAGCGGGTGCGGTATGTGCGGGGTGCGGATGGGACGTACGTGGGGACCTCCCCGCTGTGAGGGCGGCGCCTACGGCGGCGCCGGCGCCGGATGCAGGGACGCCAGGTCGACGAGTTCGAAGCGGGCGTGGACGTCGCCCATGTCCACCCCCAGCATGTCGACCAGGTCGGCGTCCCAGATCGTCGGGTCCACGAGCTTGATGTCCGGCTGGGCCAGCGAGCCCTCGACCTGGATGCCGAACTCGAACAGACGCCGGCGCTCGCCATGCCAGGTGGCGTCGACGCGGTACTGGATCTCGGCCAGGCGGGTTGAGCCCTCCACCGAGCGCGTGTCCGTGATCAGGTGGAAGTCGAGGTCGGGATACTCGTCGCGCAGCCGGTAGAGGTACTCCTCGATCCCCCACCGCTGCAGCCGCTGGTTGACCTCGCGCGGCGCGAGCCGGATGCCGTACGGAGACTCGAAGCCCGTCCCCTGGCCCTGGCTGTGGGCGAGCTCGTAGAGCGCCTCCTGGTAGCCGGGGTCGGCGTACTGGCCGCGCGAGGGGAGCTCGCGCTCGTAGCCGGCTCGGCCGGGCGCCGGCCCGAGCTTGCTCTCGATCCCGATCCCCGCCTCGGTCCGCCAGACGCGTTCGCCGCCGGGGAACTCGAGCACGACCCCCTCGGGGACGGTGTCGGGGAACCCCGTCCAGCGGCCGCCGACCTTGGCCGGCGTCACCAGCTGGACCGGTAGGTCGCGCGGCGCCGCCGACGCCTCGCCAAGCCGCGCCGCCCCGACTGCGGTCGGCCCGCTCGGCGAGCGGTGCTTGTAGAAGTCGTCGAGGTCGCGCATGATCCACTCGTACTCGGGGCTCGAGGGATCGACGTGGGTCGTGCGCTCGCAGTACATGTCGGCGTACTCCTGGAGGCTGCCGACCGTCCGTCGCGCCCTGGTCCCGTCCGGGCGCTCCCACTCGATCGTGATCGTGCGCGCGTCGGGGTCGACGGTGTAGGCGCTGAGGCCGCGCCGCCCGTCGGGGTACTGGAAGTCGATGAACTCGGTGATCGGCTTGCCGGCGCGCCAGGCCGCGAGCGCGGTCTCCTGGACGTCGTGAGGAGCGGGCATTCGCCGCGTCAGCACGTTCTCGGGATTCGGATGACGGTGCAGGACCGTCTCCCAGCGCCCGGCGAGCGGCGCGCTGACGCCATGCTCGGTGCCGACCCGGACCGCGTAGCGGCCGGTCTCGATGTTGCGGAAGATCCCGACCTCGCGGCCGCCGGCGCGCGCGAGGGCCTCGTCGTACTTCGCGATTGCCGCGTCGGGAGTCTCGATCCCGTCGGCGAACGTCCCCGCCTTGAGCGGCGGGCCGGCGGCGGGACCGACCGGGTCGCGCGGTCCGAGCCCGGTCTCGCGCACTCGCTGGGCCCACTCCTCGTGCCGGGTCCGGTGCGCCTCCGCGTCGGCCGACTCCGGCAGCGGCTCCTCGGCGGCGCGGCCCCCGGGGCCCTCGGGCTCGCCGCCGCGGGTGGTGCCCCGTGCGGTACGTGACGGCGGCTCGACTCCGGGGATGTCGAATCGCGGCACGTCCGGCCCCTCGGCCGGCGCTCCCGCCCGACTGATCTGCCGGGCGCGCGCATGCACGACCGCGTACAGCGCCCCCTCGCCGAGCGCGCGCAGCAGCGCGTTCGCGACCTTGTCCGGATCGCCGGTCGCCGAGGCCTTCTGGATCTCGCCCAAGTGCGACGCCCCGAGCACCCCGATCTCGACGACGTCGAGGGCGCCGCCGACCCGGGCGATCATCGTCAGCCGGCCGACGCCGCGGACCGTCGCGCTCGCGACCGCCCCCGCCCCGGCCGTGACCGCGCCGGCGATGTCGAGCACGTCCAGTCCCGTCTCCAAGTCCCACTCGAAGTCGCCGTGCTCGAGGCGATCGTGGATGCTCATCCCGCCGGCGATCCCGCCGGCGACGCCTGAGACGACCAGCGCCGGAAGCGCGACCGGCGGGAAGACGAGGGCCACGGCGAGCGCCCCCATCGCGACCCAGCGCAGGATGTCGTCGAGGATCATCCCGCCGTCGGTCTTCAGTGTGAGGGTCTCGGAGGGGATGTCGCGTTCGCCCTCGAGCAGCCAGGACCCGATCGTCACCCGGACGTTGCCGTCCGGATACGGCGCGTCGTCGGCGAACTCGTCGAGCGCTTCGCGCAGCGCGGCGCCGGCGTCGTAGCCGAACGACCTGTACGACCGCGGCGGGCCCGGGAGCGTGAAGTCCCAGACCGCGACCGAGAGCGGATCATCGGGATCGAAGCCGGCGTAGAGCTGGAGCTGGATCGCGGTCGAGCGCTCCTCCTCGGCGACGTAGATGCCCTCGACCTGCCGCAGGCCCGTCTCGCCGGTCCGCTCGATCAGCTTGTCGAGCGCCTCGATCTGCTTGTCGAGCTCCTCGGCCATGTCCTCGTCGCCGGGCAGGGCGCGGCGCTGCTCGCGGAGCCTCTCGAGCAGGCCGCGCGGGTCACCCTTGAGGAACTTCGGCGCCTCCTCCTCCGCACCCTCCGTGGCCGGCTCCTCCTCCGGCGGCGGCAAGATCGGCATCCCGCGCCGCTCCATCTCCTCGCGCCAGTGCGCCGCCTCCGCGAAGGTCTGTTCGCCGAAGACCACGATCCGGCGCGGGTCCTCGACTCGCATCCACTCGATCTCGGTCACCTCGCCGAGCGAGGCGACCGGTTGCGCCTGACGCAGGTCGAGCTCGGTGCCGCCGAGGGCGAGCTCGATCGAGGTCCGGTCGAGGTCGTCGACCGCCCTGATGTCGAGCTCGCAGTGGACGACGTGGGTCCCCGGCACCTTCCACTCGTGCTCGAAGGCCGCGTCGTCGGTGCCGAGCTCCTCGACCCCGAGCGGCCGCGGCCGGTCGTCCTCGGGGTGCTCGCGCTCGGGCACCAGGCCCTGGGCGACCGCCTCGGGATCGTTCTCAACCCACCAGTAGACCCAGATGTAGTTGACGCGGCTGCGGGTCGACTGGAACAACGGCTTCCCCTCGAAGACCGGCGTGTCCTTCGGCACCGGCGGCTCCGGCCACTGGAGCAGGTAGCGACCGGTCGTGCCGGTCACCGCCGCCCCCGGCGTCGAGCCCTCGAGGAACGGGCGATCGGCGCGGTAGCGGGTCGAGCCGACGGCGGCGAACACGGTGCGGTAGTGGCCCGCGAGCAGGCCCGGGTCGACTGCGAGCTCGGTCCCGGCCCGGATCCACCCCTCGGCGCCGACGCCGGAGACGACGTTGCGGTTGTAGGTCGTGAGCAGCTGCATCCCGACCGCCTCCTCGCCGTAGAGCTCGGTCGCGAGCTCGCGCGGGCTGGTCGGGGTGACGACGCGGACCATCCCTGACGACGGCAGGACCTCGAGCTTCGCGACCTCCTCGCCCGGGGCGAGCTTGCCCTCGGCGGCGAGCCGCTCGGCCGCGTGCAGGGTCAGCCCCATCCCCTCCGCGGCGCCGCCCACGAAGCCGGTCTCCATCCAGTCCGCAAGCCCGGCGTCATGCACCGCCGCGCGCATCCAGGCGACGTGCCACGGATTCGGGTGCTGGCGGATCAGCCCGACGCACCGCCACTCCTCCTCCTCGGTCAGGTGCCCTTCGGTCGCGAGCAGCTCGAGCAGGTCGAGCAGCGCGTTCGCGTCCTTCGCGACCCAGGCCATCTGCGCGGCGTGCCGGTAAGTGGCGGCGGCGAGATCCCCCTCCGCGTAGTCCTCGGGGACCTCGCCGAGCGACTGGCCGCGGAACGTCTGCGGGCCCAGCGTGCCGGCCAGCGCCTGCTTGGCGTCCTCGAACGCGCGGCCGCGCTCGACCGTCCGCGGCGCCCCGGAGTAGCTCCCCTCGATCGTCGAGTACAGAAGCGCCGCCTCGCGGCCGATCCGCGCGATGCCGCCCTCGTCGAGCCCGTCGATCGCCGCCTGGAGCTCCGGCACCTTCTCCCGCTCGAGCTTCTCGGCGTCCTCGACGAGCCGGGCCGAGGCGTCGGGTATCTCGCGGTACTGGATGAACTCGGGCGGCGGCGGCCCGCGGCGGGCCAGGACCCGGCGATCGCCGCGCGCCGCACGCGCGAGTCGCGATACCGGAGCCCCCTCGGCCGGCCCGACGCTCATCGGCGCGGCCTCCGAGCTCATCCCTGCCCCGACATCGGCCCTCTCGGCGCCGGTCTCCTCGCCGGCCTCTTCCTCCTCGAGGTTGCGGAGCTTCTGCTGAAGCGCCTCGCGGACCGCCGGCATCGACGCCTCGATCGCGTTGCCGGCCGCCGCGAACTTGAGATCGAAGGCGGTCCAGAAGCGCAGCTTGGCGAGATCGTCGGCCGAGACCTCGACGATCCTCGCCGCGCTGTCGAGCTCGGAGATCCCGTGGCGGACCTGGTGACGCGCCTCGGCGAGCAGATCCTCGGCATGCGCGATCAGGCGCTCGAGCTGCTGCGGGTCCCCCAGCGCCTTGAGGAAGTCGGCTCGCTTCGCCGCCTTCGCGAGCAACTCGAGGCGGGCGCCGAGCGCGGCCAGCTGCTCGCTCGCTCCCCCCGCGACGCCCGTGACCTGGCAGGCGCGGGCGCCGTGCTTGCCGATGTCCTTGAGCGCGTCGGCAACCTCGGTCAGTCGCTGCGCCGGCTTGCGGGCGGCGGCCATCGCCTGGTCGAAGAACTTGCCCTCGTCGAGCGCGGCGACGATCCGCTGGGCGGCTGTCGGGCCGCTGAGCAGCTTGGCGCCGGCCGCCTCGAGCTTCTCGACGTCACCGGGCCTGCCGGTGACCCAGAAGCGCACGCCGCCGCCGAGGTAGGCCTCGGGATTCGAGGCGTTGATCATCGCCTGCTTCTCGCCGATCTCCTTCACGAGCTGCGCGCGCCGGGCCGGATCGGTGACCGACTCGAGCTCGTTGACCAAGCCGTCGATCTGCCTCGCCATCGCCGCCTGCTCGGCGTCGGTGAACGGCTTGAACGGCTTCAGGTCGGCGATGCCCCGCTCGGCGGCCTCGGCGGTGATCTCGGCGGCGAGCTTCGCGTCGCCCTTCGCCTCCGCCTCGGCGAGGCGCGAGGCGAATTGAAGCCGCTGCTGGAGCCCGGAGGAGGCTGCGTCGATCGCGGCCCGGTCGGCCTCGCTCAACCCCTGGATCACCTGGTGCAGGTGAGCGCGGGTCGGATCGACGAAGATCGTCGCGTCGAGGACGTGCTTGAGCTCCTCCTTGCCGCAGCCGACTCGTGCCGCCAGCCATTGCTTGCCGCGCTCGGCGTTGAGCGCCGCCTCGCCGCCGACCGCCTGGATGTCGAGGTCGCTGGTCGCGCGCTCGGTGCCAGTGCGCACCGCCTTGGTCACCTCGTCGGTCTCGGCGAGGAAGCGCTTGAGCTCCTCCATCAAACCCTGCCGCCAGGCCTCGAGACGGCCCGCGGCGGCGCTGCCCTCGCCGACCGCCCCCGTCACCGCCTTCCAGCCGCCGCCGCGGCGCAGGGTGCCGAGGACCCCGATCTGGTCGATCGCCGCCAGGACCGCTTCGTTCGCCTCGCCGGCGGGCAGCTTCGCCAGGTCCTTGAGCTTGTCCGCGGCCGCAGCCACCCCCTTCTGCGCCGCCTCAGGGCCGAGCCCCGCGAGCGCCATCAGCCGCTTGCCGGTCGCCGACTCCTTGCCGACGATCTCGGCGAGCTGCTCGTAGCTGCGGCCGCTGATCCTGCTCGCCTCGTGCGGGCCGAGCTCGAGCACCGCCCGCTCGACCGCGCGGGCGCCGCCCTCGCCGGCCTGCTTGCCGAGGTTGCGCAGCGCCAGCTCGGCAGAGGCGCGGGCGCCGACCTCGCCGGCCTCGGCCAGCGACCTGCCCGCCGCGCGCAGCGCGGCGGGCGCTCCGGAGGCGTCGACGAACGCGAACGCGGTGTCGATGATCGCCGTGAACAGGGCGCTGTCGGCCTTCTCCTTCGAGAGGATCGCGAGCCGCGGGTCGGCGAACGCCTCCGATCCGGCCTTCAGCGCCGAGTAGCGATCCCAGCTCATGGTCGCCTGGCCGATGCCGATCCCGATCCCGAAGCCGATCAGCGCGGCGGCCATGCCGACGCTCGCGAACGGTGCGAACAGGAAGACCGCGGCCTGGAGCGCGCCGAGGCCGAGCGCGGCGAGCATCGCCGCGGTGTCGGCGGCCTCGATGTGGCGGCGGGCGATCGCCTGCTCGACCGGCAGCGACCAGTTGATCCCGCTCGCGCCCTGGGCGCCGGCGAAGAGCTGGTCGTGGATCGGGACGAGATCGTTGTAGTCGATCTCGGCGCCGATCAACGGCACCGCCTTCTCGATCCGCCCGATCAGCAGGTTGAGGGCCTGGCCCGCCTGGGTGCGAGCGTCGGCGAGGTCTGCCTCGGCGAACGCCCGCGGATCGCCCTCGCGGCCGAGGTAGCCGAGCGTCGGGCTTCGCATCTCGGCGACCGCCTTGACCTTCGCGACCTCGTCCCACTGGGCCTTGACCGCCTCCCAGGGCTTGAACTTTGCCGTGCGCGACGCCTCCTCGGCGCCGTGCGCCCAGGGGATCGAGCCCGGCCGCTCGCGGTACGCGGGCGGCGAGTCCGGGTTGAAGGTCGCGACCGAGACGTAGCTTCGAAAGCCGCCGCCGGGCGCGTCGATCACCTCGGGCTCGTAACCGACTGGGGTGGCGCGCAGCCGCCCCATCACGTCCCGGCAGTCGGCGAGCAGCTCCGCCCACTTCTGCAGCTCGCGCAGCTCGTGCTGCTGCTCGGCCGATGGCGTGCCGCCGTGCTCGGCTTCGGTCACGCCGATCCGCTCGATCTCCTTGGCGACGTAGTCGCGGTTCTGCGACGTGTAGGCGAGCGCAAGCCCCTCGACGTCCGACTTGAACCTGTCGCGCAGCTCTCCGAACGCCTTCAGGTCGGCAATCATCATTCCCGCCGCGTCGACGCTGCGCTTGAAGGTCTCGGGGTCGCTCCGGGCGATCTCGAGCGCCTGGTCGCCGAACGAGGCCCAGACGTAGGCGACGTCGTGGGACGACCCGCCCCCGTCGAGCAGCTCGCGGACCTTCGCGAGCTTCTGATCGTTGCTCATGTCCTTGATCTCGTTCGAGATCCCCGGGGAGATCGAGCTGAGCGGCGCCTTGCGTTGGATGCCTCGCCGCGGGGCGCGGCGGCGCCGCTGCAGGCCGGAGCCGCGACGTACCTGGCCCGCCACCTGCTCGACCCGGCGCCGCTCGGCCGCGTCCTGCGCCGCCGCGAGCCCGGCGGCCGCTTCGTCGGCGGCCGGGCCGCCGCCGCCCGGCGTGGGGGCGCCCGGTGCCGCCCCCTCCTCCTCGGCTGCGACCCGCGGGCACTGCAGGTGGACGTCGGTGCCGCCGACCGCCGACTGCGTCCGACCGTGGTTGGTGCGCGAGTCGTAGTCGGTGGTCGCCTGCTCGATCGCGCTCTGGGCCGCGACCAGCGCCTCGCGCGCTCGCGTCTGGAGCGCCTCGGCCGCGGCCCGTCGCGTGCGACCGGTCGCCGTCAGCTTCGCCGGCTGCCCGGCGAGGATCGCCTCGACCTCGATGAAATGGCCCTCCTCGTGGGCTAGCAGGGCGTCGCGGAAGGCGTCGACCGCGGCGGCGTCGGCCGAGCTCATGTTCGGCCAGGTGAAGTTCGTGACCTCCATGCTCGACGCGGCGACATCGATCGGCCAGGCGATGTCGACCTCGGCTGTGAACGCGCTGCCCGAGCCCGAGACGCGGATCTCGCCCGCCGCCGGCGCGATCTGCACCGACGCCTCGCCGAGGTAGGCACCGGAGTTGACGTGGGCGACGGCCGCATTGCAGTCGGCGCACTCGTGCTCGATCACCCGTGCCGGGGGCCGGGCGCCGCCGGACCCGGGCGCCGGCGCCGCCTCGCCTCCCGCCGCCGCCTCGCCGCCCCGGAGCGGCTCCGCGGCCGCGCCGGCTCCGGCCGACGGCGCCGCTCCGGCGGGTGCGGCAAGCGGGGCGAACCCGGCGGAGGCCAGGCTGAGCAGCTCCGGCGGCAGCTCCTCCTCGGCGTCCGCGTCAACGCCGGCCCCCGCGTCCTCGCGCTGGAGCACGGCGCCGGAGCGGCCCGCGCCGAGCCGCTGGACGACGACGGCGTTGCCGCGGCCCCCCTGCAGGCGCGCGATCATCGCCGCGCGGGTGCGCACGTCGGTCGCGCCGAGCCGCCCCGCGAGCTCGGGGTCGGCGTCGCCTGCAGCCGCGGTCGCGCCGATCGCCCGCCGCCTCCCGCGGGCGCTCGCCGGCGCCGCGCCTGGCGCCTCGGGCTCGAGCCCGGCCTCCTCGAGCGGGCCCTCCGGCGCCGGCGCCTCGGCCGCGGGCTCGGCCGCCGGGTCGTGCTCGCTCATCGCCCCGGCGCCGGGCCGCGGATCGCCTCGTGGAAGCGGTCGAAGTCGGCCTCGATCGTGAGCCGGCCGAGCTTGCCGTACTCCAGCGCTACGGCGCGGACCAGGTGCTCCATCGTGATCGACCCCCCATCCTCGGCGGCGAGGAAAGCAGCGGCCACCGAGCAGTTACGGATCCCGCCGCCCGACAGCCGGAAGCGATCGGCGAGGAAGTCGAGGTCGACGTCGTCGGCGACCGGGGCGGTTTCGGGGAGCAGCAGGCGCCAGATCTTGGTCCGGTCCTCGGCGTCGGGAAACGGGAAGTCGACGATGAAGTCGAGCCGGCGCAGGAAGGCGTCGTCGACGTTCTGGCGCAGGTTCGTGGCGAGGATCACCGCCCCGGGATAGCCCTCCATCTTCTGCAGCAGATAGGCGACCTCGATGTTGGCGTAGCGGTCGTGGGCGTCCTTGACCTCGGATCGCTTCCCGAACAGGGCGTCGGCCTCGTCGAAGAAGAGGATCGCGTTCGAGCCCTCGGCGGCGTCGAATACCTCGTTCAGGTTCTTCTCCGTCTCGCCGATGTACTTCGAGACAACCGTCGCGAGGTCGATCCGGTAGAGCTCGAGGCCGAGCTCGCGCGCGAGCACCTGTCCCGCGAGCGTCTTCCCGGTTCCCGACTCGCCGGCGAACAGCGCCTTGATTCCCTGCGTATGGGCGACGGTTCGCTCGTAGCCCCACTCGGAGAGAACGAGGTCGCGGTGGCGCAGGTAGCTCGAGATCGAGTGCAGGACCTCGAGCTGCCGCGCCGGCAGGACCAGGTCGCGCCACCGGAAGCGCGGCTCGAGCCGCTGCGCGAGCTCGCCGAGCCGCGTGGTGGACGCCTGCCGCGCGCCCAGGTCGAGATCCTCCGGCGCGGGCTGCCTCCCGCCGCGGCTCGAGGCCTCGAGCCGCGCGACCGCGGCCGCATGCGCGATCTGGACCGCCGAGAGGCGGAACTTCGCCGCCACCTCCTGCACGCGGTCCGCGCCTGTCTGCGCCGACCAGGCGGTGCAGCGCTCGGCGTAGCTCATCGGCGGCAGCTCGCAGACGGTCACCGTCTCGCGTTCGAGCACCAGCGCCGCGTCACGCCGGCGCGCGCACAGCAACGCCCGCGGTCCCCGGCTGGTGAGCGCTCGGGTGACGCGCCCGCGGCTCTCCCGCGGCAACCCCTCGAGGCCGTCGAAGGCGAGTACCCGACCCTCGAGCGCCGCCGCCAGCGTCGCCTCCCGCATCGCCGCTTGATCGGTGAGGCGCGAGACGTCGACCACGAGCACCGGGCGCCGGGCGGCGACGGACAGCCCCAGCGGCGCGTCGTCGCCCGCGACGAGAACCGGCACCGGGCTCGGCGCTCCGAGGATCCGGCGCAGGCGCTCGATCGCCGGTCCGCGGCCGATCTCGTGTCCGGGAGCCTCGATCCGCTGCCACCATCCCTCGCCCGGAGGTTGGTCGAGGCGGGCGCCGACCACGAACGACGCGAGCTGCCCGCTAACCCGCACGCCCTGCTCCGCCAGCGGCACGGTGCCGTCGTCGGCGTCGAGGCGGAGGGCGCCCACCGAGCGCAGCCGGCGATCGGCGTCGAAGCAGCTGAGGACATCCGCCACCCGGACGCCTTCGACCTCGAGCAGGCGCGCCACCAGCCGCGGGCTGGCGAGCTTCCGGGTGACGTCGTCGTGGAGGTAGGCGAAGAGCCGGCCAAAGCGCGGGTCGAGCTCAGGGGCGATGCAGACCGCGAGGACGGTCGCGTCGAGCGCGTCGAGCTCGAGCCGCTTCGCGGCCAGCTCGAGGCGCTGGTCGAGGTCGGGCCCCCCCGGGGTGCGGGCCAGTGCGAGCGCGAGGTCGTCGGAGACGTAGAGCCCGCGGAACGGGTCGGTCGGGTTCGGGTCGGTGGCGGCGACCTGCTCGACGGCCGCGCGCACCCGCCCCTCGACGAACGCCCAGCGCGAGCGCCCGGCTGCGCTACCCGGAGAGGTCACGGGCCACCTCGTCCGCGTCCACCTCGAGGTCCTCACCCGGCTCGCTCACCCGCATCGGGCCGCTCGTCGGCGCGCCCCGCTGCTGAACGACGTGGGCGAGCTCGTGCGCGATCAGCCGCTCGCCGTCCGAGCTTGCGGGCTTGTACTCGCCGCGGGCGAAGTAGATGTCGCTGCCGGTCGTGAACGCGCGGGCGGCGACGGAGCGGGCGAGTGCGTCCGCGGTTCCGTCGGTGTGGACGCGAACGTCCGCGAGCGACTCACCCAGCGCCTCCTCGGCGCTGGCGCGGACCCCGTCGGCGAGCGTGCCCCCGGCGTTGCGTGTCCGCGCGATCGTCGCCTCGACATCAGGATGCGCGCGCCCGTCGGGCAGGATCCCGGCTCCCTCCGCGGCGAGCGCGGAGAACGAGGAGTTGCCGATCGTCGCGGCGACGTCGGTGGGTGAGCTCGGGCACTCGATCGACCGCTCGCCCTCGGCCTCGCGAGAGTCGTGCTCAGGCTCGTGCGCCTGCCGGTGCGACGGCACTAGATCAGTCCCTCTCGCATCGCCTGGGCGACCGCCTGGGAGCGACCGCGGGCGCCGAGCTTGGTCAAGATGTCGTGGACGACGTTCTTGATCGTCCGCTCGCTGTAGCTGAGCTGCTCGGCCACCTCGCGCGTCTGATAGCCCTCGGCGATCAGCCTCAACACGCTCTGCTCGCGCGCCGTCAGGCGGGCGAGCGAGAGGCCGTTCGGCTCGAGTACCTCGCGCGAGACTCGCGAGATCCCCTCGAGCAGGTTTCCGAGCAGCTCGGGCGCCATCACGCCCGCGCCGGTGTGGGCTGCCCGGATCGCGGCGGCCAGCTTCTCGGGTGTCAGCGTCGCCTTCGACAGGAAGCCGCGCGCGCCGGCTTGGATCGAGGCGAGCATCGCGTCCTCGTCGACGCTCTCCGTGCAGACGAGGATCGCCACGTCGCGGCTGTGAAGCTCACGGATCATCTCCCGGGCGCCCGACAGGTCGTGGTCGAGCAGGACCAGCGTCGCGTCGGCGAGGCGTTCGTTCTCGCGGGCGGCGCGAACGCTGCCCGCATCCCCGACTCCGGTCGCTTCCGAGACCGTGCCCAGGGACGCCACGATCCCCCGTCGGTAAATCGCGTGACCGTCGATGACAAAGACTCTGGCGTGGTGCCAGGAGCCCACCGAACCACCCTCCTGAATTGCCGGCCCGATCCTAACCGGTACGATCGCTTACGTAAAGCGATTACTCAGAAAGTTTGCATGCCGCCGTTGGTGACGACGAACGCGCAGATCTTCTGCGCCCACGGGGGTCGGGTCGTCCTCACGCCCCGCCAATCGACGGTCACGATCGAAGGCGGGGCGGTGCTTTGCGAGCCGGACCTGATCGGAGCCCCGATCGTTGGTTGCACGCAGGTCCCAAGCCCGAGCACGAAGCCGTGCACGACCGTGGTCTCGACCCTGCCGGGGTCTTCCTCGCCGACGATTGCGGTCGCGGGGCGCGCCGTCTACGTGCAGACGCTGTCCGGCCTCACCGACGGCGTCCCTCCGGGCGCCATCGCCGTGGTTAGTCCGGGTCAGACGCGGGTGAGCGCGTAGGCTTAGAGCATGCCGGAGCGGCATGCGCGGCCAGCCGGACGAGTGACGAGGGCGCGATGAGCACGGAGCGCAAGATCGGCCGGTACGAGGTCGTGAGGATGCTTGGACGCGGCGGGATGGCGGTCGTCTACCTCGCCAGGCAAACCGACCTCGATCGGCTCGTCGCGCTCAAGGAGCTATCCCGGCAGGCGGTCGACGATCCGTCGTTCGCGCAGCGGTTCGTGCGCGAGTCGCGGCTGGCCGGGTCCCTTGCCCACCCCAATATCGTCGTCGTCCACGAGTACTTCGAGCACGAGGGAACTCCGTACATCGCGATGGAGTACGTGCCCGGTGGGTCGCTGCGCCCGTTCGTGAGGACGCTCACCACACCTCAGGTCGCCGGCGTGCTCGAGGGCCTGCTCGCGGCGCTCACTCACGCCGAGCACGCCGGGGTGGTCCATCGCGATCTCAAGCCCGAGAACCTGATGGTCACCGACGAGGGGCGGATCAAGATCACCGACTTCGGCATCGCCCGCGCCTCGAGCGGCGCCGCAACCGGGTTCATGACCGCCACCGGGACCACGGTGGGCACCCCCGCGTACATGGCACCCGAGCAGGCGATGGGCAAGGAGATCGGTCCCCGGACCGATCTCTATGCGACCGGGGTGCTCGCCTACGAGATGCTCGCCGCCCGGCTCCCGTTCCCCCAGGAGGAGGCGCCGATGGCGATCCTCATGCGCCACATCAACGAGCAGCCTCCGACCCTGGCGGAGGTCCGCCCAGAAGTCGATCCTCGGCTGGCCGGCTGGGTGATGGGGTTGCTCGAGAAGCGCCCCGAGGACCGTCCGGACGGGGCTGAGCCCGCGTGGCACCAGCTCGAGGACATCCTGATCGACGTGATCGGGCCGCGGTGGCGGCGCGAGGCCCGGCTTCCGCCCGAGCCCGGCACCCGGGTGACGCACGAGCCGCTCACCCCGGCGCCGTTCGAGTCCGGACGGACGCCGACTCCGCCCTCGACCGCCGCGCCGGAACCGGCGCCGGACCGAGGGGTCGAGAGCGAATTCATGAGCTTTCCTCCCGCCGGCGCGGGCGAGTCCACCGGCGCCGCCGCCCCTGAGCCCGCCGGGACCGCCGCCCCCGGGGCGAGCGCCGCCGCCCCGCCCGAGGCGGGCCCCGGAGTCGAGCCGGCCGAAACGGCCGAGGGGCCCCCTGAGGCTGCGCGCGAGCCCGCCGGCCCCGAGGCGCGTGGCGGCGAGGCGCCGACCCAGGCTCCGGCCGGGCGCGCCGAGGAGCCCCACCCGGAGAGCGAGCGGGTCGAGGGCCCGACCGAGGACGTTCCCTCCACCGAGGGACAGACCGTCGCCGCCCGCCGCGACACCGCCGCGCCCCCGGCTGCGCCGGCACCGCCGACGAGTGCGCCGGCGGATCGCGAGGCCGGTCCGGAGACGGTCCCCGCCGAAGCGCCACCCCCGGTGACGCGCCCCGGGACGACCTCGCCACCGCCCGCTGCGACCCGGCCGGCGCCGACCCCGCCAGCGCCCGCTGCGCGGCCGCCCCACGGGCGCCGGCGTCTGGTCGGGATCCTCGCGGGGCTCGCCGTCCTCGCGGTCGGGGTGGGCGCGGCCTTCGCCTTCGGGCTGGTTGGCGGCGGGGACGGCGGCGGGGACGGCGGCGGCCCGACGGTCGAATACGAGCTCGAGACGCCCGGGGGCGCCTATCAGGTCGAGCTTCCGGCCGGCTGGACCAAGGAGAACACCGAGGAGCAGCAGTCGGACCCGACCCACACGCGGACGAGGCGATTGAGCCCGGACGGGAACGTCAGGCTCGGGATCAACCGCTTCGCCGGCGAGGACGATCCCGGCTCGCTGGTCGCCATCGCCCAGGAGAGCAACGAAGCGCGCGACCCGACCTACCGGCAGATAGCGCTCGACGAGCAGGTCTCGGTCGATGGCAAGGACGCGCTGCTGTACGTGTTCGAGGGCGAACGCGACGAGCTCGGCCAGGCGAGGCAATTCGCCTACTTCTTCACCCTCGGCAGCGATACCTACCGGGTCCAGGGCTCCGGCGCGGAAGCGGGCGGACAGGAGGCCTTTGAGCTGGCCCGGGAGGTCGCCGAGCACGCCACCGTCACCCTCCGCGAGGTCGGCGGTGACTGACTCGAGGCGACCGTTTCGGCGGCGGTAGGGTCGGTCGAGGTGACGACGCGCTCGGCAACGAGGCGTCATCTCGGGATCCTGACGGCGACGCTCGCGGCGATGGTCTCGATCGCAGGATGCGGTGGCGACGGGGAGGGCGAGGAGACCTCGCCGGAGCTTCGCGCGCTGGCGCAGGTGTCGCAGCTCGCCGATCTCACCGGCCGCATGCTCGTGATCGCCGAGACCGTGGTCGAGGATCCGCGGAAGGCAACTCGTGAGGCCGCCTCGGCCGAGCTGACCGAGCTCGAGGAGACCGCCGAGGCGCTCGCGGACGAGACCGCGGCCCCGGAGCTCGACCGAGAGCTCGCCGATCAGCTCGCGAAGGCGGGCGGTTGCCTGGCGCGGGGCTTCGCGTCGCTCGGGCAGGCAGTCTCCTCCCGGCGAGGCGAGGAGGCGCAGCTCGCGGCCGAGGATGCCGGCTCGGCCGCGAGGCGGTGCCTGCGACGGCTCGCGTCGGCGACCGACGGGCTCGTCGCCGCCACCGGCGCCGACGCGGAGGCGCTCGCCGCCAGGATCGCCGGTGCGGAGCAGGAGATCGACGACCTCGTCGCGGGACTGGTGACCGCGCTCGCTGCCCCCGTACCCCCGGAGCCGGTGACCGCTCCGGAGACGGAGCCGGTCGAACCCGATCCGGCGACGGCCCCGCCCGAGGACCTTCCGCCGGCCGAGCCGGGCGGTTTCGAGCTCTCGGACCTCCCGGAGTGCTCGCAGGCCCCGCCCCCCTGCCGCTCCGGAGAGGATGTCGTCGAACCGTAGGCACCGTGACCGCGGCTCCCCGCCTGGGTCTGGGAACCTGCGAGGCGATGGGCGAGCTCGAGGCGTGGCGAACCTGGTGGCGGAAGCGCCGCTGGTATGAGCGCAACCGCCGTCCGCTGCGACGCTGGCGGATCGACCGCCACATGGCTCGCCGGGGCGCCTACATCCGCCACCCGGTCGAGGGCGAGGTGCTCGAGGCGCTCGACGAGGGCAGGCTCGAGGTGGGGGAGGGGACGCTGCTCGAGCCGGGATGCTGGCTCACCCTGGCGCCGCAGGCGCGGATCGCGATCGGCGCCGACTGCTTTCTGAACCGGGGGACGATGCTCGCCGCGTTCGAGCGAATCGAGATCGGCGACCACGTGATGTTCGCCAACGGCTGCTTCGTCGGCGACTCCGATCATCGCCGTGACGACCCCGAGCTTCCGGTCACCCGGCAGGGGTTCGTGCCCCGCGGGCCGGTGCGGATCGGCTCGAACGTCTGGTTCGGGGTCAACTGCGTCGTCACCGGCGGGGTCGAGATCGGCGAGCGGGCGGTGATCGGCGCGAACTCGGTCGTCACCCGCGACATCCCGCCGCGCGTGATCGCGGCCGGCGCCCCGGCGGCGGTAATTCGCGAGATCGAGTTCAAGCGCTAGCTTTTCGGCGACCCCCCGAGGAGGACGGAGATTGCCCGACGAGAGCCCGATGCCTGCGACGCCGAGGCTTCAGCCCTCGGCCTCGTACAGCTTCACGATGCGGATCCACCTGCCCGAGACGAGCGGCGCCTTCGCGCGGGTGGCGGCGACGATCGGCGAGGCGGAGGCGCTGCTCGGCGCGATCGACCTGGTCCGCGTCGAACGCGACGAGGTGGTCCGTGACGTCACCGTAGCCTGCGTCGACTCCGACCACGCCGACGCCGTCGTCCGCGCGGTCCGGGAGCTCGACGGGGTCCGGGTGGCGAGCGTCTCGGATCGCACCTTCCTGATGCACAAGGGAGGCAAGATCGAGGTCAACCCGAAGCTCCCGCTGCGAACCCGCGACGACCTCTCGATGGCCTATACGCCCGGCGTCGCGCGCGTCTCGATGGCGATCCACGAGGACCCGGCGAAGGCGTGGACGCTGACGATCAAGGCGAACACGGTCGCCGTTGTCTCCGACGGCACCGCCGTGCTCGGCCTCGGCGACATCGGCCCCGAGGCGGCGATGCCGGTGATGGAGGGCAAGGCGCTGCTGTTCAAGGAGTTCGCCGGGGTCGACGCGTTCCCGCTCTGCCTCGACACCACCGATCCCGACGAGATCGTCGCGATCGTAAAGGGGGTCGCGCCAGCGTTCGGCGGCATCAACCTCGAGGACATCGCCGCCCCGCGCTGCTTCGAGATCGAGCGGCGGCTGCGGGCCGAGCTCGACATCCCGGTCTTTCACGACGACCAGCACGGGACCGCGATCGTCGTCCTCGCTGCGCTGCTCAACGCCCTGCGGCTGGTCGGCAAGCGGCCCGAGGAGGTGCGGGTCGTGGTCGTCGGCGCCGGAGCGGCGGGGATCGCCTGCACCGACATCCTGCTCGCCGAGGGGATCGAGGACGTGATCGTCTGCAATCGCCGCGGCGCGATCCACCCCGACGCCGGCGGCCTCGACGCCGAGCGCGCGGCGCTCGCCGAGCGAACCAACCCGAAGCGCGTGCGCGGCAGCGCCGACGAGGCCCTCGCCGGAGCCGACGTCCTGCTCGGGCTCTCGGGGCCCGGGGCGGTGTCGGCGGCCGCGGTGCGCTCGATGGCCGACGACGCGATCGTCTTCGCGATGGCCAACCCGGTGCCGGAGGTCCATCCCGAGGAGGTCCGCGACGACGTCGCGGTGATGGCGACCGGGCGCTCCGACTACCCGAACCAGATCAACAACGTGCTCGCATTCCCGGGCGTGTTCAAGGGCGCGCTCGAGGTCCGGGCCCGTGAGATCAACGAGGCGATGAAGCTCGCCGCCGCGCAGGCGATCGCCGCCGTGATCCCCGCGGACGAGCTCCATGCCGAGTACGTGATCCCGAGCGTCTTCAACCGCGGGGTCGCCGAGTCGGTCGCCCGGGCGGTCGCCCAGGCGGCGGTCGACACCGGCGTCGCTCGCCGTGAGCGCGGCGCCCGCTCGTCGGAGCACGCGCTGCCGTTCGACTCGCTCGGCTGATCGCGCCCGCCGGCTGGGCCGCTCTATCTTGGAAGCGTGGTCAAGACCTCGGAGCTCCGCCTGCGGACCCGCGGCGACGCCGACGTCGTCGACATCACCGCCGAAGCCCAGGCGGCGGTCGCCGAGAGCGGGATCGCCGAGGGTCAGGCGACGGCGTTCGTGCGCGGCTCGACCGCGGCGATCACGACGATGGAGTACGAGCCAGGCGGAGTCCACGACCTGCGGACGATGCTCGACCGGCTGATCCCGCCGCACGGCGACTACGAGCACAACCGGCTCAACCACGACACGAACTCGCACGCCCACCAGCGGGCCTCGCTCGTCGGCCCGTCGGAGGTCGTCCCGGTCGTCGGCGGCCGGCTCGCCCTCGGGACCTGGCAGCAGCTCGTGCTCGTCGACTTCGACGACCGCCCCCGCGAGCGCACCGTCGTCCTCCAGGTCGCCGCCTGATTCCGGGCCCAGCCGGCACCGCCCGCCTGCGTCGATGGCCGACGACGGCTTCTCAGCTTTGGCGCGCCTCCGGCCGCCTCGAGGCTGAGGAATCGCGCTGCCGCGCAGCATTGCCGTTGGCGGGCCGACATGTGACTGTTTGGTCACGTATACTCCGGGGCGTGGACGAGGTGTTCAAGGCACTCGCGGACCCGACCCGGCGGGCGCTGCTCGACCGGCTCTACGAGCGCGACGGGCAGACGCTGACCGAGCTCGAGCAGCGGACGCCGATGACCCGCTACGGGGTGATGAAGCACCTGCGGGTGCTCGAGGAGGCGGGGCTCGTGAAGACGAAGCGGCGCGGCCGCCACAAGCTCCACTTCCTCAACCCGGTCCCGATCAGGCTCGTCCACGACCGCTGGGTCAGCAAGTACGCCGAGCCGTGGGCGGCGACGCTCACCGGCCTCAAACGACGATTGGAGGACAAGACGATGGAGAAGGTGTTCGAGATCTACATCAAGACGACCCCGGAGCGGCTCTGGGAGGCGATCACCGATAGCAGCATGCGGCGGGTCTACTCGTTCGGGGTCGGAATCGACTCCGATTGGACCCCCGGGTCGGCCTACCGCGCGAGTGCCTCGAGCGGCGAGATCCTGATCTCGGAGGGCGAGAATCTCGAGCTCGATCCGCCGCGGCGGCTGGTGCAGAGCTTCAACGCGCAATGGAGCGACGAGGTGAAGAGCGAGGGAACCTCGCGGGTGACCTGGGAGATCGAACCGGTTCGCGACTCTTGCCGGCTGACCGTTACCCACGACCAGCTGCGCGAGGGCGCCAACGAGGAGCTCT
>DATHVI010000004.1:0-7558 GCA_035461385.1 Solirubrobacterales bacterium
GCCGCCATCCCGGCGCAGTCGCCGACGTTGTCGCCGACGTTGTCGGCGATCACCGCCGGGTTGCGCGGATCGTCCTCGGGGATCCCGGCCTCGACCTTGCCGACGAGGTCGGCGCCGACATCGGCCGCCTTGGTGAAGATCCCGCCGCCGAGACGGGCGAAGACCGAGATCAGCGAGCCGCCGAAACCGAGGCCGATCAGCGCGTCGACCGCCTCCTTGTCCTCCTCGCCCAGCACGATCAGGAGGCCGAAGTAGCCGGCGACCCCGAGCAGCGCCATCCCGACGACAAGCAGCCCGGTGACCGAGCCGCCCTTGAAGGCGACGTCGAGCGCCGGCGGGACGCCGCCGCGCGCGGCCTCGGCGACGCGGGAGTTGGCGCGGACCGAGAGGCTCATGCCGATGAAGCCCGCGGCCCCTGACAGCGTGCCGCCGATGATGAAGCCGATCGCGACCGTGAAGTCCTGGAGGACCCAGATCAGGATCGCCAGCGGCACCGCGACCGCGGCGAGGATCGTGTACTGGCGGTTGAGGTAGGCGCGGGCGCCTTCCTGCACCGCGCCGGAGATCTCCTGCATGCGGTCGTTGCCGGCGGGGAGGGCGAGCAGGCGCTGGGTGACGAGCGCGCCGTAGAGCACCGCGGCACCGGCGCAGACGAGCGCGATGACGACGCCGTAGTCGGTCAGGAAATCGGTCAAGTGTTCAGTCCTCCGGTTGGGCTCCGCAACGAAAGCGGCCGGAACCCGTGCCGGCCGCGAAGCGGGCGCAGTCTACAAAGAATCCCGGCGTGTCCGCCGTATCCGTGGGCCCTACGCAGCCCCGGGGGGCGTCCACAGGCCCGAGCCGCGTCCGCCCGCGGGCCGCTCCTGCTGTGATCCCGGCTCCGGCTCCGCCGGCCCTCCGGGGCCCTCCGCCGATGCGCCGCCGCCGGCCTCGCGCGCGTACATCATCTGCAGCTCCGAGAGCGCGCTCTGGACCTGGGCGCGGTGCTCGGGGGCGAGCAGGTCGAGCAGCGCGCGGACCGCGTCGATCCCGACCCGGGCCTGGTCGAGGTCGCGCTCGTCCTCCTTCGCCACCCGCCGCGCCGAGAGGTTGAGGATGCTGGCGACGCTCTCGAGCAGCATGTCCTCGACCCGGACCTTCCGGAGCTGCTCCTCGAGCCGCCGGCGAAGCTCCTCCTGGCTCGGTTGCTCGGCGCCCGCTTCCGCCCCGGTCGGGTCCCCCGTTGGCTCACTCGCCTCCATACGCCTCCATACCCGCCCTCGAAGCTAGCAGCGCTACCCGTGCAACGCTCGCTCGCGGACGTAGGTCCTGCGGGTTTCCTCGACCGCCGCCCGGTAGGCGTCCTCGATCGAGGCCCCCTCGGCGAGCGCCCGGCGGGCGCGCTGGGCCCCGTTCGACTCCGGCGGCGCGACGTCGATGCCGAGCTCCTCGCAGGCCGGGGCGGTCCACTCGACCAGCCCCTCGAGCACCGCCCGCACCGGGACCGTGCGCCGGCGCTCGAAATCGATCAGCTCGCCGTCGATCCCGTGGCGGATCGCCCGCCACAGGTTCTCCTCGATCTCGCGCGCGCGGAGCGGCTCCGGCAGCCGGCCGTCGTCGTGGTCCAGCGCCGCCTGGGCGATGCACGCGGTGATCAGCGCGGCGAGCGCGAACGATTCGTCGCCGGAGCTCTGCGCGTCGCAGATCCGCAGCTCGACGGTGCCGAACGCGTGGTGCGGCCGGACGCTCCACCACAGCTGGGTCGACTCGACGATCGACTCGGTGGCCCGCAGCAGATCGACGAAGTCGGCGTACTCGGCCCAGCTCCCGAACGGGTCGTGGATGCCGCAGCGGGGGAACGTCCGGGTGAATATCTCGGAGCGCACCGAGGCGAGGCCGGTGTCGTGGCGGTCGAGGAACGGCGAGTTCGCCGACGCGGCGAGCAGCGCCGGCAGGGCGCCGCGGAGGTGGTCGCAGACGGCGATCGCACGGTCGGCGCCGCGGACTCCGACATGGACCTGAACGCTCCAGGTGTTGTTGCGCTGCGCCACCCACTGCAGCTCGTCGCGCAGGCGGCTGTAGTGAGCGGTGTCGATGATCCGCTGGTCGAGGTAGCTCGCCCAGGGATGGGTGGCCATCGCGCCGAGGGCGATCCCCATCCCCCCGGCGAGCGTGAACAGCCGGTCGCGACGCTCGCGTTGGAGCTCGACCGCCTCGGCGAACGTCTCGCCCCGTCCCGACCTGATCTCGATCTCGGTGTCGATCAGCTCCCCGGCCGCCGACTCGGCGAGGACCTCGTCGCGATCGCACGCCTGCTTGAGCTCGGCGAAGCGGTGGACGAGGTCGAGCGTCTCCGGGTCGACGAGCTGGAACTCCTCCTCGAGGCCGACGGTGAAGTCGGTCGAGGCGTCGAATAACTCTCGAGCCCGGTCGAGGTCGAGGCTCTGGTCGAGGCTCACGGCTTGCGGATCAGGCGAGGTAGAAGTACAGCGCGTAGAGCAGGTCGACGGCGGGACTCGAGGTGTGCACGGTGACGTCCGGAGGGACCTCGAGCAGTTGCTCGGAGTAGTTGAAGATGATCTTCACGCCCGCCTCGACGAGCCGGTCGGCGACCTCCTGGGCCGCCGCGGCGGGAACCGCGAGCACGCCGACGACGACATCGTCCTCGTGCACGACCCGCTCGAGGTCGTCGAACGACCGGACCGGGACCCCGCCGAGCTCGTGGCCGACGATCTTCGGGTTGACGTCGAAGATCGCGACGATCCGGAACCCGTGGTCGCCGAAGATGTCCGAGCTCGCGATCGCCTGGCCGAGGTTGCCGGCGCCGAAGAGGGCGATGTTGTGCTGCCCCGAGGTGCGGAGGATCTTGCGGATCTCGTTGACGAGCGAGTCGACCCGGTAGCCGACCCCGCGCTTGCCGAACTTCCCGAACCCCGAGAGGTCGCGGCGGATCTGGGTCGAGTTGATGTGCGTGTAGTCGGCGAGCTCCTGCGAGGAGATCGTCTCCCGTCCCATCTTCCGCGCCTGGATCAGCACCTGGAGGTAGCGCGAGAGTCGCGCCGCGACGCCGAGGGACAGCCGGCTGCCGTCGCTCAGCGCGGCGTCGGCGACCGCGCTCGGAGTGGTGCTTGCCTCGGTCGGATCGGTGTCCACGGGACGACAGTATGACCACCTCGGCGGGACTCGCGGCGATCGCGGCCGACGATCCTCAGCCGAGGCGGTGGCGGAGGCTGGCGGGATCGAAGACGAGCTCGCTGACGACCTCGCCGTCGACGGCGACGACCGGGATTCGCTCGAGGTAGGCGGCGAGCAACTCGCGATCGCGCTCGATGTCGACCTCGCGGAGCTCGAACCGCTCGCCGCGGGCGGCGAGCTCGAGGATCGCCTCGCGGGCCTCGTCGCAGAGGTGGCAGTTCGGGCGCCCGTAGAGGGTGACGACCGCGCTCAAGGCCGTACGTCCCAGCGCTGGTAATCCGGGTAGGGCGTCGGGTCGACGAACCGGGCGGCCGACCCGATCATCGCCGCGTTGTCGGTGCAGAGCGACAGCGGGACGAGCTTCAGCCGCAGCCCCCGCTCGGCGCAGAGCTCGGCGGTGCGCTCGCGCAGGAGCGCGTTCGCGGCGACGCCGCCGCCGAGGGCGACCGCCTCCCAGTCGCCGCGCTTGAGCGCGCGGCGAAGCTGGAACGTGAGCTGCTCGACGACCGCCGCCTGGTAGCTCGCGGCGAGGTCGACGAGGCGGGCTCGGGCGCCGTCCTCGCCGAGGTCGCGGATCGTGTAGAGCAGCGCGGTCTTCAGGCCGCTGAAGCTGAAGTCGAGGCCGGGCTCGTTCCGCATCCCGACCGGGAACTCGAACGCCTCCGGGTCGCCGGCCTCGGCCTCGCGCTGGATCGCCGGGCCGCCCGGGTAGGGCAGGCCGAGCATCCTCGCGCCCTTGTCGAGCGCCTCCCCAGCGGCATCGTCGAGGGTCTGCCCGAGGACCTCGTAGGAGCCGGGATCGCGGACGCCCGCGAGCAGGGTGTGGCCGCCGCTCGCCACCAGGCAGAGGAACGGGGGGTCGAGCGGGTCGGGGGCGAGGAAGTTGGCCGCCACGTGCCCGTGGAGGTGGTCGACGCCGGCGAGCGGCTTGCGCCACGCCGACGCGAGCGCCTTCGCGGTGCTGAGGCCGACGAGCAGCGCGCCGATCAGCCCCGGGCCGCGCGTCACCGCGAGCGAGTCGAGCTCGTCCGGGGTGACGCCGGCCTCGGCGAGCGCCGCGTCGACGACGGGGTTGATCAACTCGATGTGATGGCGGGACGCGACCTCGGGGACGACGCCGCCATAGCGCTGGTGGGCCGCCGCCTGCGAGGAGATCACGTTCGAGCGGACCTCGTCGCCGTCGACGACCGCCGTGCAGGTGTCGTCGCAGGAGGTCTCCAGGGCGAGGATCACGAGAACCGCCCGCCGGTTGCTGCGCTGCCGCTCACTCGCGCCCGCAAGCGTCGACGATCTCGGTCGTTCGCTCCCGCGTCCGCAGCGGCCGGGTTGCGGGGGCTCAGGCCTCGATCCCGTCCGGCTCCAGCCACATGATCAGGGCGTCCTCGCCGTTGTCGTGGTAGTAGCGGCGCCGGTGCCCTGCGTGGCGGAACCCGAAGCGCTCATACATCGCGATCGCGCCGCCGTTCGACGGACGCACCTCGAGCGTGTAGCGCCCGTTGCGCCCGGCCTCGTCGAGCATCGCGTCGATCATCCGGCTGGCGATCCCCTCACGCCGGCGCTCCGGGGCGACGGCGACGTTCATCAGGTGCCAGATGTCGGCGTAGCGGGAGCAGATCAGGTAGCCGACGAGGCGCTCGCCGTCGATCGCGGCGAGGCAGACGCCGGACGGCTTCGAGAGCTCGAGCACGAACATCGCCAGCGACCACGGCGCCTGGAAGGTGCGCCGCTCGATCGCCAGCACCGCGGGCAGATCGGTGTAGGTGAGCCGGCGCAGGCGCACCGGCGCCGCCGCCTCAGTTCCGGTCGGTGCTGCCGTCGCGGATTCGCTCACGCCACAGGTCTGCGTCGGGTCGTCTCAGATAGATCGGCTCTACGTCCTCGGGGCGGACGAGGCTTCCGGCCTCGGCGAGACGGCAGATGTGCCGCGCCGAGAGCCGATGGACCGGGTCGTCCTCAGCCGGGACGCCCGCACCCGCGGCTTCGAGCTCCTGGCGAAATCGTAGCGAGCCGTCGCCCGCCGCCAGCGGCGCCGGATCGACGCCGGCAAGCCGCTCGGCGACGATCGCCGGGGCGGCGACGAACGGAGGCCAGAGCTCCGCGCCGGAGGGATCGCGGAGCGCGGCGAAGACCTCCCGGCGGCGGGCGTCGATCGCCGTCAGCCGCGGACGCCCCTCCGCGTCGGGGTGCTCGCCGATCGCCCGCGCGAGCGCGGCGAGGCTGCCGACCGGCACGATCCCCTTCCCGAGCGCCTGGGCGAGCGCCCGCGCGGTCGCGACGCCGACCCGGAGGCCGGTGAACGACCCGGGGCCGACCCCGACAGCGAGCCGCCCGACCGCGTCCCAGCCGCCGACCGCGGCGACCGCGCCGTCGACCGCCGGGAGGAGGTCGGCGGCGTGCCGCGGCCTGCCGCCCCCGGCCGAGTCGAGGTCGCGCTCGAATACCAGCTCGCCGCCGCGCGTCGCCGCGACTGTCGTCACCGCGGTCGCGGTGTCGAAGCCGATGATCGCGCCCACCGGCTCAGCCACCGGCGCCCTCCGCGCCATCGACGCGCGCGGCCGGGGCGGCGATCGAGATCTCGCGGCGGTCGCCGCCCGCGTGGCGGAGCTCGAGCCGGAGGGCAACCCGCATGCCCGCAGCCGCGAGCTCGGGCTCGGCGAGGTCCGGCCACTCGATGAACGCGACCGAGTCGGGCGTCAGGTAGTCGTCGAGGATCCCCGGCTCCTCGTCGCCGAGGTCGCCGAGCCGGTAGAGGTCGAGGTGCGAGACCGGGAGCCGGCCCCGGTAGCGGCGACCGATCGTGAACGTCGGCGAGACGACCGGCTCGCTCACCCCGAGCGCACGGCAGGCGCCGCGGATCAGTGTCGTCTTGCCGCTGCCGAGCTCGCCGCGGACGAGGATTACGTCGCCGGGCTCGAGCTCGGCCGCGAGCCGCGCCCCGAGCTCCTCCGTCGCCCGCGGATCGTCGGTTACCTCGGCGGTCAAGCGAACAGGTCGAGCTGGTCGATCCGTTCGGTGCGCAGCGCCGCCGGGTCGTCGAGCGGGGACCCCGGCTCCGGGAGCGGCGTCGCGACCAGCTCCGGCAGCTTCGCGAAGTCGCCACGCAGGGTCTCGACCAGGGACGGGTTCCGCAGCGCTGCCGCCGGGTGGAAGAGCGGCATCAGGAACACCTCCCGCCCGCCGAGCGCGTGCACCTGCGCCGTCCCCCGCACCCGGGTGATCCCGACCGGGCTCCGGGTCAGCAGCTTGGTCGCGAAGTTGCCGAGCGTCCCGATCACCCGCGGCTCGATCAGCTCAACCTGCCGCTCGAGGTACGGCCGGCACGACTCGATCTCCTCGGGCCGCGGATCGCGGTTGCCGGGAGGCTGGCACTTGAGCACATTCGCGACGAAGACGTCGCTGCGGGCCAGCCCGATGCCCGCGAGCAGCTCGTCGAGCAGCCTTCCCGCCCGGCCGACGAACGGCAGGCCCTGGCGGTCCTCCTCGGCGCCCGGGGCCTCGCCGACGAACATCAGCTCGGCGTTCGCGTTGCCGTTGCCGAAGACGACGTTGGTGCGCCCGTCGGCGAGCGGGCACCGGGTGCAGACCGCGGCCTCGCGGTAGACCTCGATCAGGCGCTCGCGGCGCTCCTCAGCGGTCGCCATCGCCCCCCGGCCTCGCCCGCTGCCTGGCGCCGGCGCGCGCCTGCTCGAACTTCGCCTTGCTGCGCTCGCGAAGCTCGGCGTTGCGACGTTCCCGCTTGCGGGCGCCGGCCGGAGTCTTGACGAGCCGGAACGGCGGCGCCTGCGGCGAGTAGACCCGGCGCACCGCGCCCTCGCCGCAGGTCGGGCAGGCTGGCTCGTCCCCGGCTGCGACAAGGGCCTCGAACCGCGCCCCGCAGGACTCGCAACGGAACTCGTAGATCGGCATCAGGTCACCCGCCGGCGGTCTCCACGCGATCCCATCATCCCCGATGGTAGACGCGCCCCCAGCGGCTTCGGCGCCCGAGCCGGCGCCGGCGCCAACCGGCGGACGGCGCCCTGCGCGCACCTATACTTGGGCTTGCCGCGACCCGCGAGGGCGTGGACACGCCGGAAGACCGGCAGGCAGGATCCCCGACCGAAACCGAGCCGTCTGGTATCTCCGATGCGAGAACTGGAACGGGACACCCCTCCCGACCCGATCGACCCCTCCGAGCAGCTTCCGTCGCTGGTGATCGTCGGCGCCGGCCGTGTCGGCGGTGCGATCTCGGCGGCGGCCGAGCGCGCGGGCCTCGAGGTCGCGCTGGCCGGGCGCGACGAGGCGCTCGACGCGGCCTCCAGGGCCGAGGCGGCGTTGCTCTGCGTCCCTGACGCGGCGATCGCCGGCGCCGCCGAGGGGATCACGGCGGCGGCGCCGCCGCTGCGCT
>DATHVI010000005.1:0-39163 GCA_035461385.1 Solirubrobacterales bacterium
CGTCTACGTCCCCGCCGGCGTCAAGGTCGCGATGCCGCTGCAGGCCTACTTCCGGATCAACACCGAGAACATGGGCCAGTTCGAGCGCACCCTGATCATCGCCGAGGAGGGCTCGGACGTCCACTACATCGAGGGCTGCACCGCTCCCGTGTACTCGACCGACTCGCTGCACTCGGCGGTGGTCGAGATCATCGCCAAGCCGGGGGCGCGCGTCCGCTACACGACGGTCCAGAACTGGTCGCAGAACGTCTACAACCTGGTCACCAAGCGGGCGGTGGCGCACGAGAACGCGACGATGGAGTGGGTCGACTGCAACCTCGGCTCGAAGCTGACGATGAAGTACCCGTCGATCTACCTCGTCGGCGAGAAGGCGCACGGCGAGATCCTCTCGATCGCGTTCGCCGGCAAGGGCCAGCACCAGGACGCGGGCGGGAAGATCATCCACGCCGCACCGAAGACCACCTCTTCGGTGTTCTCGAAGTCGATCTCCAAGGACGGCGGTCGGGCGAGCTACCGCGGCCTGCTCGAGGTCGGCAAGGGCGCGACCGAGTCGCGCTCGAAGGTGGTCTGCGACGCGCTGCTGCTCGACCCCGAGTCGCGCTCGGACACCTACCCGACGATCCGGATCGACGAGAACGATGCCAACGTCGGCCACGAGGCGTCGGTGTCGAAGGTCGGCGAGGAGCAGCTCTTCTACCTCCAGGCCCACGGCCTCGACGAGGAGGAGGCGTCGAAGATGATCGTCAACGGCTTCATCGAGCCGATCGCCAAGGAGCTGCCGATGGAGTACTCGGTCGAGATGAACCGCCTGATCGAGCTGCAGATGGAGGGTTCGATTGGCTGACGGCGCAGCGGCGCCGGCAGCGACCGAGCCCGACTGGCTGAGCTCGCGCCGCGAGAGGGCGGCGGCGCTCGCCGGCGAGCTCGCGCTGCCGACGCAGAAGGACAAGGGCTGGGAGTTCACCGATCTCGCCGAGCTCGACCTCGACGGGTTCGCCCCCGCCGACGCCTCGGTGAGCGGGCTCGAGGCGACGAACGGCGCCGCGGGAGGAGCGGTGGTGCTGCCGCTCGCCGACGCCGCCGCGAAGCTTCCCGACCTGGTTCGCGACCGGCTCGGGTCGATCGTCCCGACCGCCGACCCGTTCGCCGCCCGCAACGAGGCGCGCTGGCGCGACGGGGTGCTCGTCTACGTGCCCTCCGGCGTCCGGCTCGAGCAGCCGGTCCAGCTTCGGATCGCCGGACCCGACGGCGCCGAGATCGCCTGGCGGACGCTGATCGTGCTCGGCGAGGGCGCCGAGGCGGAGGTCTGGGAACGCTACTCCTCCGAGGGCGAGGGCCTGTTCAACGGCGTCGTCGAGATCGCCGTCGGCCAGGCGGCGACGCTGCGCTACGTCTGCCAGCAGGAGCTCTCGGACCGCAGTTGGGTGTTCGCGACCCAGCGGGCCGAGGTCGAGCGCGACGCGAGCCTCGAGTGGGTCTCGCTCGGGTTCGGGTCGGGCCGCGGCAAGGTCCGGATGGAAACCAAGCTCGCCGGCCGTGGCTCGTCGGCGAAGGTGACCGGCGCCTACGCCGGCGACGGGACCCAGCACCTCGACTACGACACGACCCAGGAGCACGCGGGGGAGGACACGGTCTCCGACCTCGCGTTCCGCGGGGTCCTCGCCGGGCAGGCGACCGCGGTCTGGCGGGGGATGATCCGGGTCGATCCCGGCGCCCAGCGCACCGACGCATTCCAGGAGAACCGCAACCTGCTGCTCTCCGAGCGCGCCCACGCCGATGCGATCCCCGGCCTCGAGATCGAGGCCGACGACGTCCGCTGCACCCACGCGGCGGCGGTCGCCCAGGTCGACCCCGAGCAGCTGTACTACCTCCGCGCCCACGGCGTCGACGAGGCCGAGGGCAAGCGGCTCGTCGTCGAGGGATTCCTCGGCGAGCTGGTCGAGCGTGCCGGCGAGGGACCGATCCGCGACGCGCTCGCGAGCGAGCTCGAGCGCCGGCTCGGCGAGCTGCTGGGCGAACGCGCCTAGATCGGCCGCGGGTCGGGGCAGAATCGCCCGATCGCGTCTAACGTCACGGCATGCCCGCGGCTGCGGACGAGCGCCGATTCTTTCCTCCTGCCTCGGCGCGGTTCCGGATCCTGTCGATCGACGGGGGCGGGATCCGCGGGCTGATCCCGGCGATGGTGCTCGCGCGGCTCGAGGAGCTCCTCAGGCAGCGGGCCGGGCCGTCGACGCTCGCCTCGGCCTTCGACCTGATCGCCGGGACCTCGACCGGGGGCCTGATCGCGCTCGGGCTCGCGACCCCGCGCGACGGCCGACCGGCCGTCAGCGCCGCGGAGCTCGTCGAGATCTATCGGGGTCCCGACGCGCGCAGGATCTTCGCCCGCGAACCGCTCCGCCGCCTGCCGCTCGTCGGCTCGGCTATCGATCTCGTCAGGCCTCGCTACGGCGCCGCCGGGCTGCGCGCGGTGGTCGCCGAGCACCTCGGCGAGGCGACGCTCGCCGAGGCGCTGACCGAGGTGCTGATCACCGCCTACGACATGACCGATCGCGGAACGCGGTTCCTCGTCCGCTGGCGCCCCGAGTCGAGCGAGATTCGCGCCGTCGATGCCGCCGTCGCCACCGCCTCGGCCCCGACCTACTTCCCCGCCCACGAGCTCGGGGGCCGGGCTCTGATCGACGGGGGGGTGTTCGCCAGCGACCCGACGATCGCGGCGATCGTCGAGGCGATGAAGCGGACCGAGGACGGCGCCGTCGGCCCCGACGACATCCTCGTCATCTCGCTGGGCACCGGCGACCACCTGGTCGGCTACCAACCGGCGACCGTCTCGCGCTGGGGAGCGCTCGGCTGGATCCTGCCGAAGGGAAGCCGCCCGCCGCCGCTGCTCGACGCGATCCTCGACGGCCAGTCGACGGCGACCAACCACTGGGCGCACATGCTGCTGAACCACGAGCCCGGCGCCGAAGTGCCGCCTCGCGGCGAGCTCGGCGCCGGGCCACGCTACTACCGCTTCCAGACCGCGCTCGGCGAGCCGATGGAGATCGACACCGTTCGCGAGCGCGATCTCGCTCGCCTCACCGAGCTCGGTGAGGCGCTGATCGCCGCCCGCGAGCCCGAGCTCGAGGCGCTTGCCGACGCGCTGGCGACCCGCGAGCAGGGTCGGCGCGCTCACCTCGAGGGTTGAACGCCGGTAGGTGGCGGAATATCGTGTCGATCATCGCGATGACCGCCTCCGCTCTGCCCCCCAGCGTTGCGAGTGCGTGATGCCCTGGGGTCTGCCGCGCAGGGTCCCACGATCCGCCGAGCGCCACGGGCCTTTGGCGACCGTCGCGCTCGCGCTCGCGCTGTCGACGGCGACGGTCCTCTCGCCGGCGCCCGCGTACGCCGACACCTTCACCGTCAACCAGACTGCCGACAGTCACGACGCCCTCTCGGCGGATGAGCTCTGCGACTCGGACCTCGGCGCACCCGGGCGGCAGTGCACGCTGAGGGCGGCCGTCGAGCAGGCGAACTCGCTCGCCGGCGAGCACACGATCGAGCTGCCGGCCGGGACGTACGAGTACGACCTCGAAGGGCCGGACGTCACCGCGGCGCTGACCGTCCGTGGCGCCGGCGCCGCGAGGACGACGATCACCCACGCACCCAGCTCGGCGGGCGTGCGCCTGTTCACGGTGAACGGCAACGGCCCCGACCCGGACGGAGCGCTCGACCTCCGCGACGTCACGCTCACCGGCGCCAACAACGATTGCTGCCTGGAGTTCGGTGGCGCGATCGTCAACGAGGGAACGCTGATCGTGCGCCGATCGGTGATCGCCGGCAACCGGATCACGAACGGCGTCGGCGGGGCGATCTACAGCGGCGTCGGCCTCTCGCCGGGCACCGATCCTAGCCTCATCGTTCTCGACAGCACAATCGGCGATCCCGCCGGCGGCGAGGCGGCCAACCGGGCGAAGGACGGGGCCGGGATCTACAACGACGGCGGGGACCTCACCATCCGGCGATCGGAGGTGGTCGGAAACCTGACCTTCTCCGCGTTCGTCTACAGCTTCCCCGACCCTCCATCCGCGAGTGACCTCAACCGCGTCGGGGGCGGGCTCCGCAGCCTCGCCGGCAGCGACGATCGCACGCTGATCGCCGACAGCACGATCGCGGGCAACAGCTCGCACCGCGGCTCCGCGCTGTTCCTCACCGGCCCCGGCACCCACCGCGTCGAGCGGACGACGATCAGTGGCAACACCGCGCGCGCGGGGACCGTGATCAGCTTCTCGCCGCTCGAGCTCGTGAACTCGACGGTGAGCGGAAACGTCGCCGAGGACATGGACGGCGCCACCGGCAACTTGTCGGGCGTCGGCTTCGACGGGGGCTCGGGCTCGACGATCTTCCACGTGACGTTCGCGGACAACACCCCCGGCCCCGGGTTCGCCGCCGACGTTCGGACGTCCGTGGCCGGAGTGACCGCGAAGTCCTCGATCTTCGCCAGCCCCTCGAACCTGAGCTGCGAGGGCGGCTCGCCGCTCGAGTCGAACGGCTTCAACATCGAGCGACCGGGCAACAGCTGCGGCCTCGACCGTCGATCCGACAGGCCGGCGACCGACCCGCTGCTGTTGCCACTCGCCGACAATGGGGGACCGACGCTGACCCACGCCCTGCGACCGCGGTCTCCCGCCGTCGGTGCCGCCGACCGCGGCGACCATCCCGCCGCCGATCAGCGCGGGGCTCCGCGGGGCTTCGACGTCGGCGCCTACGAGCTCGTCCGCTGCGCCGGCGTGATCGTGAACCACGTCGGAACGCCGGGACGCGACCGGATCGTCGGGACCGCGGGGCGCGACGGGATAGTCGGTCTCGCCGGCGCGGACGTGATCCGCTCGAAGGGCGGACGCGACGGCGTATGCGCCGGCGCCGGCAAGGACACCGTCGCCGGCGGGGGCGGGAAGAAGGACAAGCTCCTCGGACAGGCAGGGCGAGACGTCCTGCGCGGCGGATCGGGCCGCCGCGACCTCTGTCACGGTGGCCCCGGACGCGACCGGGCCGACCGCAGCTGCGAGCGGACCCGCGCCATCCCCTAGCGCGATCGCTGTCCGCGCGCCGGGCGGTCGCTCAGGCGTCCGCGACCGCGCGGCGGACCCGGGACCGGCGGCGGCGACGCTGGAGCGCGCGGGCGAGGACGCCGTAGCGCGGCGAGAGGAAGAGCGCGAGGACGAAGCAGCCGGAGGCGACGAGGCCCATCGCGCCGGCGATCGAGGCGTCGAGGGCGCGCGCTGACTCGTAGCCGCCGATCGCGGCGACCCAGCCGATCGCGATCGTGAGCGCGATCAGCGGCAGCAGGCGCTGGGCGACCAGGTACGCGGCGACGGCGGGGACGATC
Organism: Solirubrobacterales bacterium; assembly: GCA_035461385.1. GTDB lineage: Bacteria > Actinomycetota > Thermoleophilia > Solirubrobacterales > 70-9 > DATHVI01. Next base: position 5,366 of record DATHVI010000005.1, read on the forward strand.
AGCATCGTGACGACGAGAATCGCGCCGACCGACTCGAACGAGACGACCGCGGTGACCGCGACCGCGACGAGCAGCAGCCGCGAGACGAGCCGCGGCTGGAAGCCCGCGGTGCGCGCGAACTCGGGATCGAAGGTGGTCACCTTGAGCTCCTTCCACAGCAGCGCGAGCAACGCGAGGTTCGCGAGCGCGACCGCGCCGAGGAGCGGGATCGAGCGGGCGACCTCGACTCCCGCGATCTCGACGGTGCGAAACGGCGCGAAGGCGATCTCACCGTAGACCGTCGCGTCGAGGTCGATGTGCGCGCCGCTGGCGAAGCTCGAGATCCCGATCACCCCGAGCGCGAACAGGGCCGGGAAGACGATCCCGATCGCGGCGTCGACCCGCACCAGCCCGGTCGAGCGGAGCGCGTCGACGGCGACGACGCAGATCGCCCCGAAGGCGGCGGCGCCGGCGATCACCGGCAGCGGGGCCCGGGTGGCGAAGAGGACGAAGACGAGCACGATCCCGGGCAGGACCGCGTGGGCGACCGCGTCCGACATCAGCGCCTGGCGGCGGAGCACGAGCAGCGGACCGAGAAGACCGCAGGCCGTCGCGACCAGGCCCGCGGTGAGGACGATGACGAGCGAGTCGCTCATCCCGCCCTCGCGAGCGTGAGCAGCTCGTCGGTGAGCTCGTCGCCGAGGCTCGCCCGCAGGTCGGCCGGGTTCGGCTCGCGGGCGTCGGGAAGCTCGAGCCGCCAGCCGTGCTCGAGCCACGCCGACCAGAGGTCACGGCGCTCGAGCACCGCGTGGGCGGCCGCGGCGCCGGCCTCGGAGAGGTGGATCCGCCCGTCGCCGTCGCGTTCGAGCATCCCGGCCCGGTCGAGGTCGGCGAGCGCGCGGCGAACCGCGGACGGCGAGTGCGCCCCGGCGAGGGCGAGCTCGTCGGCGGTCGGCGGAGGCCCGGCGTGAAGCGCCGTCTCGAGGTCGACCAGCGTTCCCTCGACCAGGGTCCGGCGGCGGTCGCGGATCAGCTTCCGCCACCGCCAGGCCAGCCCGCGCCCCGGCGCGAGCAGGACCGCGGCGATCACGGCTGCGGTTCCCACGAGGATGATCACCGGCCCCGTCGGCAGCTCGGCCGACTGCGAGATCAGCGCACCCGTCGCTCCGACCGCGGCGCCGACGAGGCCGGCGACGACGAGCACCAGCGGCAGCCGCCCGACGAGCTGGCGGGCGACGACCGCGGGCACGATCAGCAGGCCGACCATCAGGATCGCGCCGACGGTGCGGATGCCGACGACCACGGCGACGACGAGGAGCGCCGTCATCGCGACCTCGAGCGCCCGGACCGGAAGCCCGACCGAGCCCGCGAACGCGGGGTCGAAGAGCGTCGTCTTCAGCGGCCGCCAAGCGATCGCCACGGCTGTCACGGTGAGCGCGCAGAGCGCCGCCATCAGCACCAGGTCGCGCTCGAGCAGCCCCGCCGCCTGCCCGAAGAGGTAGGTGTCGAGCCCGGCCTGGTTGGCGTTGTTGAAGTTCGCGAGGTAGGTGAGGAGGACGATCCCGAGCGAGAAGAAGCCGGCGAGAACGACGCCGATCGCCGCGTCGGGCCGGATCCGCCCGGTGCGCTCGATCGCGACCATCAACAGCGCCCCGGCGAGGCAGGCGATCCCGGCGCCGACGGCGAGCGAGCTCGCGTCCTTGGCGCCGGTGACGATGAACGCGACCGCGACCCCCGGCAGCGCGGCGTGCGAGAGCGCGTCGCCGACCAGGCTCCGCTCGCGCAGGACGGCGAACGACCCCAGGACCCCGGCGGTGAGGCCGAGGATCACCGCCCCGATCAGGACGACCGAGTTGGTGTAGCTGAGCGGCAGCAGGTCGATCAGCCAGCCCACAGCTCCTCCTCGGCCTCGCCGGCGCCCTCGACCGCCGCCCCGTAGGCGCGGCGCAGGTTCGCTCGATCGAGGACCTCGGCCGCCGGCCCGCAGCCGATCGTGCGAACGTTGAGCAGCAGCGCCCAGTCGAACGCCGCCCGCGCGGTCGCGAGGTTGTGGTGGACGACGACGATCGAGTCGCCGGCGTCGCGAAGCCGCGCGAGCAGCTCGAGCAGGCTCGCCTCGGTGCGGGCGTCGACGCCGGCGAAGGGCTCGTCGAGGAGCATCAGCGGCGCCCGCTCGGCGAGCGCGCGGGCGATGAACACCCGCTGGCGCTGGCCGCCCGAGAGGCTGCCGATCTGACGGCCGGCATAGGGCCCCATCCCGACCCGGTCGAGGCACTCGTCGACGATCCCCCGCTCCGAGCGCGGGACGCGGCGAAACCAGCCGACCGACGCGTAGCGCCCCATCTCGACCACCTCGCGGACGGTGATCGGGAAGTCCCAGTCGATCGCGTCGCGCTGGGGGACGTAGGCGACCCGGTCGAGGGCGCTCCGCGCCGGGCGCCCGTCGATCAGCGACTGGCCCGCGTCGGCGGGGACGAGCCCGAGCGCCGCCCGCAGCAGGGTCGACTTGCCGGCCCCGTTGGGGCCGACGATCGCCGACAGCGCCCCGACCGGGAACGTCGCGTCGACGTCCCAGAGCACCGGGCGGGCGTCGTAGGAGACGGTCAGCCGCCGCAGCTCGAGGGCAGCCGGCCGAGCGGCGAGGGCGGCCTCGGGGCTCGGCGCGCTCACGGCAGCACCTCACGGCAGATGCTGGTATCGCGACATGAATGTCGCTCGCTCACTTGAGCACCTCCCGGCAGATGCTGCTCTCGCGACATGAATGTCTCTCGCTTACACACCTACAGCTCCGCGGCGATCGTCTCGAGGTTGAACCGGACCATCCCGACGTACGTGCCCTCCGGAGTTCCCTCCTCCCCCGCGGCGTCGGAGAACAGCTCGCCGCCGACCTCGACCTCGGCACCGCGTTCCCGCGCTGCGGCGACGACCGCATCGATCGTCTGCTGGGGCACGCTCGACTCGATGAACACCGAGCGGACGCCGCGGTCGGCGATCAGGTCGGCGACTCGGTCGACGTCGGCGGTGGTCGCCTCGTCGACGGTCGAGATCCCCTGGATCCCGACGACGTCGAGGCCGAACGCACGGCCGAGATAGCGAAAGGCGTCGTGCGAGGTCACGAGCACCCGGCGCCGCTCCGGGACCGCCGCGATCTGCTCGCGCCCGTAGTCCTCGAGCTCACGCATGTCGGCGAGCAGCCGCTCGGTGTTGGCGGCGTAGGTCGCCTCGCCGGCGGGATCGCTCTCGATCAGCTGGTCGCGGATCGCCTCGACCGCGTAGCGCCACAGGCTCGGGTCGAACCAGACGTGGGGGTCGAACTCCTCCTCGTCGGGCGCCCCGGCCGGCGGCGGTAGGAGGCGGCCGACCGGGATCGCCTCGGCGACCGCCACCGACGGCACCCGCTCGGCCATCTCGCCGAGCACCTCGGCCATCTTGCCCTCGAGGAAGTGGCCGTTGTAGAAGATCACGTCGGCGTCGCGCAGCGTCTCGACGTCCCCGGCGCTCGCCTTGTAGAGGTGGGGGTCGACCCCCGGCCCCATCAGCCCGGTGACCGAGACTCGCTCGCCACCGACCTCGCGCGCGGTGTCGGCGACGATGTTCGTCGTCGCGGCCACCTCGAGCACGGCCTCTCCCCCGCCCCCGCCTCCGGCGACGTCGCCGGCGGCGCCGCAGCCCGCAAGGCCGGCGGCGGCGATCGCCGCAATCGCCGCGACAGCCGACCGGACCCGCAGGCGGCTCATCCCCCCGCCCCGCTGACGTCGACTCGCATCGCCTCCGCGAGCCCGCCGCCGATCGCGTGGGTCCCGGAGCCGAATCGCACCGACAGCGGCCCGCCGAACGGCTGACGCTCGACCACCTCGAGCCGGTCGCCGGGGGCGATCCCACGCTCGGCGAGGTAGCGGAGCATCTCCGGAGCCGAGTCGGAGACTCGCGCGAAGACGCCCCGCTCGCCGACCTCGAGCTCGGCGAGCGGCCGGGTCGCCTCGTCGACCAGCGCGAGCCCCTGGTCGGGGATCGGGTCGCCGTGCGGATCGTGCGTCGGGTTGCCGAGCGCCGTCGCAATCCGCTCCTCGAGCTCCTCGGAGATGTAGTGCTCGAGCACCTCGGCTTCGTCGTGGACGCGATCCCAGGGCATGCCCAGCGCCTCGGCGAGGTAGGACTCGAGCAGCCGGTGGTGGCGGATCACCTCGAGCGCGATCCGCTCGCCCGCGGCGGTCAGCCTGACGCCGCGGTACGGCTCGTGCTCGACCAGTCCCATCGAGGCCATCCGCTTGAGCATCGCCGTCACCGTCCCCGGCGATACGCCGAGCCGCTCCGCGAGGGCGGAGGTGCCGACCGCTTCGCCCGCCGCGCCGGCGAGCGAGTGGATCGCCTTCGCGTAGTCCTCGACCGCCTCGCTGTTCGCGGCGGCCGGATTGCTGCGAAAGCCGGAGTGGGCGCGAGCCGGACGGCTCATCGGTCCCGCGGCTCGATTCGAGTTGGTGCGACCATCGCTCTCTATTTTGCCAGATCAAAAGCTCACCCGGTGACGACCCAAATATCGCCCGAGGTCGAGCGCGACTCGTCGACGCGCCGCGGCTGACGTCCGCCTGCGCGGCACCGAGCCGAGCTAGGCTCCGCTCTCGATGCGGGCTCGTAGGGATCCGCCGGTGGGCTCGGGACGGGATCTGACCGCTCGCGGCCGGCGCGGGTGCGTCCTCCTTCCCCCGATGGCCCTCGCGATCGCCTGCCTGCTCGGGATCGCCGGGTGCGGCTCGGACGCCTTCACCGCCGAGGAGCTGGTCGCCGAGCTCAACCGCCATGGCGCCGAGCTCGCCCTCGGCGAGCGGCTCGGCGACGGCGGAAACGACGAGCTCGAGATCCACTCGCTGGCCTTCGCGGAGCCGCCGCCTGGCGGCGGCCGCGCGGCCGCCGACGAGCACGCCGGCGGGTCGCTCCTGATCGCCGCCGACGACGACGCGGCGCTCGCGCAGTACCGCCGTTGCGAGACCGCCGCAAGCCTGGTCTGCTTCCGCGCCGGGAACGGGGTCGTGATCGTCGAGGACTCGGCCGATCGAGCGGACCTCGTCCGCCTCGGAGAGGCGGTCCGGGCGACCGCGGCGGGCTGACCCGCCGCGCCGGTGACAGCGGCCGTCCGCGGTGACGCCGCCTCGGCGACCGCCCGCCCGCCACCTCGGGATTGTTGCGAGCGGTTATCGTTCTCGTTTAGTAGGCTGCCGCGCGACGGAGATGCGAACGGTTCTCAACAAGCGGTCGATTCTGAGCATGGCGCTCGGCGGTGCCGTCGCCGCGCTCGGCTTCGCGGCGGCCGGGTGCGCCGGCGACGGGAGCGGCGACTCCGGCGCCGCGGTCGCGGTCGTCGCGACCACCACCCAGGTGGCCGACTTCGCCCGCAACGTCGGCGGCGAACGGGCCGAGGTGACCGGCCTCCTCGCCCCGAACTCGGACCCGCACGACTACGAGCCGCGCCCGAGCGACGTCGCCGCGGTTGCCGAGGCCGACGTCGTGCTGCAGTCCGGCGGCGAGCTCGACATCTGGCTCGACGGCGTCGTCGAGAGCTCGGGCACCGACGCCGAGGTGGTCGAGCTGATCGACGCGGTCGACACGATCGCGGGCGGCGAGCACGCCAACGCCGACGACGAGACCGATCCCCACTGGTGGCACGACCCGCGCAACGCGGTGCTCGCGGTCGAGGCGATCGCCGACGCGTTCGCGACCGCCGACCCCGACGGCGCATCCGAGTACCGGTCGAACGCCGCCGCCTACGCCGAGCGGATCGAAAACCTCGACGCCATGGTCGCCGACTGCGTTGACGCGATCCCGGCGGGGCGGCGAAAGATGGTGACGAGCCACGACTCGCTCGGCTACCTCGCCAACCGCTACGGGATCGAGGTCGTCGGCGCGGCGATCCCCGCGCTGACGACCCAGGCCCAGCCCTCGGCGGGGGAGCTCGCCGAGCTCGTCGAGCTGATCCGCGACGAGGACGTCCGGGCGGTGTTCCCCGAAGCCGGGGTCAGCGACCACCTCCAGCAAACGCTCGCCACCGAGACCGGCGCCCGGGTCGGCGGCGAGCTCTGGGCCGACACGCTGGGGCCCGAGGGCTCGCGCGCCGAGACCTACCTCGAGGCGTCGGCGAGGAACGCGGAGGCGCTTGTCGACGGGCTGAGCGGCGGCGCGCAGGGGTGCATGGTGCTCGGGGAGGATTCCGGGGGCGAGTAGCTCAGCCGGCTCTGGCCGGCGAGCAGGCCGGGCAGCTCCCGCGGAGGATCACGTCGTGATCGCCGACCCGATAGTCGAGCCGCCGCGCGAGCGAGTCGATCGCCCGCTCGAGCCCCCGGTCCTCGAACGGGGTCACCCGCCCGCAGCCGTCGCAGACGAGGTGGTGGTGATGGTGCTCGCGATCGGGCAGCGCGGGCTCGTAGCGGGCGGAGCCACCGCCGACGTCGAGGCGCTGCACGAGCCGCAGCTCCTCGAGCAGCTCGAGCGTTCTGTAGACGGTCGCGATTCCCACCCGCCGCCCGCCACGGCGCAGCTCGTCGGCGATCTCGTGTGCGGTCAGAACGCAGTCCTGGCTCGCGATCAACTCGAGTACCGCGGTGCGCGGGGCGCTCGCGCGGTGCCCCGCCCGGCGAAGCTCGGCTTCGGCGAGCTCGATCCAGCGGGGCGCCGGCGGCGAAGGGACCTGGGAGGGCGTGGTCATCGGGATCGGGCGCGGGTCGGCGATCGGAGATAATCGAACTCGTTCTCAGCTTAACGGCCCCGACCGACCACGATGCTCGACCCCTTCCAGCTCCAGTTCATGCAACGCGCCGCCCTCGAGATCGTGCTGCTCGCGCCGCTCGCCGGGATCCTCGGCGCCCAGATCGTCCTCCGAGGCCTGGCCTTCTACACCCACGGCGTCGGAGCCGCGACGTTCCCCGGTCTCGTCGTCGCCGGCCCGCTCGGGATCGCCCCGCCGATCGCCGCGCTCGGTGTCGGGCTCGGCTTCGCCGCCGGCCTCGAACGGTTGAGCCGCGTCGTGCGGCTGGCGGAGGATGTCGTCACCGCGCTGCTCCTCGTCGCCGCGCTCGCGATCGGAATCGTGCTCGCGAGTGACGTCTTCGAAGCCGGGGCCGAAGTCGACCAGCTGCTGTTCGGGAGCCTGATCGCGATCGGCGACGCCGAGCTCGCCGCGACCGCGGTCGCGCTCGCTGTCGCGGCCGCGGCCACCCTCGCCTGCCGGCGGACCTGGATCGCGACCGGCTTCGACCCGGCGACGAGCGCGTCGCTCGGGCTTCGGTCGCGGCTCTGCGACTGGGTCCTGGTCGCCGCGATCGCGGTCGCGGTGGTCGCCGCCCTCGACGCGGTCGGCGCGCTGCTCGTCAGCGCGATCCTCGTCATCCCGGCGGCGACCGCTCGCCTCGTCGCGGCGAGCATCGTCGCGCTCGAGGCCGGCGCCGCGGCGCTTGCGCTCGCGCTCGGGCTCGCCGGGCTGTGGGTCGCCTACCAGCTCGACACGCCGCCGGGGCCGACGATCGCGACCCTCGGCGGGATCGCCTTCGCGCTCACCCTCGCCGGCCGCGCAGCCGTGCCTGCGATCGTCAGGGGGCGGGCGCGATGAGCGCCGGGGCGCTGATCCGGGCCGAGATCCGCGAGGCCGGGTACGACGGGCCCGAACCGGCGATCACCGGGATCGAGTTCTCGGTCGGGCCCGGAGAGCTGGTCGCGGTGCTGGGACCGAACGGTGGCGGCAAGACGACGCTCTTCCGCACCCTGCTTCGGGAGATACCGCGCTGGGACGGGACGATCGAGGTCAGCGGCGGCATCGCCTACGTCCCCCAGACCGAGCGCTCCCGGCTCGACTTCCCGGTCACGGCCCTCGACGTCGTCGTCATGGGGACCTACTCGGCCCTGCCCTGGTACCGGCGGGTCGGAAGCGAGCAGCGAGCACTCGCGCGGCGTTCGCTCGATCAGGTTGGCCTCGCCGGCGAGGAGGCGACCCCGTACGGGGAGCTGTCGGGCGGCCAGCGCCAGCGGGTGCTGATCGCCAGGGCGCTCGCGCAGCAGGCCCGCGTGCTGCTCCTCGACGAGCCGCTGAGCGGGGTCGACCGGCCGTCGACCGAGCGGGTGCTCGGGATCCTCGACCGGCTCCGCGACGCCGGCTGCGCCGTGCTGGTCGCGACCCACGACATCCAGCAGGCGCGCCGGTTCGACTCGGTGCTCTGTATCAACCGCGGGCAGGTCGCCTGGGGCCCGCCCGAGTCGGCCCTCAGCTCCGAGGTCCTCGAGCGCACCTATGGCGGCGAGCTCGTCGTCCTCGAGGGCGGCGAGCGCGCCGTCGTCGTCCAGCACCACTCGCACTGAGGTGGCCCGATGATCGACGTCCTCGCCGAGCCGTTCAGCCAGGGCATCGGGCAGCGGGCGCTGGTCGAGGTGCTGATCCTCGCCGCGGTCTGCGGCCCGCTCGGGGTCTGGGTCGTGCTCTACCGGCAGAGCTACGCCGCCGAGTCGATCGCGCACGGGATGCTCCCGGGACTGGTCGTCGCGGCGCTCGCGGGGCTCCCGCTCGGCCTCGGCGCCGCCGCCGGGCTCCTCGTCGCCGCCGCGCTCGTCTCGCTCGCCGGGCGTCAGTCGCGAGTCGGTCCCGACGTCGCGGTCGGGGTGACGATCACCGCCCTGTTCGGCGCCGGGGCGCTGCTCGCCCTCGCCCCCGACGTCCCCGCCCGGCTCGGGGAGCTCCTGTTCGGCGACCCGCTCGGGATCACCTCGGCCGACCTCGCGGGCTCGGCGGCGCTCGCGCTCGCCGTGCTCGCCTCCCTCTACGCCCTCCACCGCTCGCTCGCCGCGGTCGGATTCGACACCCAGAGCGCACCGAGCCTCGGCGCGCGGCCCGGCCGGACCGAGCTCGCTCTGCTCGTGCTGCTCGCCGCGACCACCCTCGTCGCCGTCCAGGCGCTCGGCAACCTGCTCGTCGTCGCTCTGATCATCGCCCCTTCGGCGGCGGCGCTGCGGCTCGCGAGCCGGCTGCCGGCGGCGCTCGCGCTCGCGGTCGCGCTCGCCGCCGCCGGTGGAATCGGCGGCCTCTACCTGAGCCACTACCTGAAGCTCGCCGCCGGAGCGTCGATCGCGCTCGTCGCGATCGCGATCTTCGCGGTCAGCGTGCCGCTCGGCGGCGCCCGCATCGGCCGTCGTCGGGGCCCGGGATCGCCGGTCGAGGCGATCGGGCCCTGAGCGGAGCTTGAACGGGGTTCCGCCCGCCGACCTCGTAGCCTGCGCCCGTGCGCGACTGGCGCCAAGTGCTGCTCCGATCGCGGATCGGCCGCGCCTACGCGGCGATCGGCGTCGTGCTCGCGATCGCGACCGCAGTCGGGCTCGTTGTGCTGTGGCCGGGCCAGCCCGACGCCACCCTGAGCGCGGGGCTGACCGCGCCGACCGAGCGCGCGACGGTCGACACCGTCAGCTATCAGCCCTGCCCCCCACCCCAGCCCGGAGCCTGCGGCGAGGCGCTGATCTCGCTCGAGACCGGGCCCGACGCCGGCTCGACCGCGGTGCTCGCCCTCGGCAGCACGCTGTACGAGCCCGAGCTCAGCGTCGGCGACGTGCTGCGCGTCTCGGCGGCACCGGGGGTCGAGGCCCCGCCGGTCGGGGCGCCGCCGGATCCGGGCGCCCGCACCGGCCCAGCCGGCACCGGCGAGGCGGGCAACGCCGAGGCGGCGTACTACCTCTCCGACTTCGAGCGCCGCTCGCCGATGCTCTGGCTCGCGATCGCGTTCTGCGTCCTCGTGATCGTCTTCGGCCGGCTGCGCGGAGCGCTCTCGCTGCTCGGGCTCGCGGCCAGCCTCGGCGTGATCCTCTTCTTCGTCGTCCCCGCGATCCTCGACGGCTCACCGCCGTTGACGGTCGCGATCTTCGGAGCGCTGGCGGTGATGTTGCTGACGATCACCCTCGCCCACGGCCTCGGCGTGGTCGGGCTCGCGGCGATGATCGGGACCGCGGCGAGCATGATCGGGGTCGCGATCCTCGCCGGGGCGTTCACCAGCCTCACCAACCTCACCGGGATGGCCTCCGACGAGCTCACCCTGCTCCAGCTCGAGGGGGTCGAGGTCTCGTTCCGGGGCCTGCTGCTCGCCGGGATGGTGATCGGCGCGCTCGGAGTGCTCGACGACGTCACCGTCAGCCAGTCGGCGACGGTCGCCGCGCTGCGCCGCGCCAACCCCGGCCTCGGGTTCGGCGAGCTGTATCGCCGCGCGCTCGACGTCGGCCGCGACCACATCGCCGCGACCGTCAACACCCTCGTCCTCGCCTACGTCGGCGCCGCGCTCCCGGTGCTGCTGATCTTCAGCTCCGGCGAGCTCGGATTCTTCGACGCGGTCAACGTCGAGCTGATCGCCCAGGAGGTCGTCGCGACCCTGGTCGGCTCGACCGGGATCATCGCCTCGGTCCCGATCACCACCGCGCTCGCCGCGCTGCTCGCCCGCGACCTCTCTTCGGACGCCCTCGACGCCGAGCGCGCCCACGCCCACTAAGCCGGGGCGGCGGCGACCGCTACGTTCCGCCGAAGGCGACCCCGGCGCCGACCACCGCGAGCACCGCGAGGGCGACCGTCGCCGCGCGCAATCGCGGTGGGGTCATCCACTCGCCCGCCTTCTGCCGCAGCCAGACGCGAAGCCCCGCCGCCGTCCCGACGGCCGTCGTCGCCGCTGCCGCGCACTGCATGCACATCGCCCAGCGAATCTAACGCAAGCGATGCCCGGCCCGCGCGGGGGTTTCTAAGCGTTGGTGCAGCTGGGGGGATCTCAATGCTGAGAGAACTCGATCTAGTTGCCCTGCGAGAGCAGGAAGAGGCCGAGTGACGTGAACCCGACCATCAGCGCGAGCATCCAGTACTGAGAGCGGGCCGCGAGCTGCGAGTCTCCGTAGACGTCGATCGCCCGGTCGTGCGCGACGGCGAGCGCGACGACGTGTCCCGCGACCAGCGAGCCGACCATCACGTACCAGATCCCGTGGGTTCCGATCAGCGTGTAGTCGATCCCGGCCGAGGCGGTCCCGAGCAGGTCGGAGCCGTCGCCGAGCGGGTCGGAGAGCAGGTAGGTGAACTGGGCCTGGCCCTGGAAGATCAGGAAGCTGAAGTAGTGGGCGACGAGGTAGCCGAGCGCGATCGGCACGAACGCGTGCGCGAACAGCCGCCCGAGCCGCTTCGTCGGCGGCGACCCCTCGACGCTGTGCATCCCGGCCAGGCCGGCCCAGAACAGGCCGGCGACGAACGCGATCACGGCGACGAGGAAGAGCGTGTTAGTCAGCCGCAGCGCCGACAGGGGGCCGACGCCGCCGTCGACCATCCAGTCGAAGACGCTCGTGATCTGGCCCTGGATCGCCCCCTCCCGGGCGCCGTCGAAGGTGGTCGCGCCGATCGCCAGCAGCACCAGCGCCACCGATCCCGGCATCACCGCCCACCCCGAGAGCCCGGAGAGGGGACGGCGCAGCCCGAGCCGCCCGTCGCGAACCTCGACCGGCGCGATCCGGGCGAACATCCCGAAGTAGGCCGAGAGCATCTCGCCGCGCTCGAGCCAGCGGTCGACTCCGAATAACGCCATGCCGGCGAGCGTGTAGGCGGTGTAGACGAGCGTCGCGACCGCGACCGCGTGCGGGTCGAGCCCCGCGGCGCCGAACCCGGCCTGCCCGTAGACGAGGTAGAACCAGACGAACCCCGCGAGCGCGACCACCGCGGGCCAGCGCCCGACCCGGTCGGGAAGCGTGAGCGGGGTCGGCGCCGGCTGGCCGGCGACGAGCCTGAAGACACCTCCGCTCGCGCGGGCGATCGCCCGCCACGGGTTGAAGGCGCGGAAGACGTCGCCGAAGACGAGGCTCAGCGCGACCATTCCCAGCCAGACGGTGACGAAGACGAAGGTGACCGCGAAGTTGCGGGTCGGGTCGTCGGTCCCGTTGAGGCCCGACCAGACGACGACGCCGAGCAAGAAGACGCCGACGAGGCCGGCGAGGACCTCGGTCACGGGGTTGACGACGATTCGCGAGAGTGACGGCGCAACCGGCCGCCAGCCGTCGCTCTCGAGCCGCGCCCGGTGCCAGGCGAGCGAGAAGGCGACGAAGGAGACGATCAGGACCACGGCCGCTCCCCAGGCGAACAGCCAGTCGGGGATCGGCAGGTCCTCGCGCGCGCCGAGCGCGTGGGCGAGCGGCAGCGCGATCATGGCTGCACCGTGATCCTGGCGATCTCGGTCCCCGAGCCGTGCATCTCGACTTCGAAGATCCCGTCGAACTCGGCTGGGAACTCGACGCGGGTCCTGGCCCCAGCCTCGACGTCGGCATAGACGTCGAACCCGTGGACGTGGATCTCCTCGTCGACGTCGGAGCGGACGATGAACCGCACCGGGTCGCCGCGCCGCACCTCGAGCTCTGCGACGCCGCCGACCGGCTCGCCGTTGCGGACGACGATCGTCGGCAGCGACGGCCGCCGCGGCTCGTCGGGCTCGGCCGGCTGATCGGCGTCCGCGGGCTCGGTGGTCGTCTGCTCCCCGGTGGTCGTCTGCTCGGTCGCCTGCGGGGCGGGCTCGGGATCTGTGCCTTCGTCCTCGCGGAGGACGACGAACAGCACCGCGGCCGCGATCACCGCGGCGATCGCGATCCCCACCCCTATCGGTCTCGATTGCATCTTCAATGCCTCCTGTCCGCGGCTCGGGCCGCGTCGCGGTCTCGTTCGACGCCGTCGGCCCAGCGGGGGGCGCTAGGCCGCGAGGCCGGCCGGCGGCGGCCGGCGGGCGGCGCCGAAGCGGAGCCCGAGCGAGGCGAGCGGCCGCAGCGCGCGCGGGGCGACCGGCGTGGCGACCGCACGCGGGGCGCGCGGCAGGATCCGGAGCGCGAGCGCGGCGACGAGCCGTCGCTCGGCCCTGTCGAGCCAGCCGCGCGCGACCGCAGCGATCGCGCCGAGCGCCATCGCCAGCGGCATCACGACGAGCCCCCCCGACCCGAGCGCCTCGACGATTCCGGCATGCCCCGCCTCGAGGAATCCCTCGGTGAGCTCCTGGGTGAGGTGGACCGCGAGCAGGGCGGCCGCGTACGCCGCCGCGCGCTCGGTCAGCTGGGCGTCGTCGCCGAGGCCGGGACTCAGCCGCAGCAGCGCCGGCGCCGCGACCGAGACGATCAGGGCGGCGATCGCCCCGACGGCGAGCAGCGGCGCGAGCAGCTCGAGGTAGCCGTGGCCGGCGCGGTCGATCGCGGCGCCGGGCGCCTGCCCGGCCGCGAGCGCGTAGCGAATCTCGTGCAGCGCCAGCGCGCCGAGCGTCAGCAGCCCGACAGACCCCGCCGCCCTGCCGCTTCGCGCCAGCATCGTCATCGCGGGCCGGATTCTAGGCCGGGGCGTCCCGACCGGTCGAGATCGGCTCAGGGCTCAGCCGGCTGCTCGGCGGGCGGGCGGCCCTCGTCGAGCTGCGGCGAGTCGACCGTCTGCTCGCTGAACTCGAACACGAACAGGACGACGAGCGCGATTCCGAGCGCGAGACCGAGGAGGACGCCGATCACGAGGTCGATTCGGCGCCCGCGCCTCACCGCGCCCAACCAGTCTCCGGTGCCCGCCGCACTTCGACCTCGCCCTCAGACGCCGTCTCGCTCACGTTCAAACCTCCTCGTTCTTTGAAGCCGGCGTCGCGCCTCCGGAGCACGATTCCGGCGCGGGGCGCCGCAGGTTGCTTCGGGTGGGCGGAAGCCGGAGCATAGCCGTCGCACCGATCCCGGCGGGACGCTCGGGATCGGTGATCTACGCTGCTCGCCGATGCGACCCCAGCGCGCCGACATCGCCGCCCCGGAGCTGCCGAATCGGGTGCCGTGGCTGAACGTCACCCGGCGCCCGCGGATCGCCGACGCGCTCCGCGAGGGGCCGGCGCTCGTCCACTTCTTCGACTTCGCCCAGCTCAACGCCGTCCGCTCGCTGCCCTACGTGCTCGCCTGGCGCGCGCGCTACGCCGGCGCCGGCCTGACGGTGCTCGGGATCCACTCGCCGCGGTTCCCGTTCACCGCCGACCGGCGCAAGCTCGCCGCCGCCCTCCGCCGGCTCGGCGTCGTCCACCCGGTCGCCGACGATTCCGGCTATGCGATCTGGCACGACTACGGCTGTCGTGGCTGGCCGTCGCTCTTCCTCTGGGGGTCGGAGGGGGCGCTGCGCTGGGCGCACTTCGGCGAGGGCGCGTACCGCGAGACCGAGGAGGCGATCCAGGCGGAGCTCCGCGAGGCCGAGCCGCTGCGCGAGCTGCCGATCCCGCTCGACCCGCTGCGGCCATCCGACGCCCCCGGCGCCGAGGTCGCTCCGCCGAGCGCGGAGTACTTCCCGGGCGGCTCGCCGGCAGAGCCGTGGCCGGGCGGCGGCGAGCCGCTCGGGGTGGAGTACGAGGGCGCCGGCGCGTACGCCGCGGTCGACGGCGCCGGCAAGCTGCGGGTGAGGCTCGACGAAGGCCCGCAGAGGGTGATCGGCGTCGACGTCGCCGGGCTCTACGAGCTCGCCGAGCACGAGCGCCACGAGCGCCACCGGCTCGAGCTCTCCCCCGGCCCCGGGGTCGACGTCTACGCGCTCAGCTTCGCCGCCGGGCCCCCTGCCTGACGGGTGGCCGGGCGGCAGCCGTCGTCAGTCGGACGGCTCGAGCTGGAGCAGGTCGGGGCCCGCGTGATCGACCTGGAGCGTCGTGTGCTCGAGCCCGAAGCGGGCGTCGAGCAGCCGCTCGAGCTCGCGCCGCTTCGCGTGGCAGTCCTCGTCGCGGCCGACGATCACATGGGCGGCGAGCGCGGGGAACCCGGAGGTGATCGTCCAGACGTGGAGATCGTGAACCTCGACCACCCCCTCGGTCGCCGCCATCGCCCGGCCGACCTCGTCGACGTCGAGGCCGCGCGGGGCGCCCTCGAGCAGGACCTGGACCGAGTCGCGGAGGATCGTCCACGAGCTCGCGAGCACGAGCACGCCGATCGCGGCGCCGGCGACCGGATCGGCGTACTGCCAGCCGGTGGTCAGGATCACCACCGCCGCGACGATCACCCCGATCGAGCCGAGCAGGTCGGCGAGCAGGTGCCTGAAGGCGGCGGAGACGTTGAGGCTCTCCCCGCGCGAGCGGTTCAGGATCGCGATCGCCGCCGCGTTCACCGCCAGCCCGACGCAGGCGACGGCGAGCATCCAGCCGCCGAGCACCTCCGGCTCGTCGCCGAGGCGGCGGTACGCCTCGTAGAAGATCCAGAGCGAGACCACGACCAGCGCGAAGCCGTTGACGAGCGCGGCGAGGATCTCGGCGCGCTTGAACCCGAACGTCTGCCGCGAGGTCGCCGGCCGCTCGGCGATCCAGATCGCGAACAGGGCGAGGCCGATCGCGAGGTTGTCGGAGAGCATGTGCGCGGCGTCGGCAAGCAACGCCAGGCTGCCGGCGAGGAACCCGGCGACGACCTCGACGACGGTGAAGGTGAAGATCAGCGGCAGGACCAGCTTCAGCGCCCGCTTCGCTGGGCCGCGACCGGCTGCGTGCAGGTGGCTCACGCGGCCAACGTAGCTGGCGGCGGAAGCGTCCGCCCGCCGATGTAGGTTCACGCCCGATCGTCAGGCGTGGCTCGTCCGTGCCCGGCGACGTTCGACAAAGCGAAGGAAGGGGAGTGATGGACACGAACCAGGGTGGCCAAGGGCCCCTGATCGCCGGAGTCGGAGGAGCGGCACTGATCATCCTCCTGTTCCTGCCGTGGGCGAGCGTCAACGACGTCAACGCCAGCGGCTGGGAGCTGTTCACGATCGGAGACGTGTTCCTCCTGATCACCGGCCTGGTCGCGATCGGGGCCGCGGTGGGAGCCGGCGGAAGGCTGCTCCCGGGGCTGTCGCTGAGCGGCGCCACCGCGCTCCTCGGCGGGATCGCGACGATCCTGCTGCTCTGGCTGCTGATCTTCGACTGGTTCGACGGGACCAGCCGCATGTTCTGGGTCTTCCTCGCGCTGATCGCGGCGGCGGCGATCGCCTTCGGCGGCGCCACCGCGGCGCAGGAAGACGCACCGAGCCGACGCGGCTGAAGAGGGACGAGCCGAAAGCGCCCCGGCGACGGGGCGCTTTCGCGTTCCCGGGCGCGTTCAGGCCCGCGCGGCGAGCGCGGTGCGGATCTCCTTCGGGAGCATGAACCGCACGTCCTCGTCGACGGTCCGAAGCTCGGAGACCTCGGTTGCGCCACGGTCACGGAAGAAGTCGACGAGCGCCGAGACGAGCTCCTCCGGGGCGCTCGCGCCCGAGGTGATGCCGATCGCCTCGACCCCCGCGAGCCACTCCTCGCGGACCTGCGAGGCGTTGTCGATCAGGTGCGACTCGGCCCCGTGGTCGCGGGCGACCTCGACGAGGCGGTTCGAGTTCGACGAGTTTGTCGAGCCGATCACCAGCACCAGCTCGCACTCGCGCGCGAGCTGCTTGACCGCGATCTGGCGGTTCGTCGTCGCGTAGCAGATGTCGTCGGACTTCGGGGAGACGATGCTCGGGAACCGCTCGCGCAGACGGGCGATGATCTGCGACGTCTCGTCGACCGAGAGGGTGGTTTGGGTGATGTAGGCGACGCGCTCGGGGTCCTCGAGCTCGAGCGAGTCGACGTCGTCGGTGCTCTCGACGAGGACGATCGAGTCCGGCGCCTCGCCGGTCGTGCCCTCGACCTCCTCGTGGCCCTCGTGGCCGACGAGGATGATCGTGTAGCCCTGCTCGGCGAACCGGCGCGCCTCGACGTGGACCTTGGTCACGAGCGGACAGGTGGCGTCGATCGTCCGCAGGTGCCGGGCGCGGGCGTTGGCGTGCACGCTCGGGGCCACCCCGTGGGCGGAGAAGACGACGAGCTCGCCCTCGGGCACCTCGGTCTCCTCGTCGACGAAGATCGCGCCCCGCGCGGAGAGCTGCTCGACGACGTGCTTGTTGTGGACGATCTCCTTGCGGACGTAGACCGGCGGGCCGTAGAGATCGAGCGCATGCTCGACGGCCTGGACCGCCCGGTCGACGCCGGCGCAGTACCCGCGCGGCGCCGCGAGCAGCACACGCCGGGGCGCATCGACTGCGGTCGAAGTCATGGCTACAGGGTAGCCGCGGGCGCCGCGGAGCAGCCCGCACGAGTGTGACCCCGCGGCGCCGCGGAGCGCTTAGGTTGTTGGAGGGATGCAACCGATCCGCGTCGTACTGGTCGAGAATCACGAGCTGTTCCGAGCCGGCCTTCACTCGCTGCTCGACCACGAGGGAATCGACGTCGTCGGCGAGGCCGGTGCCGGCAGCGAGGCGGTCGAGCTGATCGTCGCCGAGTCGCCCGATGTCGTCGTCGCCGACGTCGCGCTCCCCGGGCGCTCGGGGATCGAGGTCGCGCGCGAGACGCGTGATCGCTCGCCCGGCTCGCGGGTCCTGATCCTGAGCATCTCCGAGTACGAGGGCGACATCGCCGACGCGTTCGCCGCCGGTGCGTCCGGCTACCTGCTCAAGGACTCGGCCGTGGAGGAGATCGCCGACGGGATCCGCGCCGCCAGCCGGGGGGAACCGGCGCTGTCGCGGCGGATCGCGTCGCGGGTGCTCGAGCGCCTCCCGCCGGAGCCGGCGGCCGGCGATCCCGGCGATCCCGGCGAAGCCGGCGCGATCGCGCGCGAGCGGAGGATCCTCGAGCTGCTCGCCGCCGGGCGGGAGGCGCGCTCGGCGGCCGGGGAGCTCGGTCTCCCGGTCGGCGCGGTCGCGGCGGATCTCGCGCGCGCGCTCGCCCGGATCCCGACCGCCAGCTCCCCGGAGCGCTGAGCTACCCGGCGCGCCCTGTAGCGTGCGAGCGCCTAGATGGTCGCCGAATCGCCAATCCGAACCGTCCTCGTCGACGACCACGAGCTGTTTCGCCGCGGGGTCCGCGAGTTGCTCGCGGCCGAGGGAATCGAGGTGATCGCCGAGGCCGCCGACGGCGATCGCGCCGTCTCGGTGATCGTCGACCGCGCCCCGGACGTCGTCGTGATGGACATCCACCTCCCCGGGCGCTCCGGGATCGAGGCGACCCGGGAGGTGCGGCGACGCTCGCCCGCGACCACCGTGCTGGTCCTGAGCATCTCCGAGGACGACGACGACATCGCCGACGCGATCGTCGCCGGGGCGTCGGGCTACCTGCTCAAGGACGCCGCCGTCGAGGACGTCGCCGAGGGAGTTCGCGCGGCCGCCCGCGGCGAGTCGAAGCTGTCTGCGAGGATCGCCGCGCGGCTGCTCGACCGGCTCCACCCCGACGAGGAACGGCCCGGGGCGCCCGCCGTCGAGGACGTGCGCCCGAGCGAGCGCGAGCTCGAGCTGCTCGGGCTGGTCGCTGCGGGCCGCGACACCGCCACGGTCGCCGACGACCTCGGGATCAGCCGCGAGGAGGTCCACAACCACATCACCAACGTGGTCAGCCGGATCCAGGCGAGCGAGCGGATCGCCCGGGCGCTTGGCTCCGTCGAGCCCCCGGCGGGCTGACGCCCGCTCGGGCGAGTCAGGGGACCACGACCTCGACCGTGGCGCCCTTCCCCGGCCGCGAGCGAATCCGACAGGCGCCGCCGAGCCGCTCGGCACGCCGGCGTATGCCCGGAAGCCCGAGCCCCCCCTCGCCCTCGCGCTCGACGACCGCGCCGGGGTCGAACCCGCGGCCATCGTCGGCGACGACGAGGTGGACCCGTCCGCGGTGGCGCCGGAGCGTGACCTCGATCTGCGACGGATCCCCGTGGCGAACCGCGTTGCTGATCGCCTCGCCGGCGATCCTCAGCAGCTGGTCGCGAACGTGCGGCGGCACCTCGACCGAGTCGTCGATCTCGAGGCGCAGGCCGGCCCGGTGGCGGTTCGCGAGCCCGCGGGCGACGCTCGTGAGCGCCGGGCCGACGGGAGCATCGGTGAGCCTCAGGTTCTCGATCGCGCCGCGCGACTCGGCGAGCGCGTGCCTTGCCGCCTCAGCCAGCTCGACCGCGCGCTCGTCGGTGCGGGCGATCGCGTCCGACTGCATCGCGATGAACGCGAGGTCCTGCGCGAGGCCGTCGTGGAGGTCGCCGGCGATCCGGCTGCGCTCCTCGACGACCGCGACCGTCGCCGCCGCCCGCTGGTAGGCGGCGACCTGGCGCAGCGCGCCGGTGAGGATCGCGAGCTGGGCCGCGAACCGCAGCAGATCGCCGGTGAACACCCAGTCGGAGTAGATCGAGGGAAACAGGAAGTAGCTGAATCGCGCCAGTGCCGCGAGCGCCATCCCGGCGGCGAGCCAGGCGAGGAACTCGTCGCGCCGGCGCTCGGCGCGGCGCCCGAACCCGAGCGCGGCGGCGGCGAACAGGGCCATCGAGGCGAGCTGGGCGCCGAGCAGGCCCGGGGTGCCGACGACCCTCGGGCTGTCACGATCGGCCGGGGAGATGCCCGGGTCGATCCCGGTCGCCAGCAGGTCGGAGACGAGCGCGACCGCGGCCATCAGCGCCCCGACGGCGACCAGCGCCGCGAGCACGAGCCGTTGGGCGACCGCGCGCGTCACCTCGCCGCCGGACGTGAACGCCGCGACGGTCAGCACCGCCGACGCGAACAGGCCGGCGCTGAGCGGGACCCAGACGACCGCCTCGTTCTCGCCGGTGTAGGAGGGCGCGACCCAGCGAGCGAGGTTCGCCGCGAACAGGAGCAGGAGGCCGACGAAGAGCAGGAAGTCGGTGCGCTCGAGCGTCTCCCGGTAGCGGCCGAAGAGGATGAACGTGGCGAGCAGGGTGACGATCGCTGCGGCGGTCTCGATCGCGACGTGAGCGGTGATGCTGCGGTGGGCGAAGCCGAGCGTCGGCACCGTGCCGGCGAGCACCGTGACGACGACGAGGACGCCGAAGATCGCCGGCACCCAGAGCCGGAGCCGTGCCGTCACCTGATCCGCTCGATCGCCCGCAGCGCCGGCTCGCCGACCGCGGCGAGGCTCTCCGGGCAGACCTTGTCAAGGCTGTCCTCTTCCGTGTGCCACCACTCCCCGGGAGCTCCCCCGGGGCCGTAGTCGAAGTCGATCAGGTCGACCGCGGGGATCCCGGCTTCGACGAACGGGATGTGGTCGTCGAGGATCCCGCCGGTCTCGCCCTCGAACGGCGCCGGCGAGGCGTCCGGGTCGAGCTCGCGCGCCGCATGCGCGAACCGCTCGTAGAGCTCGGGATCGGAGTTGGCCTCGCGCGGGATCGACAGGTCGCAGTCACCGACCATGTCGAACAGCACCATCGCCCGGATCCGATCGAGCGGCGGCGAGCCCTGCTCGGCGCGCTCGGCATACTCGACGTACTGCCGGCTCCCGCGGGTGCCGTCCTCGGTGAACGGGCGATCGCCGCGCGCCTCCTCGGCGTCGAACAGGGCGAGGTGCACCGACGGGCCCTCGACCCGCGGCGCGAGCGCGCGGGCGACCTCGAGCACGACCGCGACGCCCGAGGCACCGTCGTTCGCGCCCTCGAACTCCTCGCCGACGTCGTCCTTGGTGTCGTGGTGGGCGCCGACTACGACCGCGCCCTCCCCGTCGCCGGGGATCGTGCCGACGACGTTCAGGTGCGGCTCCTGGATCGCCACGTCCGTGGCCCCCGCTTCGCGCAGGCGCTCCGCGATCAGCTCGGCCGTCTCGCGGCTCGCGGCCGACCCGGCCGGCCGCGGGCCGATCTCGACCTGGGCGACCAGGTCCTCGAACGCCCGCTCGGCGTCGAATCGGCCCGAGGCGGGCGGCGGCGCGGGCTCGGCGACCTGCTGGCCGGCGTCGTCGCTCCCGCAGCCGGCGAGCACCGCGGCGGCGCCGAGGATGCACAGTGACCGCCGGAGCATGTGCGGGACGTTACCTGGGGAGGTATGTTGCGGCCATGGCTCAAGGCCACATGGATCGGCTCAGCGCGCTCGACGTCTCGTTCCTGACCAACGAGAGCTCGTCGAGCCATATGCACGTCGGAGCGATCCTCGTCTTCGAGGGCCCGCCGCCGAGCTACGAGGACCTGCTCGAGCACATCAGGGCGCGGCTGCAGCTCGTCCCGCGCTTTCGCCAGAGGCTGCTCTACCCGCCTCTGCCGACGAGCCGCCCGTTCTGGGTCGACGACCCGGCGTTCAACCTCGCCTACCACGTTCGCCACTCCGCCCTCCCGGATCCCGGCACCGAGGAGCAGCTTCGACGGATGGCCGCGCGCACGTTCTCGCAGCAGCTCGACCGCTCGAAGCCGCTTTGGGAGCTGTGGCTCGTCCAGGGACTCAGCCGCGGGCGGTTCGCGTTCGTCACCAAGACCCACCACGCGCTCGTCGACGGCGTCGCGGGCGTCGACATCGCCACCGTCCTGTTCGACGTCGAGCCGGTCCCACAACCGAGGGAGCCCGACCGCGACTGGGTCCCGGAGCCGGAGCCGTCGGCCGCGGAGCTGGTCGCGCGCGACGTCGACACCCTCGCGCGAGTGCCGCTCCGTGGCCTGAGGCGACTCGAGCGGGCGGTCGCGAGCCCGCGCCGCACGCTCGGCCAGCTCACCGAGACCGCCGAGGCGGTCGGTGAGATCGGGTGGGCGTTCGCGAACCCGGCGCCGAAGACCCCGCTCAACGTCGAGATCGGATCCCACCGCCGCTTCTCCTGGGTGCGCGCCGAGCTCGAGCAGTTCAAGCGGATCAAGAACACCTTCGGCGGCACGGTCAACGACGTCGTCCTCGCCGTCGTCGCCGGCGCCTTGCGGCGCTGGCTGCGGGGCCGCGGTGTCCGCACCGAGGGCCTCGAGCTGCGCGCCCAGGTCCCGGTCTCGATCCGGGCCGCCGACGAGCACGGCCAGCTCGGTAACCGACTCGCCGCGGTGCGCGGGCCGCTCCCCGTCTACGCCGACGACCCGGTCCGCCGGCTCGCCCTCGTCCGCGAGGGGATGGAGGGGATCAAGGAGTCGAAGCAGGCGCTCGGGGCCGAGGTGATCTCGCGGTTCAACGACTTCGCCCCGCCGACGCTGCTCGCCCAGGCGGCGCGGATCAACTTCTCGACCCGCCTGTTCAACCTCGTCGTCACCAACGTCCCCGGCCCCCAGATTCCGCTCTACGTCCTCGGGCGCGAGCTCGAGGACGTGTTCCCGGTCGGCTTCCTGCCCCCGCACCAGGCTCTGTTCGTCGCGATCATGAGCTACAACGGGCGGATCAACTTCGGCCTCCTCGCCGACTACGACTCGATCGCCGACGTCGACGCGATCGCCGAGGGCATCGAGCTGTCGATCGCCGAGCTCGCCGAGGCGGCGGGCGAGCGCCCCGACCGCGAGCCCGCGCCTGCCTCCGCGTAACGTAACATTCGTCACGACTTCGACCAGGGACGAGGTGAGGCAACGTGAGCGACGGCGAAACCCCCGACCGACCCGACCAGCGGGGCGTTGAGGCTCCGTTCCGCTACCACCTCGAACTCTCGCCGGCCCAGCTCAAGATCACCCATACGGCGCTGAGCAGCCTCCTCGACGACTTCGGGCACGATGAGCCGGAGATCACCGCGCTGATCCGCGGAGTGCTGGCGAAGCTCCCCGACGAGCACGCGATTCGAGCGATCCAGCTCGAGCGCGAGGTGGGCGGCGCCGGCGGATCGGAGCCTGAGCCGCCGTCCGCCGACGGCAGGCCGCCGACCGCGGCCTGACGCCCCCGCGATCCGTCGGCGCGACGCCGAGGCCGCAGTACCCTGCCGAGCAGAGGGCGAGATGGAGTTCAAGATCCTCGGGCCGCTCGAGGCGGAGCAGGAAGGGAAGTCGGTGCCGCTCGGAGGCGCCCGCCGGCGGGCGTTGCTGGCGCTCCTGCTCGTGAACGCGAATCGCGCGGTGTCGCGGGACCGGATCGTCGATGAGCTCTGGGGCGAGAGGGCCCCTGACACCGCCAACAAGATGATCCAGACCTACGTCTCGCAGCTGCGAAAGGCGCTGCCCGACGGGCTGATCCGAACGCACCCGTCGGGCTACTCGATCCAGGTCGCCGACGGGCAACTCGACGTCCACCGCTTCGAGCAGCTCCTCGCCGAGGCGAGCGACGCGCTCTCCGGCGGAGACCCGCAGGATGCCGCGACTCGGCTTCGCGAGGCGCTCGCGCTGTGGCGGGGCCCGGCGCTGCAGGAGTTCGACGCCCCGTTCGCGGTCGCCGAGTCGGCGCGGCTCGAGGAGCTCCGCCTCACGGCCCTCGACCAGCGGATCGAGGCCGACCTCGCTCTCGGACGTCACGCCAGCCTGATCGGCGAGCTCGAGGCGCTCGTCTCCGAGCATCCGCTGCGCGAGCGGCTCCGCGCCAGTCAGATGCTCGCCCTCTATCGATCCGGCCGGCAGGCCGAGGCGCTCGCCGCCTACCGGGACGCCCGCGGCACGCTGATGAACGAGCTCGGCCTCGAGCCCTCGCAGCAGTTGCGTGACCTCGAGCGGCGGATCCTCGAGCAGGACGAGGCGCTCGGCGCGCCCCAGCGCCCCAGCGCGGCGAATGGCGGCGGAGCCGATCGAGGCCCGGTGCCCGAGGCTGCGCCCGTCCGCTATGCGCAGAACGGCGACGTCAGCCTCGCCTACCAGGTCTTCGGCGAGGGCGAGCTCGACCTGCTGCTGGTCACGGGCTGGGTGCTGCCGATGGAGCTGGTCTGGGACGACCCCGCCTACGCCAGCTTCCTGACCCGGCTTGGCGCCTTCAGCCGGGTGATCCTCTGGGACAAGCGCGGCACCGGGCTCTCGGACCGCTTCCCGCCCGGGAAGCTGCCGACGCTCGAGCAGCGGATGGAGGATCTCGGCGTCGTCATGGACGCGGCAGGGTGCGAGCAGGCAGCGATCTTCGGCATCTCCGAGGGAGTCGCGCTCGCGGCGCTGTTCGCTGCCGCCCACCCCGCGCGCACGCGTGCCCTCGCGCTCTACGGCGGCTGGGCCCGAACGCTCACCTCCCCGGACTATCCCTGGAGCTATCCCCCGGAGGCCTTCGACGCCCTCGTCGAGTACATGCGGACCAGCTGGGGTGATCCAGGCGACCTCCTTGGCCTATGGGCGCCGAGCGCGCTTCACGATCAGCAAGTCCGCTCCTGGTGGGGTCGCGCCCTGAGGCTGGGGGCGAGCCCCGGCGCGGCCCTCGACTGGCTTCGGCTGGTGCGGGACGTTGACATTCGCGACGCGCTTCCCGCGATCGACGCACCGACCCTGGTTGCCCACCGCGCCGGCGATCCCCTGGTCCCGAAGGAGAACTCGCGCTACATCGCCAACCGGATTCCGGGCGCGGTCTACCTCGAGCTGCCGGGGGAAGACCACCTCTGGTGGCTGGGAGATCACGACCCGTTGATCGACGCGGTCGAGCGCCTGCTCGTCGACGCGCCCGAGCGGCGCAGCGCCGAGCGCGTCCTCACCACCGTGCTGGTCACGAACGTGGTCGATTCCGCCCGCAAGGCGGCGGAGCTCGGCGACCGCGGCTGGCGCCATCTCACCAGCGCATACGAGGTCGCCGTCCGTGATCAGCTCGAGCGCTTCGGCGGGCGCCAGGTGAGCACGCGCGGCGACGGGTTCGTCGCCACCTTCGACGGACCGACGCGCGCGATCCGCTCCGCGGCGGCGATCAGGGAGGCGGTCCAGGGGCTCGGGCTCGAGGTCGGCATCGGCTTGCACACTGGCGAGTGCGAGCTGCGCGGCGACGAGGTCACCGGGAGCGCGGTCGAGGCGGGTGCGGACATCGGGGCCCTCGCCGCGCCGGGCGAGATCCTCGTCTCGAGCACGCTCAGGGACCTCGTCGCCGGGTCGGGCATCGAGTTCGAGGACCGCGGGAGCCACCGGCTTGCGGGCGTCGGCGGGGAGCGCGCGCTCCTCGCTCTCGCATCCGCATAGTCCCGGTCGCCGGTTCGAGCCGCCGCGGCCGTTCACGAGCCTTTCCTCACCGCCCTCGCTTCACGAGCCTCACCCGCTTGGCCAGCGTCCTCGGGGCGCCGCCCACCGGCCGGAAGGTGACCTTGACCTTCACCTTCCCGCGCTCGCCGAGGCGGGCGCGCTTCTTCCCCCGGGGCTTGACCCGGAGGCGCACCGTGGTCGCTCCGGCCGCCGTTGCACGGGCCCGCTTCACACCATTGCCGCGCGCAGCACCAGGGCGCCGGCGCCGGGAACGGCCGGCAGCTTCGCGATCCCCTTGCGGCGCTTTCGCTTCGGCCTTCCGAGCCGGAAGCGGTTCGGGGCCGCCGCGACGTCGATCGTCACGATCGCGCCGCCGGTCCCGAGCCCGTTCGAGGCCGTGAAGCCGAAGCTGTCGCGGCCCCGGAAGCCGACCTCGGGGTGTAGGTGAGGGTGCCCGCAGCTCGTCGTCGCCGACATTGGAGGTATTGCCGTACCCGAGTTGGCCATACCGACCGTACCCCCAGCAGCGCACGGCGCCATCGTCGAGCAGCGCGCAAGTGTGATCGGAGCCCGCGTCGACGAACCCGGCGGGCGCGCGCAGGGACTCGGAGGACCCGAACTCGGCCCTCGCCCCGGCGGGCACCAGCGCGAACAGGACCGTCGCCGCGAGCGATGCCCGGCCCGCGAGCGCGCGGCTTCGTCGGCGCAGCCCGCGGCGCCGACGACCCCCTGTCGGTTCCCGCGTCGCGGGCGCCCGGTTGCCTCTCTGACCCCGGAGCGTCTCCGCCGCGCCGGCCTCGGAGGCTGCGGCGCCGGTGCCGCCGGCGCGGCGACATCAGCCTCGCCGTCGAGCGCCGCGCCCAGGGCCTCGACCACCCGCGGATCGAACTGGGCGCCCGCGCAGCGGCGAGGCTCCGTTCGGGCCTGCTCGGCGCTCAGCGGCTCCGAGTACGGGACCCGGCTTGTCGATCACCGCCGCGGGGATCGTCACTTGCCGATGTCATGAAGCTCGGCGGCCCGGGCCAGCTCGACGAGCTCCACCGGATCGAGGCCGAGCCGCTCACCGGTCGCGACCGCGAGCCGGGCCACGTCCGCGCCGTGGAGAGCGAGGCCCGGGTGACGCTCCAGCAGCGTGCGCCGGAGCTCGGCCACGGCCCTCACGCGCGTTCGGTCGGTGTCGTCTCTCCCGGTCCGGTTCTCGCCGGGGCCGGTCCGCCCGCGGCGGCCGAGAGTAGCTTCGTCGTCGCCGCTGCGGCCGTTCGCGACCTCCTGATGCCTGCTCCGCCCTGTCGATACCGCCCACCGGGCGGCCTCCGGCCTGAGGCCAAACTGATCGATCACCAGCCGCAGGGCGGACTCGTGGTCGGCGCCCCGCTCGACGAGCTGGGCGTGGCGATGGGCGACGGTGTTGACCGCCTCAGTCGGGGTGCGGCGTGGTCCGTGCATTTCCGATCCTCCTCGCGTTCGATCGATGGACGCCGCAAGTGCACCCGACGACGGTCAGCGATCGGGCACTGTCCGGTAATCGGCGGGTAAGTGGCAGCCGCCGGTCGCAGGACGCAGGGGCCTGTCCAGCGGCTTACTTGCCTGCGGACCCGAAGGCCGCTGAGCCGACGGCCGCCCTGAGCCGCGGTACGGTATGGCCGTGAGGATCAGGGTGGAGAGCGGGCGCCCCGCTCTGGGGGGTCGACCTTTCAAGCGGGCTCGGGCGGTGGCCTGCGTCGCGGTGCTGAGCCTGCTCACCGCCTCCGCAGCGGTCGCAGCGACCGGGGATCTCTTCCCACGCGGCTGCGTCGAGGACAGCGGCGGCTCGGAGGGCTGCGCGCGGTTTGCCCAGGGGCTCGCGGGCTCGAGCTCGATCGAGGTCAGCTCGGACGGTCGCTCGGTCTACGTGGTGGGCTTCGACGACAGCGCGATCGTCCACCTGCGCCGGAACCGCCGGAACGGCAGGCTGACGCCGGCCGGTTGCGTCGACGACGAGGGGTCCGCGGGTTGCCCTCGCGGGGTCAACGGGCTCGACGGGGCCGTCGACGTGGCGATCAGCGCCGACGGCCGCAACGTCTACACGGTCAGCTTTCGCGATGACGCGCTGCTCCACTTCAAGCGCCGGCCGCGCAGCGGCCACCTCCGGCTCGCGAACTGCATCGACGACGCCGGCATGGCGCCGGTCGACGACGTCTGCCCGGTCAGCGCCGACGGCATGTCCGGCCCCTCCGGGATTGCCCTAAGCGCCGACGGTCGCTCGCTCTACGTCGCTGCGTCGGTTGACAGCGCGATCGTCCGCTTTCAGCTCAACCGCGGCGGGAAGCCGTTCCCGCGCGGCTGCATCGAGGACGACGACAAGCCCTTCTTCGACGACTGCCCGATCGACCGGCAGGGTCTTGCGGCGGCGAGCGACGTCGCGGTGCGGCCCGATGGCCGCTCGGTCTATGTCGCCTCGTTCAACGACGATGCGGTCACCTGGCTGCGGCGCAACCGCCGCAACGGCGCGCTGCGCCATCGCGGGTGCATCGACGACAATGACCCGCCGAGCGGCCCCGATGAGTGCGCCCGCTCTACGGACGGCCTCAGATCGGCGAACTCGGTGACTATCAGCCCGGACGGGCGCTACCTCTACGCCGGCACGACCAACGAGCTCACGATCGCGCGCTTCCGCCTCGGACGGCAGGGACGGCCGCTTCCCCGCGGCTGCGTCGAGGATCCCAACTCGGCCGAGGTCTGCCAGACGATGGCGAACGGGATCGGCCGGGCGGCCGATTTCGCAATCGACTCTCGCGGCCGGTCGTACTACTCCGCCGGTGTGCGGGCGATCGCGCCGTTCCAGCGCAGCCCGCGCTCCGGGGCCCTGTTCGGCCGGCCCTGCATCCAGGACGTCGGCTTGCCGCCGACCGGGACGACGTGCCCACGCACCACCCGCGGCCTCGGCGGCGTCGGGGCCCTGGCTCTCTCTCCCGACGACCGCTGGCTCTACGCGGCCGCCGCGACCGACGGCGCCGTGGTCACCTTCCGCCGCCAGCGCTGACGCCGGGACCGCGGCGCGATCTGGAGCCGCGTGAACATGGTCGTTAACGCGATCACGAGCGCAGATGCGAGAACCCGCGCCCGCGCGCCTCGAGGGTCGCAAAGCCAGCCGACGGGTTTCCTCGGTCGGTGAACGTAACCCTGCCGGTCAATAGACAAACTTTTCCCGCAATTTGCGAACTTTTCGGCGACCCGGCGTGACCCCGGCGTGATCGACGGCGCTTTCGAGAATCGCAGGGCGGAATCGCCGTCCTGCGTCCCGCAACGACCTAACAGGAGGAGTGAGTATGCGAACGATCAAGAGGGTGGTGGCGGTGGGCGCTCTCGCCGCCGGGCTCGGCTTGCCCGCCGGTACGGCGCTGGGCGCCTCCGACGCCCAGCTGTGCGAGGCGGCCGGCGGCACCTACACCAAGGTCGGCTCCGTCTCGACCTGTGAGTTCCCGGTCGGCAACTCGCACAACGTCAAGACCGAGGACCAGAAGGGCAGCTTCAAGAGCTCCCATCCGGAGGGCTACATCAACCCCAGCGGTCACCGGCCGCCCGGCCAGCAGGGCTAGCGGCCCCCAACCGGCAGACGTGAGCGAGGGCGCCCGCCAGGGCGCCCTCGTCGCTCCTCGGGCGGGGCACGGCAGACGAGCAGCCGAGCAGCCGACCGCCGCTCGTTCAGACCGAGCACGGGTCCGGGCGCCGGGCGACGGCGCCGACCGCAATCGGCTCGCCGTCGGGCCCGAAGCAGCGCTTGAACGTGAACGCCTGCGGCGTCGGGCCGCGGGTGCGGAGGTGATCGATCCGCTCCCGGCCGTCGGCAGGCGCCGGCAGTTCACCGGCCTGCACCCACCAGAGCGCGAGATGCGCCGCTGTCAGTCGCGTGAACCACTCGCGCCGCCGGCGCATCACCTCGAGGTGGCGGCCGTCGTAGACGAACTGCCAGAGGGCGTCGATCGAGTCCCAGACCGAGAGGTTGATCAGGATCGACTCGTCCTCGAACGCCCGGATCGAGGTGGCGTCGCCGCTCTCGTCCTGAAGCCGCCAGACGAACCCGGGGGTCGAATCGGCGATCGCGTTGACGGGGTCGAGCAGGGCGACGAACTCGGCCAGGACTGGCGATTCGAGCGGCTCGTGGGGAACCGCGATGTTGACCTGGGCGAGGTGCCAGCCGTGCACGCCGCCCACTCTAGTCGCCGCGGGATGCCGCTACCGCGATCCGCCCCGCTTCCGGGCTCGGGTGCGGTACGGTTCGCGCATCGGGGAACCAACCACTGCAGGGAGGAGACTGAAGCGCACCGCGGTCGCCGTCCTGCTCGGTTCGCTTGCCGCCGCGGCGGCGATCGGAGCCGGCACGGCGGTGGCGCATCAGGTGTCGTTCCCAACCGATGTCGACGTCCCGTTCGAGCTCGTGCCGCCGAGCGAGACCGGCGCCGGGCTGTTCGCCGGCCGGGTGACCTCCCCGCGCAGCGCCTGCCTCGCCGCCCGGACGGTCACGGCGATCGCCGTCCACGACGACGGCTCACGACGCGTCGTCGACCGGGCGCGGACGAGCGCGAACGGCGGCTTCGGGCTCAGGTTCGACGTCACCGGCGTCGACTACGGGATCCTCAAGGTCGCTCGCAAGCGCTTCGGCCCGAAGGGCAAGCGCCACCGTCATGTCTGCAGGCCGGCGAGGATCAGCGGTCGGTCCGGGGGCGGGATGTGAGCGCTGACCCTGCTCGCACGGGTCTCCGGCGCGCCGGGATCGCGGCCTCGGTCGCGCTGCTCGCCGCCGCGCTCGCCCTGCTCGTCGTCGGACCGGGATCGGCGGACGCGCACAAGCGCTCGGTCGCGACCACGATCCTGTTCGGCGCCGGCGACGTGACCGACGACGACCAGGTGCTGTTCCTCGGCCGGGTCAAGGCGCCGGCACGGAGCTGCCGCGCGTTCCGGCCGGTGACGATGACCTTCGTCTACTCCGACGGCCGGCGGCGGGTCGACCGCGGCCCGACCAGCCGCAATGGCGCTTTCGCCCTCCTCGGCCCGTTCGACCCCGAGCCCGACCGCGTCGTCTTCCGCGCGCCGCGCAAGCGCTTCGCCCCGAAGGGCAAGCGCCACCGCCACGTCTGCCGCGGCGCGCGGCTGGTGCTGCCGATCAACTGACCAGGCCTCGCGATGGCACCGGCCATGGGGCGACCGGGTTGGACGGGCCCCCCAGGATCGCTTGCGGACCGCCGCCGGCTGGGATACCGTGCGCCCGTCGGCTGTCGTCCAGCACCACCCGGAGGCACAACACGAAGACGAGGATCGCGCTCGCGCTCGCGGCAGTGACTGCGCTCGGGTTCGCCGCGACCCCCGCGAGCGCGCACAAGAATTCGTTCCCGACCGACGCTCAGGGGATCACCGGCGGGATTCAGCCCGATGGCCTGTTCCTCCTGCTCGGCCGCATCGTCTCGCCGAAGGACGCGTGCGAGGCCGATCGAACGGTGAAGATGATCTTCGTCCACCAGGATGGCAGCCGCCGCGTCGCCGACCGGGCGCGGAGCAGCAGGCACGGGGCGTTCGCCCTCGGCGGTGACCCCACGAACGTGGACGCCGCCTTCCTCCGAGCGCCGCAGAAGCTCCTCGCGCGCAACAAGCGACACCGCCACGTCTGCCGGCCTGACGGCTTCGCCCTCGGCAGCTGAGCCAGCTCTCATCGCGCGTCGACCACCGCTGGCGCGCGGCCCTCGAGCCGCCGCTCCGTAGCTCGAACTCCTCGTCGCGAACGAAGAGCTAGGAAGCTGGCGCCGTCGTGGCCGCTCAGAACCCGAGCGCGAACTTCGCGTCCTCGGTCATCATCTCCGGCGACCAGGGGGGGTCGAAGACCATCTTCGGGTGGACCCCGCCGACGTCGTCGATCTCGCCGACGAGCTCGCGCATCTGCTCGGTGACCTGGGGGCCGATCGGGCAGGCCGGGGTCGTGAGGGTGAAGGTGATGTAGACGTCCGAGTCCTCGATCTCGACGTCGTAGACCAGGCCGAGGGAGACGAAATCGAGCCCGAGCTCGGGGTCGATCACCTCCTCGAGCGTCTCGTAGACCTCCTCTTCGGTGACCATGCAACCATCGTAGCGGCGGCCGCCCCGAGATCGCCCCGACGCCCCCGCAGAACCGGCGCACCGGCGCGGCGCGGGTGGTTAGATCGCCGCAGATGCCGGTTGCCACGAGCTTCACCCGCCGCGCGTCGCGCAGGCTGCTGGGGGCGGCGACGCTCGCCGCCGCGCTCGCCGCCGCGCTCGCGGCCCCGGGCGCCTCCGGCGCCGCCGAGACCACCACCGACGCCGTGCACGTCCCGCAAACTGCCGAGCGCTCGTGCCTCGACGGGGTTCGGCACGACCCGGCCGCTGCTCGGGTCCGGGGCGACTCCCCCGCCACCGCCGCCGTTTCCGCACAGCTCGAGGACGCCGGTGGGAGCTGGCAGCTCGCGGTCTTCGAGGCCGACGGCCGGATCGTCGCCGCCTCCGCCCATCCGGGCGGCGACCAAGTCGCCCAGGGATTCGCCACCCGCCCCGGCGAGCTCGTCGTCCAGGCCTGCCGCCGGTCGGGCGGCGACCCGTCCGCCCGGCTCGCGGTCGAGGTGGTCGAGCTCACCGAGCCGGCGCCACAGATGCAGGTGCTGAGGGTCGCGACCGCGGACGAGGCGACCGAGCCGCGGCTGCTCGGCCTCGGCCTCGACCTCACCGAGCACGGCGGCGAGGGGTTCGTCGATCTCGTCTCCCGCAGGCCGTCCGACCGGGCGCTGCTCGAAGCGAAGGGTTTCGACCTCGAGGTCCTCGAGCCGGACCTGCGGGCGACCAGCCCGCCGCCCGCGCCGCCGAGCGCAGCCGCCTGGCTGCGCCGGCTCTGCCCAGCGGGCGGACCGGGACCTACCGGCGGCTGGTCGACTACAGCACCGAGCTGCAGGCGCTCGCCGACAGGCACCCGCGCCTCGTCCGCCACTTCACCCTCCCCCTGCGAACCTACGAGGGCCGGCCGGTCGAGGCGATCGAGGTTGCTCCCCGGGTCCGGCGCCGCGACGGCCGCCCGGTGTTCTTGCAGATGGGCGCCCACCATGCGCGCGAGTGGCCCTCCACCGAGCACACGATCGAGTTCGCGTACGAGCTGATCAACCGCTGGAAGGCGAGCGCAAGCCGATCCGCCGCCTGATGCGGCGCACCCGAGTGGTCTTCGTCCCAGTCGTGAACCCGGACGGGTTCAACGTCTCGCGCGAGGCCGGCGAGGCCGCCGGCGCGGCGGCGGGCCGTGACGCCCCGGGCGGCGAGGAGCTCGTCAACCTGCTGATCCCGTACGAGTACCAGCGCAAGAACTGCCGCTTCCTGCCCCCGCTCGAAGACCAGGGCGGATCCTGCACGCAGGTTCCGAACCTCGGCCTGACCCAGTTCGGGGTCGACCCGAACCGCAACTACGGCGGCTTCTGGGGCGGCCCCGGCGCCTCGGCGCCCGACTCGCTGCCGTTCGGGGCGACCGCGCAGGACTACCGGGGCCCTGGGCCATTCTCCGAGCCGGAGACCGAGAACGTGCGCCGGCTGGTCTCGCGCCGGCAGGTCGTGACGCTGATCACGAACCACACCTACTCGAACCTCGTCCTGCGCCCACCCGGGCTCCAGTCCCAGGGCGCACCGCCCGACGAGCCGGTCTACAAGCGCCTCGGCGACGCGATGGCAGCCGAGAACGGCTACCTGAGCCAGCGCGCCTACGAGCTCTACGACACCTCGGGCACGACCGAGGACTGGAGCTACTACGCGACCGGCGGCCTCGGGTTCACGTTCGAGATCGGGCCCGACGCCTTCCACCCGTCGTTCGACGCCGCGGCGGCCGAATACACCGGCACGACCGAGGCGGTGGAGGCCGGCGGCGGCAACCGCGCCGCCTACCTCGCGGCGCTGCGAAGCACGGCTAACCGCAAGCGCCACTCGCTGATCCGCGGCCGGGCGCCGCGCGGCGCGATCCTGCGGCTGCGCAAGCGGTTCACCACCCCGAGCTCGCCGGTCCGCGACGGGAGCGGCGCCGAAGGTGACATGATCGAGCAGCGGGACCGCCTCGAGACCGTGCTCCGGGTTCGCCGCTCCGGTCGCTTCGCGTGGCATGTCAACCCGTCGACGCGCCCGCTCGTCGACCCCAGGCGCGACCTGCCCCAGCCACGCCCCGGCGAGCCGAGCGCGCCGCTCGACTTCGCCGGCAACGCGACGACCGCGACCCCGTGCGCCGACTTCGACAGCGAGAGCGCCTCCTGCTTCAACGACCACCCGTTCGAGGTCCCTCCGGATCCGGGATCGACAACGGCCGGGCGACGGTGCGGATCGGTTGGGCCGAGCCGGTGAGCGACTGGGACCTGAAGGTGTTCCGCGACAGCGACGGCGACGGAAGCTCGGTCGGCGAGGCCGACCTCGTCGGCTCGTCGGGCGCGGCCCCGACGACGTCCGAGGAGACCACGTTCACGCCCCCGCCCGCGGGTGGCGAGTACGTGGCCCGGGTGATCAACTACGCCGCCGTCTCGCCTTACGAGGGGACGGTTACGTTCGCGAAGACGGAGTCGTCCGGGATCAGGCTGCGGCGCGAGCGCTGGACGCTCACCTGCCGGCGCCGCGCCGCCGGCAAGGTGGCGGCGCGGCGCAAGCTGCACGTCGCCCGCGGCGGCAGCGTCCGCGTCGACCTGCGCCGCGCCTGCCGGCGGTAGGCGCGCGACGGGCGAAGCGCACAGGCCGGCCGCCGGCGCGCGGCGACTAAGGTTGTCGGCGATGCCGGTCCTGGTCCTGCTGTTCATCGCCTTGCCGATCGTCGAGCTGCTGGTGGTGATCCAGGTCGCGCGCGGGATCGGCGTCGTCCCCACCCTCGCCCTGATCGTCTTCACCGCGATCGTCGGCGCGATCCTCCTTCGCTCGCAGGGCCGCGCCGCCTGGCGACGCTTCAACCTCGCCCTCGCCGAGGGGCGAGTCCCGGCGCGCGAGACCGCAGACGGGGCGATGATCATCTTCGGCAGGGCCCTGCTCCTGACGCCGGGGTTCGTCACCGACGCCACCGGGCTGGCC
>DATHVI010000006.1:0-33070 GCA_035461385.1 Solirubrobacterales bacterium
GGGCAGGCGACGGCGACGTGCCGGCGCGAGCGCTTCTTCGACCTGAACTTCTTCGACCGGTACGAGACCGCGTCGGGCCTCGCGCAGATCGCGAACGCCTCGATCCTGCGCGCCCGCGAGGAGAGGTTGTCGATCGCCACCCGCCAGCCGTCGTCGGGTCTCGTGTCCTTGTCGGGCCCGTCGTAGGGGGCGCTCGAGACGAGCCGCTGGCTGCGGAACGGGCCTCCCGCCCAGCCGCCGCCGCTGAGCACGCTGCGACCCCCCGTGCAGCGAACGCTGACCGCCGACCGCGACCGCTTCGGGTTGCGCTTCGCGCGGCTCGGGTAGGCGAGCCCGTCGGCGCTGTCGGCGCAGGCGGTCGACTCGCCGAGGGTCCAGCTCGCGTCCTCGCCGAACAGGTTGTCGGCCACCTGCTGAGTCGAGTCGGGCTCCGGCCCCTCGAATTGGTCGTAGGGGCGGATCGAGACGTTGTACATCCGGCCGATCGGGAACGCGCTGCGGAACGGCTGCGGCGGGATCGACTCACCGACCCAGGCGCCGATGCCGACGAGGCGCAGGGGGGCCGCGCACGGCTGGTAGGTCTCCTGCTCCGCCCTGCCTGGGAACTCGGTCCAGTTGGTGGTCGTCGCGGTGTAGTCGAGCCCGAGCGGCGCAGCCGGCGCCGAAGCGGGCAGGGCGAATGTCGCAGCGACAGCCGCCACCGCAAGCGCGGTCGCGAGGTTGGACGATCGCATCGCGGGGAGCGTACCCTCGCTCGGCGCGCGGCGCAAGGGCTGCGGCGAAGCAGCGTGCCGCGCTCCCGGCGGAAACCGCCGCGAAGCCGCGGGGCGGTAGCACGATCGCCACCGGCGGCGAGGTGCTCAGCCGGCGACGCGGTCGATCGCGGCCTCGAGCTCCTCGACGCTGAACGGGCCCTCGATTCGAGTGTCGATCACCCCGTCGCGGTCGACCACGAACAGCCACGGCTCGGTCGGGAGGTTGAACGCCCGCACCTGCTCGCGCAGGCCCGCGCCCGGGTCGTTTCCTTCGTAGATCTCCATGTAGATGAACGCCGCATCGCCGTCGTGGTTGCTCTTCACCTGCTCGGCGACGTCGACGACCGGGCCGCAGACCCGGCTCTGGCAGAGCGCCGGCGTCGCGAACACGAGCGCGACGGGCCGGTTGCCGACGACCTCGGCGAAGTCATGGTCGTGGAGGGTCGAATGCGGCACCCGGGTGTCGATCTCGCCGACGGCGCCGACGTCTCCGACCGTAGGCGTGTGGATCACGGGGGCGCGCTCGCCTTCCGCCGGCACCGCGTCGTCGCGGTCGACCTCGATGCTCGGCAGGCGGCTCACGGCGAACCCGTCGCCGTCTCGGACGAGGGCGACGAGCCGCCACTCGCCGGGCCGGCCGAGCTCGACGTCGCTCGCGTAGAGCGCCCGCGCGGAGTCGGGGTCGTCGGCGGTCGTCTTCGCCGTGAATGCCGGTTCGGTCCCGAGGCTCTCGACCCGGGCGGGGAACGGGCCCCGCACGGCGCCGCCGTCGCCGTGCGCGGCGTAGATCGCGACCTCGGCGTCGGCGACCTCCTCGCCGCCGACCGTCGAGACGATGAACCCAAACCGATTGCGGCCGGGGACGAAGACCTGGCCGGCCGGCAGGATCACGAGGTCGGTGGCGGGATGGCCGGCGAGCAGCTCGTCGAGCGTCGCCCCGCCGGCGGGAAAGCTCGCCGCCGATGGCGCGTCGCGCTCCACCGCGCCCGATTCGCGGCCGTCGTCGCCGCCGCAGGCCGTGGCGGCGAGCGCGACCGCTGCGGCCGCGGTCGCGATCAGTCCCTTCCGAGGCGCCCGCACGGGGGCGATGCTAGAGAGGCGGGATAACTCGCCGCTAAGGGCGGGTCCGGGGGGTCCGGACGCCGGTAGGGTCGGAGGCGGCAACGACCGGAAGGAGCAACGAGTGGCGGAGCGAGCGGCGCTGATCACCGGCGGCTCGAGCGGAATCGGGCTCGCAATCGCGAGAATGCTGGGCGAGGAGGGTTACGGGATCACGCTCTCGGCCCGCCGGCCGGAGAAGCTCGATGCCGCGGCCGAGGGCCTTCGCGAGGCCGGAATCGAGGTCGAGGCAGTGACCGCGAACGTGGTCGAGGAGAACGACATCGTCGGCCTGGTCGCGTCCCACCGGGTGCGCTTCGGGCGCCTCGACGTGCTCGTCAACAACGCCGGTGTCGGGATCGGACAGCCGCTGGACGCGATCCAGACCAAGCACCTCGACCTCCAGCTCGCGGTCAACCTGCGCTCGTACGTGATCGCGACGCGCGAGGCGCTGCCGCTGCTCCGCCAGGCGGGGGGCGAGCACGGCAAGGCGCTGATCGTCAACACGGCGTCGGTTGCGGGCAAGGCCGGGCAGCCCTGGATCTCGGTCTACTCGGCGACGAAGTTCGCCGTCGTCGGGTTCAGCCAGGCGACCCAGCGCGAGGCCGGCGACGCCGGCGTTCAGGTGACGGCGCTCTGCCCCGGCTTCGTCGACACGCCGATGAGCGAGTGGGTCCACGAGCAGATCAAGCCCGAGGAGATGATCGCGCCGGAGGACATCGCCGAGGCGGTTCGGATGCTGCTGCGCACGTCGCCGAACTGCCGGATCCCCGAGATCGTGTTCCTGCGCGCCGGCGAGGCGCTCGGCGCCGGGCCGGGCTAGCCGACGCGCTCGCCCGCGCGATCCCAGCGGCCCTCGTCGGCGAGCGCCGCCTCAGCGGCGGCGAGCAGGTCGAGCTCGGTGTCGCGGCGCCGGACCCGGATCTCGGGTCGGGGCTGCGGGCTCGGGCCGCAGACGGCGATGCGCTCGCGCTCGGTGCGGACCTGTGCCGCGAGCTCGGCGATCGAGGACCGTTCGGCGGCGGGGTCGCGCATCAGGCTCTGGACGAGGAGGGAGCGCAGGATCCGCACCTCCCGGCGGGTGGCGCGGCGCGGCCGCCGGGCGCCGGTGAAGGCGTCCCACGCGCGGGCGAAGCCGGCGACGCTGGTGCGGCCGCCGTTGCGGTGGGCGGCGAGCATCGGGCAGATCCCGCCCGAGCGGGGATCGACGTAGGCGCCGACGACGATCCGGTTGGCGTCGATCCCGCGCAGCATCGCCTCGCGGGTACGGCGGGGCAGCGCGTCGACCGCCCGGCGGAGGCTCGCGATGCTGGTGCGGCGCCGGCGTCGCATCGCAAGAATGGTGCGCGAGGTGACGACCACGGCGCGAGCGACGGGGCGGGCGGGAACGCGATCTTGCACCTTCCTGGTCGCGGCGTTCGGCGATCCCGGACACGCGTTCCCGGCGATCGCGCTCGCGCGGGCGCTGGCGCGGCGGGACCACCGGGTGGTGGTCGAGACCTGGGAGCGCTGGCGCGAGGCGGTCGAAGCCGAGGGGCTCGAGTTCACCGCCGCCGAGGAGTACAAGGCGTTCCCCCCTTCCCCGCCCGGCTCGGTCGAGGGCGCGTCGGTCGCCGACGCGGCGCTCGCGCTCGAGTCGCTGATCGAGGGGCTTCGGCCCGATGTCGTCGTCGGCGACATCCTCACCCTCGCGCCGGCGCTCGCCGCCGAGCGCGCCGCGGTCAGGCGGGCGACGCTGATCCCGCACCCCTATCCCGTCCACGAGCCGGGGCTTCCGTTCTTCGCCTTCGGAGCGCTCAGGCCGCGCACGGCGGCGGGCCGGGCGCTGTGGCGGGCGGCGCTGCCGCTGCTGCTCGGAGGGCTGCGGCGGGGGCGCCGGGAGATGAACGAGACGCGTGCGGCGGTGGGCTTGGCGCCGCTCCGGCGCTTCCACGGCGGGATCAGCGAGGAGCTGGCGATGGTGGCGACGTTCCCGCAGGTCGAGTTCCAGCGCCGGTGGCCGGCCGGGGTGGCGGTGACCGGGCCGATGGAGTTCGAGCTCCCGTACGAGGAGGTGGCGCTGCCGGAGGGCGAGGGGCCGCTGGTGGTCGTGGCGCCCTCGACGGCGCAGGATCCGGAGTCCAGGCTCGTGCGGGTGGCGCTGGAGGCCCTCGCGGACGAGCCGGTGAGGGTGCTCGCGACGACCAACCGGCACCGCCCGGACGAGCCGCTGCCGCCGGCGCCGGCGAACGCGCGGGTCGTCGACTGGGTCGGCTACTCGCAGGTGATGCCGGCCGCCGACCTCGTCATTTGCCACGGGGGCCATGGGACGGTCGCGCGGGCGCTGGGCGCGGGGGCGCCGGTGCTCGCGTGCCCGGCGGTCGGCGACATGACGGAGAACGGGGCCCGGGTCGCGTGGGCGGGCGCCGGGCTGATGGTGCCGTGGCGGCTAACGCGGCCGGGGGCGGTGCGCGCGGCGGCGCGGCGGATCCTCGGTGACCGGCGGTTCGCCGCCCGAGCCGGGGAGATCGCGGCGTGGGCGCGGGCGAACGATGGGGCGTCGCGCGGGGCGGCACTGGTCGAGCGGCTGGCGCGGCGGTGAACCCGGGGCAGTGGGGTCGAAGAACCGAGCGATAGAGAAAGGCCCGCGGTGAGGGGCCTTGAACTCCGGGGGTCGGACTCGAACCGACAACCTATCGGGTAACAACCGATTGCTCTGCCATTGAGCTACCCCGGAATCGTGCTAATCCGCCGTGCGACTCGGAACGGTGCACGGGCTGCGAACTCTAGGCTAGTGTCGTCAGCCCTGCTTCCACCTCCGCGTGGCAGTTGCTGCAGAGCAGGACGCACTTCGCGACCTCTCTGCGAACCTCATCGATCCCCCTTGTGATCCCCTCATGCGCGACGCCGAACGACTTCGTCGACGGATCGCGGTGATCGAACTCGAGCGCGCTGATGCAACGGTCGTAGCCGCACAGCTCGCAGCGCCCGCCGGCCTCCTCGACCAGCAGGGCCTTGACGGTACGACGCCGCCGTGCCCCCGCCTCAGAGGCACAGCGTTTGCAACGCAGTCGGCCGGATTCTCGGATCGCGAACTGCGTTGAGCCATGACTAGGGCACCGGCCGACGATCATGCGCGAGCCATGCGCCAGAGCTGCCTGGACATCGCGCGCGGACGCGACAGGCAGTCGGCCACCTCGATTCTTCGTCTTCAGCCCGTGCCGCTGCAGCCAGTGCCGAACGGTCGACACGCTGCAGTCAACCTCGGCGGCGATCTCCTTGAGAGTCGCGCCGCTCTCGATCAGGGCTCGAGCTGCTCACATGTGAGGCCGCCCCGCGGTGCGTACTTGTCGCGCCCGTTCGCCCTCAGCCCGTGCTGGTGGACCCAGTACCCGACCGTCGAGGGGTGGCGATTCGTCAGCGCGCCGATCTCGGCCAGCGATATCCCGGCTTCCAGCCAACCCTTGAGCCGATCGCGATCGATGCGGAAACTCTCGCCTCGGGGCCGGACGGAATACGAAACGCCTGTTCGTCCACCAATTCCGCCACCGCCCCTCCCTGACGGCACGAGGCCGCGGTGCCCGGGACCCGCTCAGCGGTGTGACTCGAAGTGGGCGATCCGCTCGGTCAGCTCGCCGCGGCGGCGCTGGAGCTCGACCGGCATGCCGTCGCCCTTGCGCTCGACGGCGGCGATCCGGTCGTCGACCAGCGCCCGCTCGAGCCAGAGGTAGTTCCACTCCATCGCCTCGGGGCTTGCCGGCTCGCGGTCGGCGCGCATCACGACCCGGGTGACGTAGGCCCAAAGCTCCTCGTCGTCCTCGCGCGAGAGCCCCGCGGTGGGGTCGTCGAGATGCGCCTCGAGCCAGTCGCGGGCCCGAGCCGCGACCGGCGAGGAGAAGTGCTCGCCGGTGAGCCGGTCGAGGAACCCGCGCCCGTAGGCGGGAAGCGCCGCGCACATCGCCAGCAGCGCCTCCTCGCGGCGCTCCCGGACGCTCATCTGAGCGGTCGCGCCTCGTCCCCCCGCCTCGCCGCCCCCCGCCGGCGTCGCGGCAAGCCGGGGCATCGGGGAAGCCGACGCGCCGCCCGCCTCGTTGGCCGCCGTACCGGCGCCGGCGCGGCGCCAGCCCCCCGCGGCAACCCGACGGGCGACCAGTCCGGGATCGGCGTCGAGGCCGTCGGCGACCTCGCGCAGCAGCTCGTCGCGGGTTATCGACTCCGGCATCGCGGCGATCACCGGCACGACCTCGTCGAGGGCCCGGTCTCGGCCCGCCGGCGAGGACTTGTCGGCGCCGGCGAGCAGGGTGCGGACGTGGAACACCGGCAGCTCCTCCGCCGCCTCGATCGCCTCGCGGAACCGTCCCGCGGCGGCTCGCCGCTCGTGCTCGCCACCGGCGGTGAGGAGGTCGGCTGGATCCTCGCCGTCGGGCATCCGCGCCACCCGCAGCCGCACCCGCTTCCCCTCCGCCACGGCCTGCGCGCGCAGCATCGCCTCACGTCCCGAGCGGTCGGCGTCGAGCGCCAGCACCACCTGGTCGGTGTAGGCCGCGAGCGTCCGTACCTGCTCGGGCGTGATCGCCGTCCCCATCACCGCCACCGCCTCGCCGAGGCCCGCCTGGTGACAGCCGAGCACATCGGTGTAGCCCTCGACCACCAGCGCCCGGCCGGTCTTCGTGATCTCCGCCCGGGCGCGATCGATCCCGAACAGCGTGCGGCGCTTGCGGTAGATCTCGCTCTCCGGCGAGTTGACGTACTTCGGCCGCTGGTCGGGGCGGAGCGCCCGCGCGCCGAACCCCTGCACCCGCCCGCGTGCGTCGCGAACCGGGAACACGATCCGCGATCGGAACCGGTCGTAGTGGCCGTCGCGCTTCCGGCTCGGCTGGACCAGCCCCGAGGCCTCGAGCTCCTCGATCGAGTAGCCGGCCCGCTGGCCGCGGACCAGCACCGTGTCCCACCTCCCCGGCGCGAGGCCGACCCCGAACTCGCGCAGGACCTCCTCCCCGAGGCCGCGACCGGCCAGGTACTCGCGCGCCTTCGCCGCGTCGGGTGACTCCCACAGGTAGCCGGCGTAGAACGCCGCCGTGCGCTCGAGCAGCTCGCCGAGGCGGGCGTGCCGCTTGCGC
Source organism: Solirubrobacterales bacterium (assembly GCA_035461385.1). GTDB lineage: Bacteria > Actinomycetota > Thermoleophilia > Solirubrobacterales > 70-9 > DATHVI01. The sequence continues at coordinate 6,953 of DATHVI010000006.1, forward strand.
GCCTGCTCGGCCGCGGGGTCCTCGCGCTCGCGCTCGAGCTCGACCCCGAAGCGGTCCGCGAGCGCCTCGACCGCGTCCTGGAACGGCAGCCCCTCCTTCTCCTCGACGAACCTGATCACGTCGCCGCCGACCCCGCAGCCGAAGCAGTGATAGAGCTTCGCCGCCGGGTCGACCGAGAACGATGGCGTGCGCTCGTCGTGGAACGGGCAGCGCCCGGTGTAACGCGCGCCCGAGCGCCGCAGGTCGGTGTGGGCGGAGACGACCTCGACGATGTCGGCCGCATCCTTGACCCGCTCGACGCTGTCGCGGGTGAAGGTGCTCACGTGAGTTGTGGCTGGTTGATGGGACGCACCTGCGGCGGCATCGCCGCCTTACATGCTGCTCGCGGCGCCGGCGTGGACAGGGGTCGATCGACCCCGGCGAATCGGCTGCGGCACCGCGCGATCACAAGCGCGACTCCTCCGGCAGCGCGAGCTGGCGGAACGTGGCGATTGCGAACCGGTCGGTCATCCCGGCGATGTAGTCGGTCGCGGCCTGGAGCGGGTCGGCGTCGGGAGCGGTCTCGGGGAGCAGCTCGGGGTGCTCGACGTAGTGGTCGAAGAGGCCGCGCAGCGTGCGCCGGACCCGCTCGTGCTCGCTGCGCGCCTCCGGCCCGAGGTAGACGCGGGCGAACATGAACTTGCGCAGCCGCAGCATCGCCCCGCCGACCTCTTCGCTCTGGGCGATGTCGCCCGCGGCGCGCGAGGCGTCGACCATGTCCTCGACCAGGGTGTCGATCCGCCGCGACCCGGTCTCCCCGAGCCGCTCGATCTCTGCCGTCGGCAGGTCGTCCTCGGTCAGGATCCCCGCCCGGACGGCGTCGTCGATGTCGTGGTTGATGTACGCGACCCGGTCGACGAGCCGGACGATCCGTCCCTCGAGCGTCGCCGGCGGCTGCGTCCCGGTGTGGTTGAGGATCCCGTCGCGGACCGGCTCGGTGAGGTTCAACCCGCGACCCTCCCGCTCGAGGGAGTCGACGAGCCGCAGCGAGTGGCGGTTGTGGGCGAAGCCCTCGCCGCCGCGCTCGCGCAGCGCCTCGTCGAGCACCTCCTCGCCGATGTGCCCGAACGGCGGGTGCCCGAGGTCGTGCCCGAGACCGATCGCCTCGGTCAGGTCCTCGTTCAGCCCCAGCGCCCGTGCCACCGTCCGCGCGATCCCGCAGGTCTCGAGCGTGTGGGTGAGCCGGGTGCGGTAGTGGTCGCCCTCGGGAGCGATGAAGACCTGGGTCTTGTGCTTCAGCCTCCGGAACGCCTTCGAGTGCACGATCCGGTCGCGATCGCGCTGGAACGGCGTCCGCACCGGGCTGTCGGGCTCAGGCTCGCGCCGCGCGGCCGGATACGACCGCGTCGCCGGCTCCCACAGGTACTCCTCCTCCCAGGCGCGAACTCGCTCCTCGAGTGGCATCGAGGCGGCTGCCTGCTCGCGTTCGGAGACCTCGCTCACACTGTCGGAGAGCATAGGCCGACCGCGCACGCCCGCAGAGCCGGCCGGTCCGGCGCGCACCGCGGCATCGGCCTGCCTACGCCGCCGCGCGCAGGCGGACGTGGGCGTGGTGCTCGAGCGTCTCGGCGATCGCCCGCTCGGCCTGGCGAAGCGCCCGATCGGACGCGGCCGGCGCCTCGGCGAGCGGGCGGCCCAGCGCCTCGATCATGAACCGGTGCGCCTCGCCCGAGAGGTCGAAGCCGCCGCACGACGCGCAGACCACGCCGCCGGCCGCGCCCGAGAACCCCGCGAGCGCATCGCCCTCCCCGCAGCGCGCGCACGAGCCGAGCTCGGGGGCGAACCCGGCGGCGAGCGCGAGCTTGAGCCGGAACGCGAGCGCGGTCGCGAGCCCGCTCGCCGCCCCCCCTCCCCCGTCCCGCCCGGCGGCGTCGAGCAGCGCCAGGTAGCGGCAGAGCAGGTTGTAGGCGGCGGGGTTCGCCTCCGAGGCGTCGCACAGCCGCAGCACCGCGTCGCACGCCCTCGCCGCAGCGCCCAGCCCGCTGCCGCTCGCCCGCAGGTCCGGATAGGCGGCGACCGTGTGCGCCGCGGTCACCGTGGCCAGGTCGCCGCGGCCCTCGTAGAGGACGAGCTCGAGCCGGAAGAACGGCTCGAGCCGGCCGCCGAACCGCGACCTTGGCCGCCGCGCGCCCTTCGCGATTGCCCCCACCCGGCCGCGGCCGGCGCTGAACAGATGCAAGACCCGATCCGCCTCGCCGTAGCGGATCGAGCGCAGGACGACGGCTTCGGTCTTGTAGCTACCGGCCACCCGAGGAAGGATGCACCGACGAGCGGATGGCGTCGGCGGTGAGCCGGGCGGCGAGGGTACCGACGCCGATCGCCGCGAACCGGTCGGCCTCGGGCCCCTCGCCTGAGGCGAGGCAGAATGCGACGTCGCCGTCGACCGCCGAGAACACCGGGTCGACCGCGCGCGCGACCCCGCCGCTCGCCATCCGCGCGATCCGCGTGCACGCCTGCTTCGAGAGCGGCGCGTCGGTGGTCACGCAGACGAGCGTCGTGTTGCGCTCGGCGACGCGGGTCCAGTCCGGCGGCGCGGTCATCGCGACGACCCGCTCGGCGGTCGAGACGACCTCGCCGTCGTCCCCGCGTGGGCTGGCGATAACCCGCCCGTCGGCGCCGATCACGTCCCCGAACGCGTTCACGACCGCGAGCGCGGCGACGGCGAACCCGGTCCCGGTCCCGGTCCGCCCGGCGGCGAATCCCACGCCCGCCGGCACCGCGCGCTCGCGGCCGAGGATCTTCCCCACCGCCGCGCCGGTCCCGGCGCCGACCCGCCCCTGCTCGGGCGCCCCGGGGGCCGCCGCCTCGCAGGCCGCGTAGCCGGCGTCGGCGTCGGGCCGCCCGCCCGCGGTTCCCTCGGTGAGGTCGTAGAGGATCGCGGCGGGGACGATCGGCACCAGCCCGCCCGGCGTCCGGTAGCCGCGGCCGCGCTCCTCGAGCCAGCGCATCGCCCCGTCGGCCGCGGCGAGGCCGTAGGCGCTGCCGCCGGCGAGCATCACCGCCGAGACCTCGGCCGAACCGGCGAGCGGACCGATGACGTCGGTCTCGCGGGTCCCCGGGCCGCCGCCGCGGACGTCGACGCCGCCGCGCGAGCCCGGCGGCGCGATCACCACCGTGCAGCCGGTCGCCGCCTTGCGGTCGGTCCAATGCCCGATCGCGAACCCGTCGGGAAGCGGCGGCGTGCTCATCGCTTCGCGCCGCGGCCGGGCGCGGAGCGGGTCGCGCGCGCGGGCCGCCGGCGTCGGCGCAGTCGCTTCTGGCACCCCGGGCAGAAGTAGGTCGACCGGCCGCCGACGACGACCCTGCGGATCGCCTCTCCGCAGCGCCTGCACTCCTCCCCCTCGCGGGTGTGGACGGCGAACTCGTCCTGCATCGACCCCTGCTCCCCACGCGAATCGCGGTAGTCGTCGATCGAGGCTCCGCCGTTCGCGAGCCCGGCCTCGAGCGCCTCGACGATCCCCTGCCGCAGCGCCTCCCAGTGCTCGGGGCGCATCGAGCCGGCCGGGGAGAGTGGGTGAAGGCGCGCCCGCCACAGCGCCTCGTCGGCGTAGATGTTCCCGATCCCCGCCACCCCCGCCTGGCCGAGCAGGAACGACTTCAGCGGCGCCCGCCGCCCGGCTGCGAGCTCGCCGATCGCCTCCGCCGTCAGCGCCTCGGTCAGCGGCTCGAGCCCGACCCGCGCCGCGAGGTACGCGTCGAGCTCGTCCGAGCTCATCACCGCCCCGGTCCCGAACCGGCGCGGGTCGGTGAACAGCAGCTCGGAGTCGTCGTCGAGGACGAACCGCGCCCGCAGGTAGCGCAGATCGGGGCTGCCCTCGTAAAGGCGCGGTCCGCCCAGCCGCTCGGGCTCTCCGAGGTCGGCAGTCGCGTCCGCCCCGGCCGGGCGCAGCAGCAGGTTGCCGGTCATCCGCAGGTGGATCACGAGCGCCCGGTCGCCGTCGAGCCTCAGGATCAGGTGCTTCCCCCGCCGCTCAACAGCCTCGATTCGAGCTCCGCTCACCGCAGCCTCGACCGCGGCCGGCGGCACCGGCCGCGGCCAGCGCTCGTCGCGGATCTCGGCGCGGACGATCGTTCGCCCGGTCACCTCGGGCGCAAGCTGGCGTCGAATCGTCTCGACCTCGGGCAGCTCCGGCACGACGTCCTTCTTACCAGGCCGTCATCATCCGGGCGATGGCGTCCCCCGCCCTCACCCGCTCCGACACCGACCGGATGATCGCCGGCGTCTGCGGCGGGATCGCCGAGCGCCTCGACGTCGACTCGACCCTGATCCGGGTGCTGTTCGCGTTCTCGATCTTCTTCGGCGGCTTCGGGGTGTTCGCCTACGTCATCCTCTGGATCCTGCTCCCGCGCGGCCGCGGCTCGCGGCCGACGAGCGCGATCGAGATCGCCGAGGAGCGCTACGCGCGCGGCGAGATCAGTGCCGACGAGCTCCACCGCATCCGCGCCGACCTCGGCGGCTCGCCGTGATCGTCGCCCACTGGGTCGGCGACCCGTGGGGCTTCTTCGGCTTCCTGGTTGGGCTCGCGGTCCTGGCGCTGATCGTGATCGGCATCGTCGCCCTGGTGGGCTCCGGCGGCGGCTCGGTACGCAGCTCCGCGGCGCTGCGGCTGATCGAGGAGCGCTACGCCCGCGGCGAGATCGGCCGCGACGAGTACCTCGAGCGGCGCCGGGTGCTCACCGGTCAACCGCCCGCGGATCGGCCTTGAAGTAGACCTTCTTGGTCAAACGGGCATAGCTTCAGTGAGCGAGGGAGCGGACCCGTTGTACGCTTGATCTCGAGATGAGGGGACTGAGGGCCCGCCGGCGCGGCCGCCTGCTCGAGCTCGACGAGGTCGAGCGGCGACTGAAGCCGTTCGGGCGCCGGTACCTGGGAGTCCGTCAGATCCCGCTCGACGCGCTCGTCGGCACAGATGGCCGCGCGAGCTCGTTCACCCGCGACTTCCGCCCGCTCCACGCCTTCAGCCGCGACCGGCTGCGCTCGCTCGAGGGCGCGTTCGCCGACGCCGCCTTCCCGCCAATCGTTACGGTCAAGCTCGGTGAGGCGTACTTCGTGATCGACGGTCACCATCGCGCCGCGCTCGCGCGGCGCGGAGGCGCAGAGATGATCGACGCCGACGTGACCGAGCTCACCGCGCGCGTCCCTCTCCCGGCCGAGGCGGACATGCTCGAGGTCGTCCTCCGGGAGCTCGAGCGGATCTTCCTCGAGGACAGCGGGCTTGCCGAGGCGCGCCCCGGCGTGCGCATCTCGGTAAGCCGGCCCGCGCACTACCTCGAGCTGCTGGAGAACATCCAGGTGCACGGCTACCACCTGATGCGAGGACGCGGGCACGTGCTTGAGAACGCCAAGATCGCGGCAGACTGGTACGACGCGATCTACACGCCGACGCTCGCCGCGATCGATCGCCTGCGCCTCGGCCGCCGGTACCGGGATGCGCCGCCTGGGGACTTGTTCCTCGTTCTCCACCGCCACCGGCGGGATGCGTTCCCCTCGACCGGCTGCCCGCACCTCGCGCAGACCGTCGTCTCGGTGATCGGCGATCGCACGCGATGGCGCGGGCTGCGGTTGCCGGGCCGCGGGGGCCGTCCGCCGGCCTAGCGGTACTCGACTTGATCCTCGACGGCCTGAGGTGGTTGGCCTACTTGCTCACGCGCGATCGGTTGCCCGGGGACGAGCCCTGAAGTAGACCTCCCTGGTCTCCCGTGCATGGCTTCACAATGCGAAGTCTTGCGCGGTTAAGTCAGAGGCCGACCGCCCCGAACCGCTGGGAACCGCTGCTTTCGGGGGCTCACTGGCGAACAACCGGCGAACAATCCGGATCGAGCGCGAGGGTCGATGCCAGAAACATCTGACTCTTCAACGTCCTGCCCCCCGCGAGCAGGTGCAAACTGCTGAGATTTGCGTCGCCGGCCTGCCGGGATCACCCGGGTGACACGGGCGCGCGGGACAGAACAGGCGACATTAGCGGCGTATCCTCGACCTTCGGGGTTTCGAGCACGTCAAGACGGAGGACGGGTGGGCTGGCGCCCAACGTCTTTCACCGTCGAGGTTCCGAGCCCCAAGCCCAGCCAGCCTTGCGCCTGGCTGCCAAAGGGAGCTCCGGTGGGAGTCTCAGGAAGGCTGCACACGGGCGAGGATGGAATCTGAAAGCTCCACTTCAAGGGCTGTCCCGGCCGCGATCGAGATTGTTGCCGCTGCGGCACCGGCTGCGAAGCGTCCGCTCTCTCCAATCGGGACGGGCCGAAGATTCGCGCGATCTTCCGCCGCGCCGTCACTCGTGGCGACCTAGCGACCGACCAACCCGACCTCGGGGCTCGACCTCCCAGCGGCTCGAGGACGCCGGGAGCGGTTCGCATCACCCGCCTCGGCCGAGGTCCTGATCGACGCCGTCCCCGGGGGTGACGGGCGATATGGGACTACTGCCTTCGCCGAGGACGCCGCACGCGGGCGACTGGCGAACGCGAACCGGCCGAAGTCTAGAAACCCGCTTGTTATGCGGGGTCCTGGGCTCTCGGGTGAGCCCTGAAGTAGACCTCCTTGATCCGCTCACGGGAGAGGTGGGTGTAGAGCTGGGTCGTCGCGACGTCGGCGTGGCCGAGCATCTCCTGGACCGAGCGCAGGTCGCAGCCGCCCGACAGCAGATGGGTCGCGAAGGTGTGCCGGAGGGTGTGCGGGCTCATCTTCCCGTCGAGCCCCGCGGCCTTGGCGTGACGCTGGATCACCTTGTAGAGGCCCTGGCGGGTGAGCGGCCCGCCGCGGAAGTTGACGAACAGCTTCGGCTCCTGGCGCGCGCCGACCAGCTCCGGGCGCCCGCGCCGCAGGTAGCGGCTCACCGCCGCGGCCGCCTCGCCGCCGAGCGGGACGATCCGCTCCTTCGAGCCCTTACCGTGCGGGCGGACGAAGCTGCGGCGCAGGTCGACGTCGCCGACCGCGAGGCCGATCGCCTCGGAGGCCCTCAGGCCGCAGCCGTACATCACCTCGAGTAGGGCCCGATCGCGGAGGTCGATCGGCTCGTTGCCCGAGGCGCTGTCGAGCAGCCGCTTGACCTCGGCATAGCTCAGCACCTGGGGCAGCTTGCGGCTCTTCGCCGGCGGCTGGAGGGTCGCGGTCGGGTCGTCGGCAACCAGCTCCTCCCGGCGCAGGTGGCGGTAGAAGGAGCGCAGGCACGCGGTCTTGCGGCTGATCGTCGCCGGCGAGCACGGTGCCCGCGCGTCGGCGTCGCCGCGCGCCGGGGCCCCGGTCGCCAGGTCGGCGAGGAAGTCGGCGACATCGGGACGCTCGGCGTCGGTCGCGGCGCGTCCGCGCTCGGCGAGGAAGGCGCCGAACTGGAGCAGGTCGGTGCGGTACGCGTCGAGGGTGTTGCGCGCGAGCCCGCGCTCGAACTCGAGGTAGGCGAGGAAGTCGAGCACCAGGGCCTCGAACCGCGCGTCGACGCGGCGCTCCGAGGAGCTTCGAACGGCGACCGCCATGCGACCCCGATTCGGTCGCCGCGAGCGGGACCCTTCCGCTGCAACGAGACGGCCGCGGGCGCCGGGTGAGGCCGGCGCTCCGGGGCTCACGCGGCGCTGCGGGTGAGGCGGATCTTGTATCGCTGCGATGCAATATCCGCCTCACCCGGAGGTTGCGCGCGTTCGCGTCCGCCGGGCTCAGCGAAGGAGCTCGGCGCGGAACAGCAGCAGGCCGACGAGCGACTTCGCGTCGCGGCACTCGGCGATCGCGCCGTCGATCTCGGCCAGCGGCCACTCGACGATCTCGATCCGCTCCTCGGCGTGCGGCTCGTGCTCGACCCGGCGAAGCCCGGTCGCGACGTAGAGGATCACCTCTTCCTCGGCGAACCCGGGCGACGTGTAGAGGCGCTTGAGCTCGCGCCAATCGGCCGCCTCGTGCCCGATCTCCTCGACCAGCTCGCGCTTGGCGCAGTCGATCGGCGCCTCGCCGGGCACGTCGAGCTTCCCAGCCGGCAGCTCGAGCAGCGAGCCCTCCCCCACCGCCTCGCGCGGCTGGCGCACGAGGTGGAGGATCTCCGAGTCGTGGGCGACGACGGCGACCGCCCCCGGATGGGAGACCACCTGGCGGCTCGAGGTCGAACCGTCCGGATAGCGGAACTCGTCGATCCGAACGCTCGCGATCGGCCCCTCGTAGACGGTGCGCGAGTCGATCCGCTCCACGCTCAGCCTCCCGCCGGGAGCGCGCCCGCAAGCGCCGCGCCCGCCGCGAGCGGGGCGGCGTAGAACAGCGGGTCCTCGGCGATCGTGCGTCCCATCGTCGTCTGCGGCAGTCCGCTCGCAGCGTAGCCGTCGAGGTCGATCCGCTCGACGGCGATGTCGTGGCGCCCGCCGCAGAGCTCGATCAGGGAGTCGAGCGCCGCCTGCGGCGACCCGCCCTCGGGCGCCTCGGCGTCGAGCAGCGGCCAGCCCTCGACCTCGGTCTCGGGGACCGGCACCCGGACCGGCGCGAGCAGCAGCTTGAGCACCGACGCCGTGTGGTGGCTGAGCCCCCGGTGGCGAGGGCGCGGGTCGGAGCTCGAGAGTCGCGGCGAGACGAGTGCCGGCAGGCCGAGCCCGAGCGCCGCGTGAGCCGCGTCGAGCGCCGCCATCCCGCCGTGGCCGAAGCGGGTCGCCGAGCCGAGGATGCCGGGCCCGGGGCCGACGACGACCGCGTCCCAGCCAAGCGGCCCGGCGCCGGCGTCGATCGCGCCGGCGAGGCTGATCGCCTCGCGCTCGCCGCCGTATGCGGCCCCGGCGGTGACGTGCTCGCAGACCAGTCCCTCGGCGCGAAGCCGGGCGAGATCGCGCGAGAGCGCCCCCGGGAGCGCCCCGCCGGCGCCCTGGACGAACCCGACCCTGATCCCGGGACGCGCCCTTCGGGCCGCCCAGGCAGCCGGGGCGAGGTGCCCGTGGACCGGCAGCACCAGCACCGGCACGGCGCGCCGGACGGCGTCCTCGCCGCCGGTGAGCGGGGCCTCGGCGGGCTCGACCGGATGCTGGAGCGAGGTGTAGTTGAGCTTGATCACGTGCTCGCCGCTCGCCCCCGGCGCCTCGAGGCCGCGGGTGAGGTTGACGTGGACGACGTCGAACCCGCCCGACCCGAGCCCGAGGTCGCGCGCCTCGATGTTGACGACGACCTCGTCGCCGGCCTCAACCTCGCCGACCAGGCCGCGATCGGCCCACGCCGGCCGCTCCTCGTCGGCGACCCGCACCCTGAGCGGGTCGGTCGCGACGACGACGCCGCGGCGAAGCTTCAGCACGGCCCCGGCCCCGGCATCAGGGCTCTCCCTCCGCGGCGACGGCGACGATCCGCTCGCAGACGGCGAGCATCTCGTCGAGTCGGGCCGCCCCAACTCGCTCCGAGGCGGTGTGGTTGTCCTCGGTTCCGTTCGCGAGCAGCACGCACTCGAACCCCCGCGCGAGCAGCGCGTTCGCGTCGCTGCCGCCGCCGGTCGCAAGCTCGCGGGGCTCGTGGCCGCAGCGGCGCAGCGCCTCGCTCGCGACCCGCACCGGCGCGGCGCTCGAGCGCAGGCGGTAGCCGCGGAAGACCTCGGTTACGTCGACGTCGACATCGCAATGGCGCTCGCTCGCCGCCCAGGTGCAGGCGTCGACCAGCGCCCGTGTCGTCTCGGCGGCGCGGGCCTCGTCGCGCGATCGCGCCTCGGCCTCGATCCGGCAGTGGCCGGCGACGACGTTCGTCGCCGAGCCGCCCGTGATCACCCCGACGTTCGCCGTCGTCTCGGGGTCGAGCCGGCCGAGCGGCATCGCCCCGACCGCGGCGGCCGCCGCCTCGATCGCCGACTGCCCGTCCTCGGGACGGATGCCCGCGTGTGCCTCAACCCCCTCGAACTCGGCGACGACGCGGTTGTAGGTCGGGCCCGCGGTCAGCACCTCGCCGATCGGGGTCGCGTGGTCGAGGACGAAGCCGTACGGCGACCGCAGCGCCTCGAGGTCGAGCTCCTTCGCGCCGCGCAGCCCGTCCTCCTCGGCGACGGTGAAGACGAGCTCGATGCCGGCCGGCGGCGGGGTCGCCGCGGCGCGCGCCGCGAGCTCGACCAGGACCGCCACCGCGGCCTTGTTGTCGGCGCCGAGGATCGTCTCCCCGCGGCTGCGGAAGACGCCGTCGGCGAGCTCGACCTCGATCGGGCCGTCGTGGGGGACGGTGTCGAGGTGGGCGCAGAGCATCACCCAGCCCTCGCCGCGGCCCGGGACCCGGGCGATCAGGTTCCCCGCGCCCGCCCGCGCCGCGGCCGCGGCGCCATCCTCGGCCACCTCCACCCCGAGGGCGCGCACCTCGCCCGCGACCGCATCGGCGACCGCGCGCTCCTCACCGGTTGGGCTCGGGATCTCGCACAACCGCACGAATCGCTCGCGCATCCGCTCCGACACGACGGGAAGGCTATGCAACGCTCGCCGGCTCGGCTTTGTCAGCTACGCCTTGCGGATCCGAACCTGGCCCGGCTCGTCGGCCGCCTCCGCGGCGGCCTCCTCGCCGGCGATCCCCTCGCGCTCGCGCCCCCGCGCCCGCTTCGCCGCGGCGCCGACGAACTCGCGGAACAGCGGCTCCGGCCGCGTCGGGCGGGAGTTGAACTCGGGGTGGAATTGGGAGGCGACGAAGAACGGGTGCTCGGGGAGCTCGATCACCTCGACCAGCCGCTCGTCCGGCGAGGTCCCGCCGGCGACGAGGCCCTCGTCCTCGAGCCGGCGGCGAAGCATGTTGTTGACCTCGTAGCGATGGCGGTGGCGCTTGTAGATCACCGGCTCGCCGAAGATCTCGCGGGCGCGGGTGCCCTCGTGGAGCTTCACCGGGTCGGCGCCGAGGCGCATCGTCCCGCCCATGTCGGAGACCTCCTTCTGCTCGGGGAGGAGGTCGACGACCGGGAACGGCGTCTCGGGGTCGAACTCGGCCGAGTTCGCACCCTCCATCCCGGCGGCGTGGCGCGCGAACTCGATCACCGCGATCTGCATCCCGAGGCAGATCCCCAAATACGGGATCCCCTGCTCGCGGGCGATCCGCGCCGCCTCGATCTTGCCCTCGATTCCGCGCTCGCCGAACCCGCCGGGGATCAGGATCCCGTCGGCGCCCTCGAGCCGCTCGGGGTCGAAGTGCTCGGAGTCGACGAGGTCGACCTCGACGTTGATCCCGTGGTGGTAGCCGCCGTGGTCGAGGGCCTCGACCACCGACTTGTAGGCGTCGGCGAGCTGGACGTACTTGCCGACCAGGGCGATCCGTGCCGTCCCCTCGCAGGCGTCGGCGCGGCGGACGAGCTCCTCCCACTCGGCGAGGTCCGGCGGGTCGGCCTCGATCCCGAAGTGGTCGAGGACGAGGTCGTCGATCCCCTCGGCGCGGAGAACGAGTGGGACCTTGTAGATGTTGTCGACGTCGCGGGCCGAGATCACCGCGTCCTCGGGGACGCTGCCGAAGAGCGCGATCTTGCGCCGCAGGTCGCGGTCGAGGCCGCGCTCGGAGCGGCAGACGAGGGCGTGTGGCTGGATCCCGATCCGGCGCAGCTCGTTGACCGAGTGCTGGGTCGGCTTCGTCTTCATCTCCCCCGCGTGGCCGACGTAGGGCACGAGCGTGAGGTGAACGAACATGCAGCGCTCGGGGCCGAGGTCGGTGTAGAGCTGGCGGATCGCCTCGAGGAACGGCAGCGACTCGATGTCGCCGACCGTGCCGCCGATCTCGGTGATCACGAAATCGACCGCCTGGGACTCGGCGACGATCAGGATCCGCTGCTTGATCTCGTCGGTGACATGCGGGATCACCTGCACGGTGGCGCCGAGGTAGTCGCCGCGGCGCTCGCGGCGGATGACCGAGTTGTAGACCGCGCCTGCGGTGACGTTCGAAGCCCGCGAGGTCGACTCGTCGGTGAACCGCTCGTAGTGGCCGAGGTCGAGATCGGTCTCCGCCCCGTCCTCGGTTACGAAGACCTCGCCGTGCTGGAACGGGCTCATCGTCCCCGGGTCGACGTTGATGTACGGATCGAACTTCTGCAGCTGGACCCGGAAGCCGCGGCTGACCAGCAGCCGGCCGATCGACGCGGCGGCGATTCCCTTCCCCAGCGAGGAGACGACGCCGCCGGTGACGAAGATGAAGCGCGTGTCGGCTGGCGTCTTCGGCGGGCTCATCGCGGTCTAGCGAGCGAGTCTAGAGCGCACGGTGGCGGAATGGCGGGGGTGCCCGGCGCCGGGGTATCGGGCGGATCGCACTCCGTGGTCAGCCCGGATGCGGGCCGCGGCCACCGCGACGAAGATCGAGGGGTGGAGCCATCGGCATCATCCGCGCGACCGCTCCTGATCCGCCGGCCGTGGGAGCGACGGCGGTTCGTGCTCGCCGCGAGCGCGGTGCTGTTCGCCGCCGTCTTCGCGCTCCGCCAGGGGTCGGGCGAGGTCGAGTCCGGCCTCGCGCTGCTCTATGTCTTCCCGGTGATCCTGATCGCGCTCGAGCTCGGGATCGTCGCCGGGTTCGGCGCGGCGATGCTCGCGACCGCCCTCGTCATCGTCTGGGCGACGACGGCTCCGGTCGACCTCGGGATCGTCGGGATCGTCACCCGGGCGGCGGTCTTCCTCGCCGCGGGCCTCGTCGCGGGACGCTTCAGCGACCACATGCGACGCGTGTTCGCGAGCCAGGACCGCCTGCTCGGCGCCGGGCTGGAGCTGGCGCGGCTCGGCGACGCGGGTCGGCTCGCCGCGGTGGTGCTCGACCGCGTTTGCGAGCTCCCCGGCGTCCGCGGAGCGCGGCTTACGATCGGCGGGCGGCCGGCGGGCGAGCGGGGGGCGCTCGGCGAACGGCGAGAGCGCTTCGCGCTTTCGAGCCGCGGCGCCCGGAGAGGCGTCCTCGAGGTCGAGCTGCGTGGCGGGGCCGAGGAGCGTGCCGCGATCGCGATGCTCGCGCTGCAGGCCTCGGTCGCGCTCGAGAACCAGAGCCTGCTCGAGAGCGAGCGCGAGCGCGTTCGCCTGCAGGCGGCGCTCGGCGACGCCGAGCAGCGCCTCGGCGAGCGCGGCGACGCCCTCCGCACCGTCCTCGATGGCCAGGAGCTCGAGCGCCGGGAGGTCGCCCAGGAGCTCCACGAGGGCGCGGCCCAGGCGCTCGCGGGCGTCCTCTTCGGGCTCGAGGTCGTCGAGTCGGACGTCGAGTCGGACCGCTCGATCAAGCGGCTGGCCGACGCCCGTCACCACGTCGACACGACGCTCGCCTCGCTGCGGGAGCTGGCCACCGCCCTGCGTCCTGCGGTCCTCGACGACCTCGGCCTCGGCCCGGCGCTCGAGCGCCTCGTCGAGCGGGCGAGCGCCGAGGGCCTCGAGCGGTTCGACGTCGAGCTCGGCTCGACCGGCGGGCGGCTCGGGCCCGAGCTCGAAGCCGGTGTCTACCGCGCCGTCGAGGAGGCGCTTCGGATCAGCCCCGGCGCCGAAGCGGCGTCGATCCGCTACGACGAACCCGCGTCGAGGCTGCGGATCTCGGTCCGGCGGCGGCCGGCAGGGACGCCGGGCGACCCGGCGGCGCTGCGCGCCCGGGTCGAGCTGCTCGGCGGCCGGGTGAGCGCGGGGGGCGACTCGATCATCGCCACGATCCCGCTCGGCCGCGCAGCGGCCGCCGGCGCGCCCACCGCGGCGGCGAACGGCCGCTAAAGCCCGCCGCCGACCGGGGAACGACCGGCGGCGGCTCCGTAGCGCGTACGTACCCGAGACCGGTGCCGGAGGCCGATCCGACGCGGAGGGAGGCGCCATACGCTGCCGCGCGAGTCACGTCCGAGTCGCCCGGACCGACAGGCGCAGGGAGCGAGGCGCCGCCGGCCGGAGAAGGAGAACGGGAGATGAACGATCGAGCCCCCTCTGCCGCGCCGAAGCGCCAGCCGACCCGAGCCGCCGGCCTCCCGCTCGCGCCGGCCCTCGCCCTCGCCTTCCTCCTACTGCTCAGCCCCGCCCCTGCATCTGCAGCCGCCGGGCAAGCCCTCCAGACCCACGACGTCGAGGCCGTCGGGGCGACATGGAGCCCGGAGTCGCCCGCGATCGAGCTTGGCGACGAGGTCAGGTGGAACTTCCCCGCCGAGACCGCCGTCTTCCCGCACGATGTCTGGCTCGTGCCGCCCGGCGGCGACCCGAGCCCGACGGAGGGCGACATCTTCGAGCTCACCGACGGGATCGTCTTCCCTGGCGGCGAGCCGGTCTCGCACGTCTTCGACCAGGAGGGGACGTGGCTGTTCGTCTGCCGCGTCCACTCCGGGTTCAGCGGCGGACAGTGGAGCGGACAGGTCGGGACGGTCGCGGTCGGGACGGTCGACGAGACCGAGTTCGAGCCCTACGAGCGCCCCGACCCGGCGCTCCCCGATGTGCCCCCGGGCGCCGTCAAGCAGTTCACGGTCGACGTCTACGAGCACGTCACCAAGGTCGCCGCGAACCTACCTCCGACCCGCGTCTGGTCGTTCGGGGTCAACGGCCGCCTCAACCGCGGCACCGGAGTCTCCGAGCCGATCGTCGTCAACCAGGGCGACGAGGTCGAGATCACGCTCCGCAACGGCAGCTCCGAGGAGATGGACGTGACGATGCCGCACTCGATCGACCTCCACGCCGCCAGGGTGGCGCCCGACCAGGGCTTTCGCACGATCCAACCGGGCGAGACGCACACGTTCTCGTTCACGGCCCGCCATCCCGGGGTGTTCATGTACCACTGCGGCACGGCGCCGATCCTCCACCACGTCGGCTCGGGGATGGCGGGGATGATCGTCGTCAAGCCGACCGGCCTCGAGCCCGTCGATCGCGAGCTCTGGCTCGTCCAGCAGGAGTACTACCTCGGCGAGCCGGGCGGGATCGCCGACCTCGGCAAGATGCTCGACCTGCAGCCCGACGTGATCGCGTTCAACGGCTACGCCAACCAGTACGCGAACGAGCCGATCGAGGTTCGAAGCCAGGAGCGGATCCGGATGTACGTGCTCAACGCGGGCCCGAGCGCCTGGTCGGCGTTCCACGTCATCGGCACGGTCTTCGACCGCACCGTGACCGACAACGGCGTCGCCCGTGACGTGCAGACGGTCAACCTGGCGCCGTCCCAGGGCGGCTACCTCGAGCTCAGCCTCGACGAGCCCGGCGACTACCCGTTCGTCAACCACTCGTTCGGCAACATGGTCAAGGGCTCGCTGGGAGTCCTCGCGGCCGCCGAGGGGTCGGCCGAGCTGCGTGCCCCGCGGCTCGAGGTCCGCGGGAGGCCGAAGTCGAGGACAGTGTCGCGATCGCGGCGGCGGGCGCGCTTCGAGTTCGAGGCCCGCAACACCGGCGACGCGCCAACCGGTCCGATGAGCCTGTGCGCCAAGGCAGCCGGGCGGGGGATGGCGGTCGCCGGCAAGCGGTGCGTCACGCGGACGATCGGCCCGGGCGGGACCGCCAAGCGGGCCGTCCGCGTGCGGATCCGGCCCCGCGCCCGGGGCACCGCCGCGCAGGTGCGGCTGATTGCCAAGGGCGCCAAGGTGCAGCGCCAGGCGACCAGCGTCCGGCTTCGGGTTCGAAGCGGGCCAGCCCGGCGGGCGGCGGCGGGCGCAGCATCCCTCGGCGATCCGCCGCACGCGGACGCGCATTGAGCGGGCGTCGACCCGTACCGATGGCGGTCGCGCACCGCCGTCAGCGAGGCCTCCCGAGCGAGTCGAGCGCGCGCAACGGCGGAACGCGCTCGATCGCCCGGGAGATCGACCGGAACTCTCCGTATAGCGTCAGCGCGGCGACGATCGCGAGCGCGACCAGCCGCCCGGCATCCCCGAGCACGACCAGGATCGTCACCCCGGCGAGCGCACCGACGAGGTTCGACCCGGTGTCGCCCAGCATCGCCCGCTCGCGGAGCGTGAACGCCGCGCCGACCAGGACCGGCCCGATGAAGATGCCGAGGATCTCGATCGGGGCCGCGCTCCACGCCCCGATGCAGAGGCCCGCGAGCAGCGCCGCGAAGGCCTTCTCGACTCGGCCGGGGCGGAGATCGAGGAGGTTGAACAGGTTCGTGGCCAGCAGCAGGAGCAGCAGATCGGCGACGTAGGCGAGCCCCTCGCGGCCGAGGCCCGAGGTCGCGTAGGCGGCGAGCGCCAGGGCCCCGACCGCCTTGATCGCTCCCGCCGACAGCCGACCCCCGGCCAGCGCCCGGGCGTGCCCACGCCAGCCACGCGGCGCCGCGGCATCCCCGCCGCGGCCGAGGACGTCGTCGATCAGCCCGAGCAGCGAGACGCCGAGGACGTAGACGATCCAGCGGCGAAGGTCGGGGTCGAGGAGCTCGAGGCCGGCCCGGTCGTTGAGCACCGCGAGCGGGGCGAGCGCGATCAGCGAGCAGACGACCAGAACCGCTCCCGCGGGAAAGGCGACGCGCCGGCCGCGGTAGTTCTCGCGTGCAAGCCCGGTCGCCTCCATGTCGCGAAACCAAGGCCCGAGCACCACCGCGGCCAGCCCGGCCGAGAGCAGCAGGCCGGAGAGGGTCACGACCCCGGAACGGAACCGGCAGCCGGCGGCAGCAGATCGGGGAGCAGCCGATCCGCGGTCTCCTTGACCCCGAACGCGCCTCCGGCGCCGTCGAGCGCGAACACCAGCGCCACCTGCCCGGCGAGCATGTCGACGTTGTCGACGCTGGCGATTCCGTGCTCGTTGAAGACCGAGATCGCCGAGCTCTCCTCGGTCGAGCGCTCGACCCCGACGACCGTCGTCCCCGAAGATCGCATCCCCTCGATCAGCCCAGCCTCGAGCCGGGCGACGCTCTCGCCGTCCTCGTCGGAGAGGTCGTCGGGGATCTGGCGGACGAGAACGGCGCCGCTGAAGAACCCGGGCGCCCCGCTGTAGCGCGAGAGCAGCGACCTGCGGACATCGTCGAACCGGCCCTCGCCGCTGACCAGCGCCCGCCCGGCCCGGAGACCGACGCGCTCGAGGCCCTCGCCGCGCCGCAGCTCGTCGCTCAGCGCCGGCCCCAGCAGCGCGTCGGCGGCGCCGGCGGCGTTGGGGGGAATGCTGATCACGGCGATCTGGCCGAGGGTGGCCCCGGTCGGATCGAGGGCGGCATCGACCGCGCTCGAGATCTCCTCCGGGAGGCCGCCGACCGCGATGATCGCGATCCGCTGGCCGATCAGCCGCTCGCCGGCGATCGCCGGGTACAGGTGCGCCGTGAGGTCACGCTCGCGCTCGAGCTCGGCCTCGAGCCGGTCGACCTCCTCGCGCGCGTCGTCGAGGTCGCTGCCGAGGCTCTGCTCGAGGCTGTCGGCAGTTCCGCTGACGATGTCGGAGCCGAATCCAACCCCGATCAGGATCCCGACCGCGAGCGCGAGGAAGACGGCGGCGAGCGACGCCGCGTGGTAGCGACCCGAGTAGCCCATCAGATCCCCATCAGATCCCGAGCAGCACCTTGATCCGCAGCCAGATCAGCTCGGCGAGCTCACCGAGCGCGGGAGCGCTGACGACGACGATCGCGACGAGGAACAGCGCCGCGACGATGAACAGCCCGAGTTGCCAGCCGCGCACGCCGGGGTTGTAGAGGCGGCTGACGCCCTTCGCGTCGACGAGGGTCTCGCCGATCCGCAGGCGGGTGAGGAACGTCGACGACATCCCGGATCGGTTCTTGTCGAGGAACTCGGTGAGGTTGAAGTGGGCGCCGACGCTGACGATCAGCTCGGCGCCCTGCTCGTGTGCGAGCAGCATCGCGACGTCCTCGCTCGTCCCGACCGCAGGCGCGACGACGTGCTCGAGGCCGAGCTGCTCGAGCCGCTCCCTCCCCGGCGCGCGCCCATCCCGGTAGGCGTGGACGATCAGCTCGGCGCCGCAGCGGAGCACGGAGTCGGTCGCCGAGTCCATGTCGCCGAGGACGACGTCGGGCTTGAAGCCGGCCTCGAGGATCGCGTCGGCGCCGCCGTCGACCCCGACCAAGACCGGGCGGGTGTCCTCGATGTAGGCGCGCAGGACTTCGAGATCGCGCCGGTAGTTGGCGCCCCTGACCACGACCAGCGCGTGCCGGTCGCGGAACCGGGTTCGGACCTTGGGCAGCTCGAGCCTGCCGCCGAGCAGCTCGCCCTCCTCCTCGAGGTGCTCGATCGTGTTCGTGGCGAAGGCGGCGATCGCGTCGTCGACCCGGGCGCGGTGGCGCTCCATCTGCTCGCTCGCCTCGGCGAGATCGATCACGCGTCCGGTCGCGAGCAGGGTCCCGTTGCGGCGGACCTCGGCGCCCTGGACGACGATCTCCTCACCGTCGTCGAGCTCGTCGAACAGCGGCGCCGCCGGGGCGTCGAGCAGCTTCACTCCGCCGCGGGCGAGGATCGTCGGGCCGGCGTTCGGGTAGCGCCCGGTGGACGAGGCGGAGACGTTGATGACCACCGGGACGCCGGTCCGCACCAACTCCTCGGCGGCGATCCGGTCGAGGTCGGGATGGTCGATGATCGCAACGTCGCCCGGGCCGAGGCGCTTGACGAGGTCCTTGGTGCGGCGGCCGAGCCGAGCGTGCCCGGCGATCGATCGCCGCGGCCTCGGAGCCGGGTGGATCTCAGGCCCGCGCAGGAGGGCGCGAGCCCGTTGCCTGAGCGCCATCTCACGGATTATGCCCGCCGGGCGGGAGCGAAACCGCCCGGCGGGTGCCACCACGGAGCGAGCGCGCGGCGCGCTCCGCTGCGTGAGCGCTAATAGAGGAACATCGGCATCCCGTCGAGCGCGTGGACCCGCGGCCGGTAGCCCTCGGGGTCGTACAGCGCGTCGACGTCGACCCGCTTCGTCCCGCTCACGGGGGTGGCGGCGGGGACGGTCGTGTACTTGCCCTCCTGAAGGGCGACCATCAGCCCCGAGTGGCCGCGAACGATCTGCTCGACGGCCATGTTGCCGAAGCTCGTCGCGACCATCCGGTCGAGGGAGTCGGGGGCGCCGGCTCGCATCATGTACCCGAGCTGCTGCGAGAGGGTCTCGATCCCGGTCAGCTCCTTGAGGGCGTTCGCGGTGATCGCCCCGATCCCGCCGAGCTTGCGGTGCCCGTAGGCGTCCTCCTGCCCGTACTCGACCACCTGCCCGCCGATCATCGACGCGCCCTCGGAGATCGCGATCATCGCGTAGTTCGAAGGGTTGCGCTTGCGATCGGCGATCGCGAGCTCGCCGAGCCGCTCGATGTCGAACGGGACCTCGCTGATCAGCGCCCGGTCGGCGTCGGCGAGGTAGGCCGAGATCAGCGCCGTCTCCCCGGAGTTGCGACCGAACAGCTCGACGACCGCGATCCGCTCGTGCGAGCCGGTCGGAGTTCGGAGCTGGTTGATCAGGTCGACCGAGCGCGTCACCGCGGTCGAGAACCCGATGCAGTAGTCGGTCCCGAAGACGTCGTTGTCCATCGTCTTCGGGATCGCGATCACCCGCACCCCCTCCTCGTGGACGCGGACCCCGTAGGAGAGCGTGTCGTCGCCGCCGATCGGCACCAGCGTGTCGATTCCCAGCCGTTCGATCACCTCGAGCACATGCGGCGTGCAGTCGGCGGTCCCACCCTCGCCGTCGTAGGCGAACCGGCCCTCGAGGAAGCCGGGCATCGTCGCCGGCTTGACGCGGCCCGGATTCGTTCGCGAGGAGTGCAGGTGGGTGCCGCCGTAGCGGTCGATCGTCCGCACCTCGGCCGAGGTCAGCGGCGCGACGCACTCGCTGCGCTCCTCGTCGGTGCCGTCGAAGTTGTAGTTCAGCAGGCCGCCCCAGCCGCGCCGGGTCCCGAGCACATCGATCCCCTCTTGCTCGGCGCGGGTGACGACCGCCTTGATGCACGGGTTAAGCCCGGGGACGTCGCCCCCGCCGGTGAACAGCCCTATGCGCATGGCGGCACCCCGCACTCGTCGATTCGCATCCCGTTTTTCTCCTTTTCTCCCTGATTCTCGGCTTGAGCGAGCGCGGATTCAACTACATTGGCGACGACCGGTCCGGTCCGGTTCCCGCATCGCGCAACCGTCGGTCGGCGGGCGCCGCGTCCCGCCCGCTCAGGCGGCCTTCAGTAGCTCGCGGGCGTGGCGGCTTGCGACCTCGTCGCCGCGCTCGGCGCCGAGCATGCGAACGATCTCGGCGACCAGCTCGTCGCCACCGACACGCTCGACGGTCGCGACCGTCGCGCCGCCGGCCGCGCGCTTGGCGATCCGGAAGTGGGTCCCCGCCTGCGAGGCGACCTGGGGCAGATGGGTGATGCAGATCAGCTGACGGCCTTCGGCGAGCGCCCGCAGCCGCTCGCCGACGGCGCGCGCGGTCGTGCCGCCGATCCCGGCGTCGATCTCGTCGAAGACGAGCGTCCGGGCGTCCTGGCCCCCGTCGAGGCCGGCCAGCGCGAGCATCACCCGCGAGAGCTCACCGCCGGATGCCGCCTCCCGGAGCGGGGCGATCGGCATCCCCGGGTTCGTGGCGAGCTCGAACTCGACCGCCTCGGCTCCGCTCGGCCCGAAACCGTCGGGGTGCGGGCCGAGTGCCACCTCGAGCCTCGCCCCGTCCATCGCCAGCTCGTCGAGCTCGGCCGCGACGCGCTCGGCGAGCGCGTCGGCGGCGTCACGCCGACCCGCCGTCAGCCGCTTGGCGAGCTCGGCGCGGCGCGCCTCAGCGGCCGCGAAAGCGTCCTCGAGCCCGGCGGCGACCTCGCCCGCGTTCTCGAGCCGCTCGATCTCGGCCCGGCAACGCTCGGCGTGGGCGAGCACCGACTCGACCGACCCGCCGTGCTTGCGCTTCAGCCGGTCGAGCGCCGCGAGTCGCTCTTCTAGCTCCTCGAGCCGGCCGGGATCGGAGTCGATCCCCTCTCCGTATGAGCGCAGAGCTCCGGCGAGGTCGTCGAGCTCGAGCGCAAGGCTCGACGCTCGCTCCCCGAGCGCGTCGAGCTCGCCGTCGACACCGGCGGCCCCGGCGAGGGCTGCTTCGGCCTCGCCGAGCAGCGACCGGGCCCCGCCGACGCCATCGTCGGAGCCGGAGAGCGCGGCGAGCGCCGCCGCCGAGGCAGAGCGCAGGACCTCGGCGTGGCGGAGGCGCTCGCGGTCGGCGGCCAGCTCGGCCTCCTCGCCGGGGTCCGGCGCGGAGGCCTCGATCTCGGCGAGCTCGAACCGGAGCAGGTCGAGGTCGCGCTCGCGGGTGCCCTCGCGGTCGCGCAGGCGTTCGAGCTCAGCGGCGAGCCGAGCGACCTCGGCGTGGGCGGCGCGGTAGCTCGCCCTGACGTCGAGGTGCTCCGACCCCGCGAATCCGTCGAGGACCTCGAGCTGCGCCGAGCCGAGCATCAGGCGCCGGTGCTCGTGCTGGCCGTAGAACGCGACCAGACGCGAGCCGAGGTTGCGCAGGTCGGCAGCCGACGCCGAACGCCCGGCGACGAACGCGCTCGTCCGCCCGGAGGCGCCGATCCGCCGCCCGAGCGTCACCTCCTCGGCCCCTTCCGGCAGCCGTTCGCGAAGCTCCGCCAGGTCGGGGTCGTCGAGCAGGCCCTCCGGAAGTGAGAACGTCCCCTCCACCCAGGCCTCCGCGGCGCCGGGGCGGACGATCTGCGACCGCGCCTTGCCGCCGAGAAGCAGGTCGAGTGAATGGGCGAGCACCGTCTTCCCCGCTCCGGTCTCGCCGGTGATCGCGTTCAGCCCCTCCCCTAGCCGCAGCGCCGCGCGCTCGATCAGGAGCAGGTTCTCGATTCGCAACTCGAGCAGCATCGCACCCTGTCTAGCAGCGGCCGGGGACGGACTCCCCCCGCGCTCCGACCGTTAGCGCGGCATCGCCGGTGGGTAGGCGGTCGTGCGCCGGTGCAAGTTCCAAGGAAGGAGGACCCCGTGGCGGATCAGATCGAGGACCAACTCGTCGAGTACCTCAAGGACGCCCACGCGATGGAGGCGAACGTCGATCGGATGCTCGACGGAATGATCAAGACGACCGAGGATCCCGAGATCCGCGGCGAGCTCGAGCATCACAAGGAGGAGACGCAGCAGCACAAGCAGCGACTCGAGGAGCGGCTGCAGGCGCACGGTGAGGACGCGTCGACGATCAAGGACATCGCCGCCCAGAGCGGCGCGTTCATGAAGGGGCTCGCCGACGTCGCGCGCAGCGAGAAGCCGGGCAAGAACGCCCGCGACGGCTTCGTCACCGAGCACCTCGAGATCGCCTCGTACGAGCTTCTCGAGCGGGTCGCGAAGCGTGCCGGGGACGCGGAGACCGCCACGGTCGCGCGGCAGAACCGCTCCGACGAGGAGGCGATGGCCAACAAGATCGCCTCGCACTGGGACAGGTTCGTCGACCTCACGCTTGCCGAGGAGGGAATCAGCGCCTGAACGCGCGCGGGAGGCGTCCGAAGGCGGGGGCCTCCCGCGACCCCGCCGATCGCTCCGGCGCGTCAGTGGGCGATCCGGCCGAACTTCTCGCGGATCCGCTGGTAGAAGCTCGCTCCCGGGAGCTGGGCGAGGCGGCCGACGCCGTCGCGGAACGCGACCCGCATCTCGCCGCCGCTCGCGAGCTCGCCGACGTGCTCGCCGTCGAGGACGACGTCGACCGGCTCGCGGCCGGCGGCGTTGCGGACGACGAGCACGTCGTGGGGCGCGACGACGAGAGCGCGCGCTGTGAGCGTGTGCGGGGCGATGAAGCTGACCGCGTACCCCTCGACGCCCCAGGCGAGGATCGGGCCCTGGTTGGCGAGGTTGTAGCCGGTCGATCCCGCCGGGGTCGCCGCGACGAGGCCATCGCAGCGCACGTGCCCGACCTCCTGGGCGCCGAGCGAGTAGGAGAGCTCGGCGACGCGCCCGTATGGGCGGCGGATCAGCGAGACGTCGTTGAGGGCGAGCGGCCGCTCGGCGTCGACCGTCGCCTCGAGCGCAGGCATCGACATCACCTCAAACTCGGCCGCGAACGCACGCTCGAGCCCGGCCGCGAGCTGCTCGCGCTCGACCGCGGCCAGGAACCCGATCGTGCCGTAGTTGACGCCGAACACCGGCACCCCGGTGTCGGCGTAGGCGCGCAGCGCCTTGAGGATCGTCCCGTCGCCGCCGAGGACGATGCAGAGGTCGGGGTCGCCCGGCAGCTCCTCGATCGTCCCGATCGCGGCGGCGTCGGCGCCGTGCTTGGCGTGCTCGTCAGGGGTCGCGAGGATCGTGCAGCCGGCGCGACCGGCGGCCTCCGCGGCCGCGCGGAGGCCCGCCGAGGTCTGCTCGGGGTGGGTGTGCGTGAGGACCACCGCGCTCCTCACCGCCGCCGGCGCGGCGACCGTCCCGGGGCTCACGGCTCGACCGCCTCGATCGCCGCCCCGACGTCACCGAGGCTCTCGGCGTCGCGGGCGCACCAGATGAACGTCTCGCGGTTGCCCTTCGGCCCCGGCAGCCCGGATGGCGCGAAGCCACGGACCGCAAGCCCGGCCTCGGCGGCGGCCGCCGCCGCCCGCCGGAGCGCGTCGCGCCGATCCGACGCCGAGCGGACGACTCCCCCCTTGCCGACCCGGCGCGGCCCGAGCTCGAACTGCGGCTTCACCAGCGCGAGGACCTCGCCGCCGGGAGCAAGGCAGGTGGCGAGCGGGGGCAGCACCTTCGCCAGCGAGATGAACGAGACGTCGACGGTCGCGAGATCCGGTATCCAGGGGAGGTCGGCCGGCTCGAGCTCGCGGGCGTTGAGGCCCTCGAGCACCTCGACCCGGGGATCGTTGCGAAGCCCCCAGGCGAGCTGGCCCCGCCCGACGTCGAGCGCGATCACCGCGTCCGCGCCGCGCTTCAGCAGGCAATCGGTGAAGCCGCCGGTCGATGCGCCGACGTCGAGGCAGCGACGGCCGGAGGCCTCGATCCCGAGCGCGTCGAGGGCGTGCTCGAGCTTGATCCCTCCGCGGGACACGTAGCGCGGGGGGTCGGCGAGCAGCAGCTCGACGTCATCGCTGACGAGCTGGCTGGGCTTGCTCGCGAACGGCCCGTCGCGGCCGATGCGCACCCGCCCGGCGCGCACCGACTCGGCGGCGCTGGTCCTCGACCCCGCGAGCCCGCGCGCGGCGAGCAGGGTGTCGATCCGCTGCCTGGCCATGGCGAGAAGGTACCTGGCACCGCCGGCACCGGTGCCCCGCCGCGGCCGGGTGACGGCCGGCCGACGCCCGGTGCCCTCGCGCCGCGGGCCCGGTCGAGCGTTTCGCGGCAGCGGCTGCTCGCTGGTCGACGGGTCCTGCGGCGGAGCCCGGCGCCGGGCGCGGATAACGCCAGCCCAGCGACGAAGCGGGGAGAGAAGGTGCCCCGCCGAGGCGGGGCACCTTCGGAGCACGGGGAGGAGAGAGTGCGGAACCGTGTGGGCTCCGCCTTCGTGGATTTCTCCACACGACGCTCTCCGTCGTCGGTCTCCGCCCGGCTACCCGACTCGCGGAGGCGGAAACTCAGGTATTTGTCGGCGCGCCTGCTGCCGCTATCGCGGGGTCGCCCTGCCGCCGGCCGCGACGTAGTCCTCGAGTGGGCGCGGACGGTAGTCGGCCCTCGCCTCGCGGCGGTGGAGCGCGCTCGCCGCCACCGAGCGCCCGTCCACGCTCGGCGAGCCGTCGGCTGCGAGCATGCGGCGGTCGCGCCCCGGACGCAGGCGGTAGATCCCGGTACGGGAGTCGTGAAGCGTCCCGAGCGGGTCGGGCGCGACGTCCCTGCCGAGCGTGCGCGCCTCGGGGTCGGGGGTGACTGAGGCGGGTCGAAGGTAATCGGGCTCGAGCTCGAGCCCGTAGCCCCGCACCCGGTCGACCATCCACAGCAGCGCCAGCTCGGCGAGCGCGGGATCGGGGTAGCCGCCGCCGACGTCGCTGTGGGCGCCGGCGAACCAGACCTGCTCGAGGACCTGGTCCTCCGCGTCCTCCTGCTGGCGCCAGAGGGTGGGCTCGAACGGGCCGCGCCGCTCGTCGATCGCGAGCGCCTGGAAGGCGGCCCGGACGCGGCTCGAGAGGTCGGTGTCGTGGAACTCCCAGCGCTGGTTGAGCCACGGGATCAGGTGGGCACCCCGGCGTGGGATCCCGAGCGCGCCAACGGTGTCCCAGACGCCGATCGTCTCGATCACGCACTCGTCGTGGGAGTACATGCGTCGGAAGATCCGCGCCTCGATCCCGCGCGGGTGGGCGTCCGGCCGCCGGGCGCGGTAGAGCCCGTAGGCGGCGTCGACGCGGTCGGCATGCTCGCGCCGCAGGATCCCGCTGTTGCGAACCAGGCCGGCGAGGCTGCGGGCGGTGAACGCCCCGCGGCTGAACCCGAACAGGTGGAGCTCGTCGCCGGGCTCGTAGCTGTCGACCAGGAACCGGTAGCAGGAGCGGATGTTCCGCGACAGGCCAAGGCCGAGGGCGCCGCCCCGCAGCCGCTCGAACCGCCCCGTCCCGACGCCCTTCTCGTAGTGGAGGAGCTGCGGGTTGCCGTCGCGATCGCAGGGCGCGAGGCCGAGCGCGAGCTTGGTGACGTTGGTCGGGGTCACCCGGCCGCCGTGGACCTGGTCGGGACGGTTCCAGGTTCCGTCACAGCAGACAACGAGTCGCTTCATCGAGGTTTCGCCACGACCGCACCCTAACGTCGCCGGGGGCGGACGTCAGGGCTTCCAGCGCAGGGCGCTGCGACAGGACCCGGGGCACGGTCACGAGCCGGTAGCCGCGTGCGCGCAGCGCGTTCAAGATCTGCGGGAGCGCGGCAACCGTCTGGCTTCGGTTGCCGCCTCCGTCGTGCATGACGACGATCGACCCGGGCCGGACCCCGGAGATCACCCGTGAGTAGATCCCAGGCGCCCGGCAGCCTCCAGTCCTGCGGATCGACATCCCAGAGGACGGTCGTCATCGCGAGCCGCAGGGCGTCGGAGTCCCCGCGAGCACCGAGGCCGACGGCCTGGTCTCGTGGTTCCAGGCCCCGCCGACCGTCGCCCGACGGCGTCAGCAGCCCAGACACGAAGACGCCCCGCCTAGACGGGGCGCCCTCGGGGGTACAGGAGGAGAGAAGTAGTCCTTCTTCTGGGGCCGTTCGGTCACATCGCCGCTGCGGCGCGGTCGCCGACCGGTGCGGCGCTGGCCCTAACGGTCTCCTTCGACCTCGATCCGCTCCTTGCGGACCTCTTCGGAGACGGTCTCCTCGTCAGTGACCGTGTCGGTGGTCATCCGCACCCGCTCCTTCGGCACGGTGCGCTTCTCGCTCACGACCTCCTCCTCGTGGAGCACGA
>DATHVI010000007.1:0-32638 GCA_035461385.1 Solirubrobacterales bacterium
CGACGTTCACGTTCAGCTCGAACGAGCCGGGTACGTTCGAGTGCAAGCTCGACGCCGGCCCCTTCGCGCTGTGCAGCTCCCCACACCAGCTCACCGGGCTCGACGACGGCCCCCACAGCTTCACCGTCAAGGCGATCGACAACGCGCTCAACGAGGATCCGAGCCCTCCCGTGCGCAGCTTCACCGTCGACGCGACCCCGCCGCAAACGACGATCCTCTCCGGCCCGGGGCGCAAGGCGAAGGCCAGGGGGAAGATCCGCTTCACCTTCAGCTCGAACGAGCCGGGCTCGACGTTCAGCTGCCGGCTCAACAGCAAGCCGTTCCGGCCCTGCAGCTCGCCGTTCAAGCGGCGCCTGAAGAAGCCCGGCCGCTACCGCTTCCAGGTTCGGGCGACCGACGCCGTCGGCCACGTCGATCCGACGCCGGCGAAGCGGGCGTTCAAGGTCAAGCGCGTTCGCTGAGCGCCGAGGCGCCCGGTGGATTTGGCGGCCAGGGGCGACGTGATCAGACTCGCACCCG
The DNA here is from genome assembly GCA_035461385.1 of Solirubrobacterales bacterium. GTDB lineage: Bacteria > Actinomycetota > Thermoleophilia > Solirubrobacterales > 70-9 > DATHVI01. The sequence continues at coordinate 520 of DATHVI010000007.1, forward strand.
GCCCGTTCCAGGTGACCTCTTCGTGGTAAGATGACCACATGAGGGAGATCGGCATCCGGGAGCTGAAGCGATCGCTCAGCGAGACGTTGCGCGCGGTTGGCCGCGGCGAGCAGGTGCGCGTGACGCGGCGAGGGCGTGCGGTGGCGGACATCGTTCCCGCCCGGGCCGCGGTCGCCGACACCCGCCTGCGCGAGCTCGTCGCCGAGGGCCGGATCACCCCCCCGGGGCGGGCACGGCCGGCTCGGGCGCCGAGGCTCGCCGAGGCCCCGCGCAGCGCCTCCGCGCTCGTGATCTCGGAGCGGGAAGCCGAGCGCTGAAGCTCTACCTCGACCCCAGCGCGCTGGTCAAGCGCTACGTCGCCGAACCGGACAGCGAGCTCGTCCGTGAGGCGATGGCGGGAGCGGACGGGTGGTACATCTGCCGCCCGGGCTTCGTCGAGACGGTTCGCGCGGTCGGCCTCGCCGCCGGAGCGCGAGCGATCAAGGCGGTCAGGGACGAGTGGCCCGCGTTCGGCGTCATCGAGGTCGACCAGCCGCTCGTCGAGCACGCGGCGACGCTCGCCCTCGAGCGCGACCTCCGCAGCCTCGACTCGCTCCACCTCGCTGCCGCGCTGGTCCTGCCTGGCGAGGACGTCGTGCTTGCGACTTGGGACCGCCGCCTGCACGCCGCCGGCGGCGTGGAAGGCCTCCAGCTCCTGCCGCCGACCCTTGCCTGAGGGCGCGGGCGCGCGTGCGTAGTCCGGCGCCCTCCCGCGCCTGCCTCTAGGTCGCGCTCGCCGCCGCCTTCTTTCCCTTTGCCTTCTTCGCCGCCGTCTCGGGGAGGTCCTGGATCGCCCGGTAGCCCTCCTGGATCGCGGCGTGGGTGTAGGCCATCGCCTGCGAGTCGCTGTTCGCGATCGAGACGTTCCGGAACGGGACCCGGCCCTTGACGTGCGGCTGCTCGGAGGTCGGCCCGAAGATCGACGGGTCCCACATCGAGGTCAGCTCGTGCGCGTAGCCGTAGTTCCAGCGGTTGGTCATCACCGCGTTGACGTCGCGCTCGGGGTCGAAGTCGCCCCCGGAGCGGTTGACGGTGCGGTCGAGCATGTCGAACAGCGAGTCCTCGAGGTCGGCGAAGCTCATCTCGAGCAGCCGCTGGCGCCCCTCCTCGTAGGCCGCCGTCTGCGGCGTTCGGTGGTGGCCGGTGGGGACGGTCTGGAATCGCAGGATCGCCGGCACCTCCGGCGGCTCGTTCGGGGTCGGACCGTAGGCGTTCCCGAACCGGGCCCCGGCCTCGAGCGCGATCGTGTCCCAGAACGGGGTGTCCCCGCGCGGGGCGACGTTACTGATCTGCGCGTCGGCGAACGCGCGCCAGTTGTTGAGCCCGACCCGGCCGTAGATCAGCGGCACCTTGCGGGCGTAGGTGAGGTTCTCGACCTGCTCGCGCGGCAGGCCGTTGACGATCTGCGCCGTGACCCGGTTCCAGCACGCCATCACCACGTGCGTCGCCCGGACCCGGAACCCGAGCGGGCGCCTGCCCGGGTCGACGATTTTGTAGTCGACCGTCGCCAGCGAGCCGGCTGAGCCGCCGGCCGCGTTCGGGTTCCCCGGCTTGACCTTGAAGGCGAGGCTGTTGAGCCTGATTCGGAGGTTGTTCTCCGGGCGGTCGAGCTTCGTGTAGTCGCAGTCGGCCTTGACGATGTTCTCCTGGTTCGGCCGGTCGCCGTCGACGTCTCCGAACGCCGGCGGGATCAGCTTGCTGAGCAGCAGCCGGAGCAGCGACGCGTTCCCGTCCGGCCACGCCGGCGAGGGGCCGGTGCCGCCCGGCAGGAAGTCGAGCTGCGGCGTCCGCCCGATCCCCGGGAAGCTCTCCTCCTCGAGCTCGACCCCGAGGAACCCGGGCCGCCCGAGCGCCCAGCTGTCGGCGGCCGAGACGACCTGGGCGCCGGCGCCGAGCAGGCTGTGCGAGCCGCGCTGGTACTCGGCGATCGCCTCCTCGGGCGCGCCGACGTACTCCATCAGGTACTGCTTGTAGGTGATCCCGGTCAGCAGCGCCTTCTTCTCGGCGTCGCTCATCGGCCCGTGCTTGGCGACCAGCCAGTCGGTGGCGTCGGTGTGGATCCGGACGATCGCGTCCTTCGCCGCCTGCGAGTAGGGGAGGCGGTTGACGTAGGAGGTCCAGCCGGCGGCGTTGTTGGGCTCGAACCGGGTCCGCTCGACCGTGTCCGAGCCCCAGTCCTCGGCCGCGAACAGCAGCATCGAGCGCAGCCCGTAGGAGCCGGGGATCGAGTTGTTGGTCCGCGGCGTCACGAAGTTGTTCGGGTCGACCTCGCAGAAGTCGAGCAGGTCGAGGGCGGGCTGGAAGTACTCGCCCGGGATGTCGAACAGCGGCCCCGCCGGCTGGTTCCAGGTGCCGACGCTGTCGAGGTTGACGGTGCCGCCGTTTCGCAGCAGCATCGTGCTCGCGCCCCCGGCGGCGGCGTTCGGGATGTGGAACTCGTTCCGGGTCGAGTGGCCGCCGAAGTCGGGCAGCGGGTCGAGGACGAGGATCTTCGCGTCGGGGCCGAAGCGGTCGAAGTAGAACTTCGCCGCCGCGAGCCCGCTCGCCCCGGCGCCGACGACGACGCAGTCGTAGACCTCGCCGGTGTCGACGTTCGGCGCCTGGACGCCGGGGCCGCCGGCCGAGCTCCGCGGGTCGTCGGGGTTCGGCGGCCCGTCGATGCGGATGATGTCGGCGACGACGTTGTCGGGGTGGCCGCGGCCGCCGGGAACGGTCGGCGGGTAGTAGCCGGGAGGGAGCTGCGGCGGCCGCGGCCTGCCGTTCGGCGCCGCGAGCGCCGCCTCGGCGCCGGTCAGGTGCGGCGCTGCGGCCGCGACCGCGAGGCCGGCGGCCCCGATCGCCATTCCGTCGAGAAAGTCGCGCCGGGTGATCCCGTCCTTGCGCTCGGGCGCTGGATCCGGTGCCTTGGTCATGTCCCTCTCCTCCGCTCTGGTGACGACCGCTCGACCACCCGGTTTATCGACTCGGCATCGACGAGTCAAGGGCCGCGATGGACAAACGCCCGGCGCCCGCGGGCCGGAACGTCCAGCCGGTCGTTCGGGGTCGCCGCGTTCGATCGAAGCGACCGCCCGCGGCGCCGCGGACGCTCGGCGGCCCGGGTCCGGCCGGCCCCGGGCCGCGATGCCTACCTCAACGGGCGAGATCCCAGTTGACGATCCGCTTCTTCACCGCCTTCGAGAGCCCGCCGAGCACGCCCTTCGGCTTGCGGCGGTCGAACTTGCGCGCGTTGTTGACCGCGGCGACCGGTGCGTCGGAGTCGTGCGCCTGGGTGAAGAACAGCAGGTAGCGCGTGCTCCGCTTCGGGACCTTGACCGTGATCTCGAACGAGATGCAGCCGTCCGCGTCGGCGACCGGGTCGAAGACCCTCGTCCTCTTCACCCCCTTGCCCTTGCCGTAGAGGACGAAGGTGCCGAGCGGATCGCTGCCGTCGCTCTCGTCGAAGATCATCCACCGGTCGGCGCCCGTCAGCACGAGGTCGTTGGTGCTCGTCGCCACCAGCACCTCGGAGCCGTCCGCCCCGAGGTCGGAGTCCCAGATCAGCTTCCGCCGCACGTTCTTGCGCTTCGGGTTGCGGAGCTTGATCAGCGAGCGCAGGGTCGGCGTCTTCGCGAACGCGCGCTCGGTCCGGGTGACGCTCAGACCGAGGAGCTTCGTCGGGCCGGCGGTGACCTGCTCGCCGACCTTGTTCGCGAACCCGTCCCGGTCCTCGAACACGACCGGGGCGCCGCCGCCGGGACGGGCGACGGCGAGGACGAGGCCGCCGTCGAAGGTGTCGGTGTCGCCGTCCGCCGACTTGACGTCGGTCGCCGGCGTGTAGCCGACGTCGTCGCTGGTCGGCCCGCCGAGGTCCCCGAGCGCGCAGTCGTCGTTGTAGGAGTCGGGCGGCTGGCTGACGTCGAACGCCGTCTGGCCGACCGAGTTGAGATTCAGCGTGTCGTACGAGTCCGGGATCTGCACCGGCGCCGCCCACGCGATCGCCGCGATCCCGAGCGCGATCGCGGTCCCGGCGGCGACGAGCAGGCCCAGCCTGCGCCCCCGTGAGTGGTGATTGGTCATCTGTGTTTTCCTTCCCCGGCGGCCCCTGTCCGGCGGCGCCGATTGAGTCCTCCCCGGTGGTCGGCGCGGAAGGGTAGTACGCGCGGCGGCGGCTGACAAGCGGTCGGGCGCGGGGGGTTCCGGCTTGCGATTCGCGCGCGACGATTCGACGCCGGCGTTGCCCGGCTCAGAACCGAACCGTCTCGGCCGGCACCCACCAGCCTTCGGCCTCGCGGTCGCCGCGATCGCCGCCCTGAGGCCCCCGGTTCGGTCGCACCTCGGCCCCGCCGCCGACCTCCTCGAGTGCCTTCAGCGCGAGCTCGCGCGCCTCTGCCTTCCCGGCGCCTTCGTCGCGCAAGGCGCGAATCACCCGGTTCGCCTTGACCGCGAACCGCTCCTGCGGCCCGGAGCCGGGGAGTCGCGAGACGTTGGCGGGGTCGGTGATGAGCTTCACCGCGAGGTCGAGGTCGGCCATGAGTGAAGCCTACGTGTGTCCGGCCTCGGAGTCCCTGCCGTAGCGCGGACGACCAGGACCGGGCCAGCTCCTATGGCGCGCCCGTCACCGCGGCCTCCCCCTGTTCGCGCAGGTACCCGATGGTGTCGAACTGCTCCTCGGTCACCTCGTATTCGTAGTGACCGGCCTCGACCTCGCTCCAGATGCGGTCATATTCAAGCGCGCCGACGTTGCGATACCGGAGCCGGTCGCCGGCGCGCAGGAGCACGCCGTCGGCCGGGAAGGCCGAGTTGCGGGGATGCGGCTCGTAGATGTTGACCGCGAGCCGACCGAGGAGCTGGTAGCCACCGGGGCTCGCGACCGGGTAGGCGCCGGTCGAGAACCCGGCGAGCGCGAGGCAGCGAGCCGGCGTGTAGTCGCGCGGCGTCTTCCACTTCGGCGCGGCCAGGTGCATCGCCGGATCGAGGGGCTTCGAGAAGTAGCAGCCCGGCGTGAACCCGACGCAGACGACCCAGAAGTCACCCGAGGTGTGGCGCTCGATCACCTGCTCCTTGGTGATGCCGTTCTCGCGGGCGATGATCTCGAGATTGTTCTCGACGTCGTAGCGGGCGGCGAGCTCGGCGGACCACGGATCGTCGTACCAGCAGGGCAGCACCCAGCGGCGCGACGGCAGCACGCTCGCCTGCCCGAGGTCGTCGAGCAGCGAGTCGATCGCCTCGCGCACCTTGGCGTTGGTCGTCTTCGTCCGGTCGATGGCGACGACGAGCTCGCGCAGGGACGGTACGGTCTCCACGACTCCGGTCGGCGCGGCGTCGTTGAGCAGCTGCTGGAGCTCGAGGACCTTGAAGTTGAGCTCGAGCGCGGCCTCGTCGCCGAACTCGATGCCGAGCATGCTGTCGCCGAGCGGGCGATAGATGGGCTCGTCGTAGATCACGTGGGCGTCTCCTCCGCTTCAGCCACGGTCGCCGGCAGCAACGGGCGACCTAGTTCCTCCAGCACCTCGATGACGCGGGCGACGATCGCCGCCGCCATCGGGCCGTCTCCGTGGACGCAGACGCTCTCGGCCTCGAGCGAGATCGGGCCGCCGCCGGTCGTCTCGACCTCGCCGCTCTCGAGGAACCGCCGCAGCGCCTCCTCCGCCGCGTCGGCGGTCACCGGGCCGCGCTCGCGCTCGACCACTGTCTCGCCGTCGGGCCCGTAGCGAGAGTCCGGATAGAACTCGCGAACGATCCGCACCCCGCGCGCGCGGGAGATCCGCAGCAGCGCCCGCTCCTCGGAGCCCGCCGGCCAGTACAGGACCGGGCGCTCCATCACCTCGTACATGGCGTCGACCGTTGCGACCGCGAGCTCCTCGTCGCGGTTGAGCATCGGGTAGAGCGCGCCGTGCGGCTTGACGTGGTTGAGCGCGCGGCCGTGCGGGCGCAGGAAGGCCTCGAGCGCGCCCGACTGATAGACGATGTACGCGTGCAGATCCTCCGGGGAGACGGCCATGGCCCGGCGTCCGAACCCGAGCAGGTCGGGCAAGCCCGGGTGGGAGCCGACGGCCACGCCGTGATCGACAGCCGCGCGCGCCGTGCGGCGCATCGTTACCGGGTCGCCGCCGTGAAACCCGCAGGCGAGGCTCGCGGTGGTTATCCGCGGCAGGAGCTCCTGGTCGGCCCCGAGCCGCCAGTTGCCGAACGATTCCCCGAGGTCGCAGTTGACGTCCATGGTCATGCCGTTGCGAACAGCGAGGCGAGCTCCCGCTGCTCCTCGTCGGCGATCCGCTGCGCCTCGTCGACGTCCACCGACGCGAACCGCACTGGCTCCATCGGACGGATCTGGCCGAGCACCCCGAGGTCGCTGGAGATCACGGTACCGATCTTGGCGTAGCCGCCGGCTGTGGGGTTCTCGACGCCCATCGCGATCGGTTCGATCCCTCCGGGAACCTGGATCCCGCCAACCGGAATGATGTCATCGACGATGTCGGCCGGGCCCGAGCCTGCGTCACGGACCATGTAGTCCGGGCGCTCGTGCAGCTCGAGCTTCGGGCCGATGAAGCGGAATCCCATCCGATCGGACGTCGGCGAGAGCTTCCACTCGGCGGTGAAGAACGTGCGCACGCCCTCCTCGGTGAACATCTCGAACTGCGGCCCGGGCACAACTCGGACGGTCCACGGGCGCTCGTCGAGCTCACGGCGCAGCTCCTCGGGGACCGTCCGGCCAGCCGCCGCGGCGGGCTCGCCGTCAGGATCGCAGAGCTCGAGCTGATCGCCTTTGCGCAGGGCGCGGCCGTTGAGCCCCCCTTGGCCGCCGCGCACGTACGTGGCTCGCGACCCGAGGTACAGCGGGGCCTCGATCCCGCCGGCGACGGCGAGGTAGCCGCGCGCCCCCGGTCCGACCTTGCCCACCTTCAGCGTCGAACCGGCGGGCGCAAGCACGGCGGTCCACATTGGGACAGGCTCGTCGTCGAGAGTCGCGTCGACGTGGCCGCCGGTGAGCGCGATCAGGAGCTCGCGGTTGAACCGGAGGGTGGGACCGATCGCCAGGTACTCGAGCCCCGCGAGTCCCGGATCCCCGGGGGTCAGCGGGGGAGGCGGGAGCGGGTTGCCGACAAGGATGCTGGCGAGCGCGAACGACCGGTAGTCCTGCGCGCCTGCGGGTGGGATCCCGCGCGACAGATAGCCCGGGCGCCCGCCGTCCTGGATCGTCGTCTGGAGTCCCGGACGGACGACCTCGAAGGCTGGGGGATCGCTGATCTCGTTCATGCGCGGAGGACGAACGGGTCCTGCACTTCCTCGGAGAGCTCGACCCAAACGCTCTTGGTCTGCACGTACTCGCGGATCGCGTTGATGCCGTTCTGCCGCCCGATGCCGCTCTCCTTGTAGCCCCCGAAGGGCGACTGCGGCGCCATCGCCCGGTACATGTTCACCCAGACCGTACCGGCCTCGAGGCTCCGCGCTACGCGGTGGGCTCGGCTCACATCGCGGGTCCACAGCCCGGCGGCGAGCCCGTAGCGCGTGCTGTTCGCGGCCTCGACGACCTCGTCCTCGTCGCGGAACGGAAACAGGGCGAGGACCGGGCCGAACACCTCGTTCTGCGCCAGGTAGGAATCGAGCGCGGCCCCGGCGACGATCGTCGGCTGCCACCAGTAGCCGTTCTCGTGCCCGGCGACCTTCGCCGGCTCGCCGCCCGCGACGGTATCCGCCCCCTCGGCCCGGGCGCGGGCGACGAACTCGGCCACCTTGTCGAGCTGGGCCTTGGTCGCGATCGGCCCCATTTGCGTGTTCTCGTCCATCGGGTCGCCGATACGGATCTCGTTCGCACGCTCGATCAGCTTCGCGGTGAGCGACTCGTAGACCGATTCATGGACGAAGGCGCGCGAGCCCGCGACGCACGTCTGTCCGGCGGCGGCGAAGATTCCGGCCAGGACGCCCGCTTGGGCGGCCTCGAGGTTTGCGTCCTCGAAGACGATGTTCGCGGACTTGCCGCCGAGCTCGAGCGTCACCGGGGCCAGGCGCTCAATCGCCGCGCGACCGGCAGCCCGGCCCGCCTCGATCCCCCCGGTCAGCGAGACCTTGTCGACGAGGGGGTGCTCGACGAGTGCCTTTCCCGTCTCGCGCAGGCCCGTGATCACGTTGAACGACCCAGGGGGGAAGCCGACCTCGGCGGCGAGCTCGGCGACCGCGAGCATCGAGGCCGACGTGACCTCCGAGGGCTTGACGACCACCGTGTTGCCCGCGGCCAGCGCCGGCGCCGCGGCCATCATCGTCAGGAACACCGGCGAGTTCCACGGCGTGATCACCGCCACCACTCCCAGCGGCTCGGGCACCGTGTAGTTGAGGATGCTCTGGCGGTCGAGCGGGATCGTCGCCCCTTCGACCTTGTCCGCCAAGCCGGCGAAGTAGCGGATCCACTTCGGAACGAGCTGAAGCTGGATCAGCATCTCGCGGTAGAGCTTGCCGTTGTCGCGGGTCTCCAGCGACCCGATCCGCTCGGCGTCGCCCTCGATCGCGTCGGCGAGCCGGAAGAGGAGGAGGCCTCGGTCGCTGGCCGCGACCGAGCTCCAGGCGTCACCGGTGAACGCGGCGTGCGCGGCGCGCACGGCTTCGTCGACGTCGTCCGCCGAGGCGTCGGGAACCAGCGCCCAAGGCTCGCCGTTGGTCGGATTGATGCTCTCGAAGCTGCGTCCCTCCCGCGCCGGGCGCGACTCGCCGTCGACGAAGAGGCGAAGCTCCTCAAGAGTTGCGGTCTCGGTCACTTGACCTCCAAGAAAAGAGCAAGATCTTTGATTAATTGGAGGCTAATTGTCTCGCTCTGTGCTGTCAACAGCAGTTCCCGCCGCCACGCTGCTTCCTGCCTTGCCGAGTTCCCCTTGACGATCGCGACTAGCCGGTGTACAAAGCAAATAACAAATGATGTTGCTCTTTTCCTTTGGCGTAAGGGCGCCGGGGGCGGGCGGCTCGAGGAGATGGATCAGATGCAGAAGATCGGGTTGGCAAGGCTGATGCTGGTGCTGGCGATGGCACTTGTCCTTGCGGCCGGCGCCGCCGCGTGTGGCGGCGATGATGACGGCGACGACGGCGGCGACGAAGCCGCGGCCACCGACAACGGCGAAGGCACCGGTTCCCTGGAAGGGAACGGAGAGGAGCTGGTCCTCTTCACGATGACCGCGTCCAACATCTACGGCGCGGTGCAGATCGAGGGTGCTGAAGAGATGGCCGAGCAGCTCGGCTACGAGCTCACGGTCTTCCAGAACAACTTCTCCCAGCCCGAGCAGGACCAGCAGGTCCAGCAGTACGTCGCGACGGGCGCCGAGCCCGCCGCCGCGTTGATCTTCCCGTGGGTTGCTGACGCTGCGACCAACGCCGTGCGGCAGCTCGCCGAGGTCGCGCCCGTGATCATGATCACGCAGGAGCCGACCCCGGAGACCGAGGAGTTCGTCGCAGCGTACGCGGGCGCAAACCAGCAGCTGATCGGCCGCGTCGCCGGCGAGATGCTGCTCGAGGCGCGTGAGGCGGCAGGGGAGGAGGGCATGGAGCTCACTACGCCCGAGGGCAACCTGCTCGAGTTCCAGCATCCCGAGGGTGAGAAGACCGGTGTCGAGCGCCAGAAGGGATTGGAGGACGCAACCGCCGACGAGCCGTTCAACGTGATCCACATCGAGTGGGGCCCCAACGACCCTGAGACCGGCTACGAGATCGGCAGCCAGGTGATCCCGCGGTTCAAGGACGAGGGAATCGACTTCCTCTATGTCTCCAACCAGCAGGCCGCGAACGGGATCATCCGGGCCTTGAAGGAGAACGACATCAGGCCCGGGAAGGATGTCATGATCGTCTCCAGTGACTGCTCGGGTACCCTCGAGGCGGTGCAGAACGGCGAGACGTTCGGGACCGGCCTGCAGTCGGGGAAGATCGAGGGCATGCTCGGCGTCGTGACCGCGGCCCAGTACATCGCCACGGGCACGACCGAAGGCGACGTCCAGCAATACGAGCCCGAGCCCGAGCAGCCCGAGTTCGAGGCAGAGCCTCCCGCGGCGCTCAACTACATGCCCCATGCGGCGGCGGTTGGCCCCGAGGGCATCGCGGACACCCAGATCTGGGGCCTGACCGCAGAGGAGATCTGCGCGGGCGAGTAACGCGGTTCAAAGCCAACTGATGCGGCGGCGCGGTCGTTCGTTATTCGGCCGCGCCGCCGCTTCCGATAAGTGACCCAGACCAATGCCACTTCATCAGCAGCCCGCCTTCGGGTCCGCGGGCTCTCGAAGCGCTATGGCTCCGTCCAAGCCCTGGATCGGGTCGACTTCGAGCTGCTACCGGGGGAGATCATGGCGCTCCTGGGAGAGAACGGAGCCGGGAAGAGCACCCTGGTCAAGGCTCTCGCCGGCCTGATCGAGCCCGACTCGGGCACGATCGAGATCGACGGGGTGCCGGCGACCCTGTACCCAAGCGGTCGCTCGCAAGCTGCCGGCGTCGCGGTCGTGCACCAGGAATACAGCTCGGTGCCGACGATGACCGTCGCCGAGAACCTCGTCCTCGGCCAAAGCGGTGTTTCCTCGGTCTGGTGGCCACGGGTGCTGAACAGCCGGGCGCGCGAGCTGCTCGCCCAGGTCGGGCTCGAGGACATCGATCCCCGCACGCCGGTTGAGCACCTCACCGTCGCCGAGATGCAGCTGCTCGAGGTCGCGCGCCTGCTCGTGCGCGACGCTCGGATCCTGATCTTCGACGAGCCCACCGCCGCGCTCACCGACCGCGAGATCGATCGCGTGCTCGCCGTGATCCGCCGGCTGGTGAAGGACGGGCGCAGCGTGATCTACGTGACCCACCGGCTGGCTGAGGTCTTCCGGCTGACGGACCGGGTGACCGTGTTTCGCAACGGACGCAGCCTGCCGCCGGAACCGACCACCGAGCTCGACATCGATGCCCTGATCAACCGCATGCTCGGCCGCGAGCTCGAGGCGATGTTCCCACCGCGCGACACGCTGATCGACGAACCGCTCCTCGAGGTCGAGGGGCTCCTCGCTCCGGGGCTGGTGGCGCCGGTCGGGTTCACCCTGCGGCGCGGCGAGATCCTGGGCCTCACCGGTCAGCTCGGCAGCGGCGCCGGCACCACGGTGCAGGCGCTTGCCGGGCGCCTGCCACAGACAGCGGGGCGCGTGGTCCTCAAGGGCGAGGAGATCTCGGTCCGCACGTACCGAGCGAGCGTCGACCACGGGTTCGGCTACGGCACGGCCGACCGCAAGCGCGACGGGATCTTCGCCAACCGCGCGATCCGCGAGAACCTCTCCTCACCCTGGCTGGACTCGATCGCCAGCCGGGTGGGTTGGGTCTCGCGGCGTCGCGAGCGTGAGCGCGCGACCGACATCGCCAAGCGCTTCGCGATCGACACGGAGCGGCTCGAGTCACCGGTCTCCGTTCTGTCGGGCGGCAACCAGCAAAAGGTCGCGGTCGGCAAGTGGCTGGGCACCGACCCCCAGGTGCTCTTGCTCGAGGAGCCGACCCGGGGCGTGGACGTGGGCGCTCGCGCCGAGATCTACACCTCCTTGCGCCGCCTTTGCGCAACCGGCATCGGAATCGTCGTCGTCTCGTCGGACATGCCGGAGGTGCTCGGGCTCTGCGACACGATCGCCACCTTCTACCGCGGGCGCCTGACCTCGATCGCGCCTCACGATCAACGCTCCGAGGAGGATCTCGCGCGTGAGGTGATGCATCACGACCCGAGTGAGGCAATGGCGTGAGGGAGCGACATTCATGCAGGGATGCTGGGCCGGGGTTTGCCCCGGCAGCAGCAGGTAAGGCGCCAAAGGCGCCGCAGGAGATGTGCATGTGCCGTGAGGTGCTCCCGTGAGCGAGGCGTCGACTGCATCCCAGGCGGCCGCCGGAAGCGGTCAGGACGTAGCCGGCCCGAGCGCCGATCGGCGCGAGCAGGTGAGCACGGCGCTCGTCGTCGGCGCTGTCGTCGTCGCGGTGGCGGTCGCGGTGGCCATCACCCCCAACTTCCTCAGCGTCGACAACGTCCGGGCGATCCTGCGCAACGCTGCGATCGTCGGGATTGTCGCGGTCGCGATGACGCCGATCACGCTGTCGGGCAATTTCATCTCTCTCGGCACGCAGCAGTCCGCGATGGCGGCGATGGTCCTGTTCATCGCCCTCGTCGGGACGGGCTGGGCCCCCGCGGCAGCGATCGCCGTCGTCCTGGTCGCGCTGGTGGCGGTGGGCGTGATCCAGGGGCTGGTCGTCGCTGCAGGGCTCAACCCGGTGATCACCACGCTCGCCGCCGGGGCGATCATCTTCGGCGTCGTCGCCGATGCCACGGATGGGCAGATCGTTCGCGTTGGCGAGCACGCCGTTTCGTGGGGCAACAGCACGATCGCGGGCGTCCCGCTCGAGGTCCTCGTCTTCCTCCTGTTCACGATCGCCGTTGGCACGTTCATGACGAAGTCGGTGTCCGGGCGGGAGATGATCCTCGCGGGGGCCAACCGCGAGACAGCGGAAGTGAGCGGGATCTCGTTCCGGCGGGTGACGATCGGCGCCTTCGTGATCTTCTCGATCGGCCTCGCGATCGCCGGGGTGCTCACGGGCGCGGGGTTCGGCGAGGCGACGATCCAGTCGCTGAGCACCCTGACGATCGACTCGCTGGCCGCGATCCTGGTCGGGGGAACCGCGATCACCGGCGGCTACGGATCGCCTTGGCGCTCGGCGGGAGGAGCGGTCCTGATCGCCGTCATCTCCAACGTGATGGTCCTCAACGACTTCAGCACTGGCGGGCGTCTCGCCGTGCAGGGAGCGGTCGTGGTCGTCGTCGTCATCCTGCTTGAGCTGCTGCGCCGGCGGGGGGAGGTGCGCTGAGGTGCAGTCGCTGGTGATCGACCGGGTGCGCTCCTATGCGCTGCCGCTGCTCGTCCTGATCGTCACCTGGGCGATCATCGCCTCGAGTACGCCGACGTTCCGGGGCGAGGCGAGCGTGTTCTCGGTGCTCGAGGGCTTCCCGCTGCTCGGGCTGATCGCGCTCGGACTCGCGATCACGATCATCGCCGGGGAGCTCGATCTCTCAGTCGGGTCGATGGCTGCGCTGGCCGGAGTGGTCGCAGTCAAGGCGGGCGAGCTCGGCCTGCTCGGTGCGATCGGGGTGGCTGTCGCGGTCGGCGCCACGATCGGCGCCGCACAGGGCTGGATCATCGCCAGGCTCGCGATCAACTCGCTGGTGTTGACGATCGGGACCCTGATCCTGCTACGCGGGGTCGCCCATCTCGCCTCGGACAACGCTCCGAGCCAGCTCGCCGACTTCACGGTGTCCGACCCGCTGATCGAGCGCTACTCGATCTTCTCCCCGAGCAGCATCACCGCGCTCGTGGTGTTCGCGGTGCTCGGCCTCTTCCTCGCCTACACCCGCTACGGCCGCGAGATCTACGCGATCGGCGGGGCGCGCGAGGAGGCTCGCGCGGCCGGCGTCCCGCGCTCGCGGCCGATGGTTCTCGCCTTCGCTCTCTCGGGCGCGTGTGCGGCGCTCGCCGGCGCGCTCGCTTCGCTCAAGGGCGGGAGCGCGGCGCCGCAGAACTACGCGGACATGCTCTTGGCCGGCGCGGCGGCGGCGTTGATCGGCGGCATCAGCCTCTACGGCGGCAAGGGCACCGTGATCCACGTCGCGCTCGGTGTGGCCGTGCTCTCGGCGGTCGCCGCCGGGCTCGCGGCGCGGGGCAGCGATGCATCGGTGACGCAGCTCGTCACCGGGGCGCTTCTGATCACGGTTGTGGCGACCGAGTTCATCGCCGCGCGCCTGAGCCGGCGGGCACGCCTGCGCCGCGAGGCCGCGCGACACGAGCTGCCCCCGACCACCACGGCACCTACCTGACACCCTTCGACGAAAGGATCGCGTGAACGAAAGCATCTCGCTGCAGGGAAAGACGGCGATCGTTACGGGCGCCGCCAGCGGCATCGGAGCGGCGACGGCCGCGCTGTTCGCCGCGAACGGGGCGCGAGTGCTCGCGGCGGACATCCAAGAGCCGAACGAGATGCTCGCAGCGAAGCTCGAGTCCAATCCCGAGACGATCAGGTTCCACCACCTCGACGTGACCAGCGAGCAGGCTTGGGCAGACGGGCTGAGCGTGTGCGCCGATGCCTTCGGCTCCCCGAACGTGCTCGTCAACAACGCCGGGCGCCTCGGAAGCGGCCGCCCCGTTCACGAGGAGACGCTTGAGGAGATGCGCGTCGTGTTCGAGGTCAACACCCTCGGGATGATGCTCGGGATGAAGACGGTGATCCCCGGGATGCTCGAGGGGGACGGCGGCGCGATCGTGAACGTCTCCTCGGTCTGGGGCCTCTCCGGAACCCCCAACAACGTGGCATACCAAACGGCGAAGGGAGCGACGATCATGCTTTCGAAGAATGCCGGCGTCACCTACGCGCCGCACGGGATCCGCGTCAATTGCGTGCTCCCGGGCTACGTCGACACGCCGATGTCGCGGGGCGTGACCCCGGAGGAGGCGGTACGGCTCGTCGAGTTCACCCCGCTTGGGCGCCGGGCCGAGCCGCACGAGGTGGCACCGCTGATCATGTTCCTGTGCTCGGACGGGGCCGGCTTCGTGGCCGCGGGCACGTTCACCTGCGACGGCGGAATGGCGGCGCTCTGATGGCGGCCTCGCACGAGACCTACACCCTCGGGGACTTCACGTTCTCCGATCGCAACACGCTGCCAGGTGCCCAGATCGCCTACGCGACCTACGGCGAGCTCAATCAAGCGCGCGACAACGCGATCGTCCTGCCGACCTGGTTCGTCGGCACGCACGCCGATCACGAGTGGATGATCGGCGACGGCGACGGCTTCGTGCTCGACAGCTCGCGCTACTTCGTCGTCGTGCCGAGCATGTTCGCCAACGGGCTGTCGTCCTCGCCGTCGAACACGCCGGCCCCCCTCGACCGCGCGCGATTCCCGCGGCCGACGATCGCCGACAACGTTCGCGCTCACCACCGCCTGGTTACCGAGCATCTCGGAATCACCGGGGTCGAGCTCGTGATCGGCGGCTCGATGGGCGCGTTCCAGGCCTTCCAGTGGGGCCTGAGCCATCTCGACCTGGTGCGGAGGATCATGCCGACTGGCGGCGCCTCGACTTGCAGCCCGCACTGCCGCGTCTTCCTCGAGGGGGTGAAGGCGGCGCTGCTCGCCGATCCCGACTACGCCGATGGCGAGTACGAGGCCCCCCCCGAGCGCGGCCTGCGGGCGGTTGGGCGCGTCTACGCTGGCTGGGGCCTCTCGCAGGCCTTCTACCGGCAGCAGCTCTACAAGCAGATGGGGTTCGACACAATCGATTCCTTCCTGGTCGACTTCTGGGAGGCGTTCTTCGTCGACCTCGACGCCAACAACCTGCTCAGCCAGCTCGACACCTGGCAGCGAGCCGATCTCGCCGCGACCGAGGGCTACAACGGCGACCTCGCCCGCGCGCTCGGCGACATCCGGGCGCGGGCGATCCTCGCCCCGGGCGAGAAGGACCTCTACTTCCCGCCCGAGGACATGGCCCGGGAAGCTGAGCAGATGCCGAACGCCGAGCTCGCCGTGATCCCCGGCGTCTGGGGCCACTTCTCTGATTCGGGCGTTGACGAGGCATGCAACGAGTTCGTGCGCGAGACCGCGCACCGCTTGCTCGCGATCGGATAGGCGGCGATCGCGGCGAGGGGTCGGCGCGGTCTCAGTCGTCGTCTTCGCCTGCCAGCCAGCGACGGCGGACCGGCTCCCACTCCGCCTCGAGCTCGCTGACGACGGAGGCGGCGACCTGCTCGGATGAGCCCTCGGCCTCGCGGTAGTCCGACCACTGCCACCGTTCGAGGTACTCGTCGGATCCGTGTAGGCCCTTGCGCATCGCAACCCGGTCGATGTGCTCGATGAACCACTTCGGCATCTCGACCGAGATCGCCTTGCGCCCCTCCTCCTGGACCTTCACCTGCGCCGGGATCCCGTCCCAGGCCAGCACCCGGTAGCGCGTCACGCCGCCATCTCCAACTCCCCGGCGCGGTAGGCCTTCATGTAAGCGCGGCAGTAGCGGTCGGCGCCGCTCAGCACGTCGAGGGCGAGCTGAACCGGCCGCGCCCCCCGATCGAGCCCGAGGGCGCGCTCCGGCGGATTGGTGAGCGGGTCGATGATGCCGCTGTCGGCGCCCGCGTCGATCGCGAGGATGAGGAACGCGTCGTTGATCAGACGGCGGTTCGGGAGCCCAAAGCTGACGTTGCTCATCCCGCCGGTGATGTGGATCTCGGGTCCGTAGCGTTCGCGCAACTCGCGGATCGCCGCCAAGCAGTGCTCGCCGAAGTCGCCGTCGACGGAGATCGGAAAGACGAGCGGGTCGACATACATCCGCTCGAGCGGAATGCCCTTGGCGAGCGCCGCCTCGATGATCCGACTCGCGTTGTCGACCCGCTGCTGGGCGTCCTCGGGCATCCCCTCGTCGCCGGCGGCGGTGACGATCACCGGTCCGCCGGCGGCGACCGCGACGTCGAGTGCCTCGATCCGCTCCAGTGAGGCCGAGTTGAGCATCGGCGGTCCGGCACCCGCGTCGGCCGCCTCGATCCCCGCGACGATGATCTCGAGGTTGGAGGAGTCGATCGACAGCGGCACCGGGCTGACAGGCCCGAGCAGTGCCACCAGCCACCGTATCGCCTCGATCTGCTCGTCGAGCTTGATCGAGAACTCGTCGACGTTGACGTCGATGAACCGGGCGCCCGCCTCAGCCTGCGCGAGCGCCATCGCGCGCAGGTAGGCGACAGCGGCTTCGGCGCCCGCTCCCCCGTCCATCGCCTGGCGGACGGCAGTTCGCACGTGCTTGACCCGCCCCTCCTCATACTCCTGCGTCGCCCGCTCGGCGTCGTCGATCGGCAGCAGGCGGGACTCACCGTGCTCGTCGGTGAACGCGATCGCCTCGTCGCCGTCCGCGCCGGCGACGAGGCTCGCCGCGCCGCGGCGGATGACGCGTGTCGTGTGGACGTTCTCGCCGACGATCACGAAGTCGGGCGTCTCGCCGGCGCTCATCGCTCGTCCCCGGCCGAATCGGCGCCGGCTCGCTGACGCGCCTGATGGTCGCGCCCGAGGAAATGGTTCGTCCAGGCGCTTGTCCCCCGAAGCGCGTTGTCCTTGATCACCACCGGTCCGTCCAGCATCGTCGTCTCCTCTCCGTAGGCCTTCAACCGGTCATAGGCGAGCGCCCAGATGCAGTCCTTGTCTCCCACCTCGCACTTGCCGTCACGGGTTCCGCCGCAGGGCCCATTGCGCTCGTTCTTCACGCATTGGGACTCCGGGCAGAGGTAGGCGATCTCGGGCAGCGAGCAGTCGCCACAGTCCTGGCAGCCGAACATCGGCACCTTGACCGCCTGTTCGACCAGGTGGGCGGCCTGGCGGACGGGCTTCGGCGCCTCATCGATCGCCGCGAACAGCCGCCCCGCTCGCTGGTGCAGCGGCGCCCCCGGCTCGAAGGCGGCGGCGTGGGCCCAGCGACTGAGCTTGTAGCGGAGCGGCGCCCCGCGACCGCGGCGCTTGCGGCGCGAGGCCTCGTAGGCGCGGTTGACGATGCTCGACGACATCCCCGTCTCCTCGTCGCGCTCGAAGTAGTGGAACTCGCCCGGCAGTGGGAACTGGAGCTCGCGCGCCAGCTCGCGCCAGTCCTCGGGCCCGAAGCCGTCAGCGCGGTCGAGGACCTCCGCGTAGTCGGGCGCCTCCAGGTGGCCGCCGAGGTAGGCGCCCCGGAAGCCCAGCCCGCGGGCGATCGCCACCTGCTTCGCGGCAAGCTCGAGGAAGAACGAGCGCCCCCGGTCAGCGCCGCGGCTGTAGCGCTGGACCAGCTCGTAGAGCTCGTCGGTTACGACCACGCCCGGGATCCGGCCGGAGTTGAACGCCCGCGCCGCTGCCTCCGAGAGCACGAACACGTTCGCCAGCACCGGCGCGCGCAGGCCGTGGAGCCCCATCCATCGCAGCAGCTCGTCGTCCTTGCGGGCGTGGTAGCCGATCTGGTTGATGATGAAATCGGCCCCCGCGGCGATCTTCTTTCGCAGCTTGAAGTACTGCGGCATCACCTCGCGCTCGTGGCGCTTGTGGTTGGTCACCGTCGCGCCGAGGAAGAACTGCGTTCGCTCGAACTGGGCGCCGCCATCGCCGATCACGATCGCGCCCTCGTTCATGTCGCTGTACATCTGCAGCAGGCCGACCGAGTCGAGGTCGAAGATCGGAGCGGCGCTGCCGCGGTAGCCCCCGGTCGGATAGTCGCCCGACAACGCGAGCACGTTGTGAAAGCCCTCGGAGCTCAACTTCCAGGCGCGGCTCTGAAGCGCATTGCGGTTCCAGTCCTTGCAGGCGAGGTGAATGATCACCTCCTGCCCGCGCGAGATCAGGTCGGTGCCGATCGTGTCCGCCGAGAGCATCGCGTTGCCGGCCGGGTTATCGGTGATCGAGAGCGCGTCGATCCGCGGCTGCGGGGCGAGCTCGCGAGCCAGCGTCAGCACCCGGCGTCCGCGTTCTTCGGTGATCAGCCCGCGGCTCGTGACCAGCTCGACGACGACGGCGAAGCGGTCGGTCTCGGTGAGCAGGTGGCGCAACGAGGGCTTTCCCCACGCGCCGTCGCGGCGCGGCGGGGCGACGGTCGCGTCGGTTGCCGGACGCTCAGGCGGCAACGTAGCCCCCGCCGTCGCGCTCGGTGCCCGGCATCGGCTTGAACTGGCAGCCGTCGACGAACAGCTCGAAGAAGTCGGGCGTCGTCTCGAGCTCGACGTGCTCGACCTGCTCGAGCAGCGGAGCGAGCCGGCCTCGCAGCGAGCCGCTGACGAGCAGGTCGCGCGCTCCTCGCAGCGCGGAGTTGCCGACCTTGACGACATTCGCCTCGGGGACCGGCGCCAGGAAGCCGATCTCGATTGCGTTTGCGACGTCGATATAGCGGGCGAACCCGCCCGCAAGGTAGAGGCGATCGACCTCGCGAGGCTCGACGCCGAGCTCACGCAAGAGGATCCGCTGCCCGACCGTGTTCGCGGCCTTCGCCTGGGCGAGCGCCGAGGCGTCGGCGCGGGAGAGCGAGATTCCCTGCTCCGGCGCGACCTCGACCTCGCGGGCGCGAGCGGGAAACACTCCCTTGGCCGTCATCCGGCCGGCACGGCGCAACTCGGCGAGCAGGTCGACCAAACCCGAGCCGCAGATGCCGAGCGGCTCGGCGCCACCGATCGTGTGCCACGCGAAGCCGCCGGCCGAGCGCAGCCTCACCGACTCGATCGCCCCCTCGCTGGCCTGCATGCCGTAGGTCACCTCGCCGCCCTCGAACGCGGGCCCGGCCGGGCAGCTCGCGGCGAGCACGCGTCCCCGCCCGGCGACGACGACCTCGGTGTTGGTGCCGACGTCGACCAGCATCTCGACACCGTTCGGGCGCTTCCCGAAGTCGAGCGCGACGAGGTCGGCGGTAACGTCGGCTCCGACGTGGCCGGCGACGAGTGGTGCCCCCCAGACGCGCGCCTGAGGATGCGACCAGAGGCCGAGCTCGTGGGCGCGGGCAAGCAGCGCGGTGCTCTCCCGCCGCCCGTCGAGCCAATCGAGCTCGGTCGTCGACTTGTAAGGTCGCTCGCCAATCGGCGCCACGTCGAGGCCGAAGCAGAGGTCGCGCATCGTCGAGTTGCCGACGACGACGACCTCGTAGACCTCGCGCCGGTCGATCCCGCGGCGGGCATACAGCGCGCGCAACTCGTGGTTGATCGCCTTGCGGAGCGCGTAGCGAAGCTCACCCCGGCCGGGGCCGCTGTCGTAGCTGATCCGGTTCATCACGTCGCTGCCGCCGAACCGCTGCGGGTTCTCGAGCGCCACGGCCTCGAGCGTCGAGCCGTCGAGCAGATCGACGAGCTCGAGGGCAACGGTCGTCGTCCCGACGTCGACGGCGAGGCCGTAGACGCCGCCACGGACCGGCTCGATCGGCTCCGTGCCCCAGTGGACGATCCCGTCCCGAAGCCGGACGACGGGATCGATCGGGGCGCGCCGCGTCGCCGGCTCAGGTTCGGAGGGGACGATGCGAAGGCGCCGGCGCAGGACGGAGAACGCGATCTGGGCGTCGCGGTCGAGCACCTGGGCCTGGCAGGCGAGCCGGAACGGCGGTCGCAGGAATGCCTCGGCCTCGGTTGGCTCCGAGAGCTGATCGGCGCCGGCGGTGACTTCGACCACGCACTCACGGCAGCGCCCGGTGCGCCGGCACGACGTCGGGACCTGGAGCGCGAGCTCGTCGGCGTCGTCGAACAAGGTCCGCGCCGCCGGCGGCTTCCGCCGGTCCGCGTCAGTCGACGTCCCAGGCACTGCGGTAGTCGAGCTTGTCGTCGCCCGCGCAGATCATCCGCTCGCCCTCGCGCGGCGGCTTGCGCTGGTTGCGGCAACCGAACGCGGCGGTGCAGCGACCGTTCCGGTCCTTGTACGGGCAGCGCCGGGTCGAGAGCTCCTCGACTGTGCCCATCATCGAGCTGTAGATCTCGGTCAGGCGCTCGAGGCGCGCCCGGTATGCCTCGGGATCGAGCCGCTCACGCACTCGCGGCCGCCCCGGCGAGGTCCTTGGCCAGCGCCACGCACTCCATCGCGTCCTTGCCATAGCCGTCGGCGCCCATGTCCTCGGCGAACTCGGGCGTCACCGGAGCTCCTCCGACGATGATGCTGACCGAGTCGCGGAGGCCGTCGTCGACGAAGGCGTCGATCGTCTTGCCCATGTTCGGCATCGTCGTCGTCAGCAGCGCCGACATGCCCATCACGAACGGCTGGTGCTCCTCGACCGCCTCGATGAACTCCTCCGGCGCGGTGTCGACGCCGAGGTCGACGACCTCGAACCCGGCGCCGCGCAGCATCATGATGCAGAGGTTCTTGCCGATGTCGTGGAGGTCGCCCTTGACGGTGCCCATCACGACGGTGCCGGCCGACTCGACGCCGGCGTCGGAGAGGATCGGCTCGATGTGCGCCATCCCGGCCTTCATCGCGCGCGCGCAGGCGAGCACCTCGGGCACGAAGATGAAGTTCTCGCGGAACTTGATCCCGACCAGGCCCATGCCCGCGATCAGGCCGTCGTCCATCACCTCGAGCGCCTCCGTCCCGGCGTCGAGCGCCGCCCGCGTCAGCTCGTCGACGACGTCGTCCTCGCCGTCGATCAGGGCGGCGGAGATCGCCTGCATCTCCGGGCTGCAGTTGGCGAAGGTCTCGATCATCCGCGCGCGCTCGTCCTCGCGCTCGACGAACTCCTCGATCTCCCCGCGGATGAACTCGTTGCCGACCGCGCTCAGCTCAGGCATCGGCGACCTCCTCCTTCTCTCGTGTCCACTCGACCACCGCCTCCGGGATCGCGCGCAGGCTCTCGATCGGCGTCTGGAGCGGACATGCGCACTCGGGGCCGACCATCTGCACGCCGGCATCGAGGTTGCGCATCACCTCGTCCCTGACCACCTCCGGCCCGCGCGCGAACAGCGTTTCGGGGTTGTTGACGTTGCCGACCAGCCGGATCCGGCCGTCGACCGCATCCATCGACTCGACCGGGTCGTTCTTCGAGTCGTAGTGGAAGGCGGCCATCCCGGTGTTGGCGATGTATGGCATCCGGTCGACGGTGCGGCCGCAGATGTGGAGGATGATCGGTGCGGGAATCGCCTCCGCGAACTCTTGGTGGAGCTCCTCGAGGTAGCGGTGGTAGTAATCGCCCGAGACCAGGTCGCCGGTCGCGTGGTCGGGCAGCGTCAGGGCATCCGCTCCGGCCTCTACCTGGAGGACGCCGAACTCGATCGTCAGCGGCTTGAGGCGATCGAGGACCTCCTTGGTCTTCGCGGGGTCGTCGAGCGACATCAGCAGGAAGGGTTCGACCCCGAGGGTGTGGTAGGCGAGCGACCACGGGCCCATCGTCTTCCCGATCACCGCCACGTCGTCGCCGAGCTCGCGGCGGAGGATCTTGATCGCCTCGATCACGCACTGCGTGTCGGGGTGCGCGAGGACCTCGTCGACGTCGTAGCTGATGTCCTCCGGCCCCTCGTAGATCGGCTCCCTCATCTTCACCGTCGGCCAGTTGTCCTTCTGCTCCCACTGGATCTTGCAGCCGAGCGCCGAGGAGTCCTGGATGATCGAGAACACCGGCATCACCGAGTCGAACCCGAGTTCCGTGTGGCCGGTGGCGGCCAGCCTGGCCATCAGCTCCGGCTCGCGGTTCGCGGCCGGGAATGGGGCGTCGACCAGGTCCATCAGCTCGACGGTCGCGACGCTCGTCGGGTTCACCGCCGGCGTGCGATCGACCGGATCGCCCCGCAGGGCGGCGAGCACCCGTTCGCGGCTCGTCATCTGCTCGATCTCGTTCACGGCTGGCTCCCCTCCTGTTGACTCGGCGCGGCGAGGACGCCGCGGCTGGCCTCGAGCTCCTCCTCGCGGAGGATCTGCCTCAGGTTCTGCGCCCGGACGAGCAGCAGGCCGATGAGGGGATCGTGCGGCTGACCGCACGGGAAGCTGACGACCGGGTGGTCGCCCTCGGCGAGCGACAGCTCGGCCAGCTTCGCGATCGCCCGGGCGATCGCGGGCGCGCGGCTCGGGGTCTCGTCGGTCGCGCCATCGGACTGGACCTCGTATGCCCCGTCGCCGAGTGGCTCGACGACGATCACCTGACCGCTGCGGCTGTCCGTCCCCCGCAGCGGCCGCGGCTCGACGCTCGCCGACGGGTCCTGCTTACAGGCCTCGACGAAGAGGCGCTTGGCGGCCGCAGCGTGCCAGGTTCCGCATGGGAAGCGCAGCTCGAGCGGATTCTCGAGCGGCTCGAGGCCGCCGAGGGAGGTGAGCGCCGCGGCAACCGATTCGAGTCGCTCGCCGACCCCCTGCTTGCCGCTGTAGCTGTGTACCGTGGCCACCGGCCCCTCAGGGGTGTCGCGGACGTAGAGCCCGATCGAGATCTCCCCGTAGTGGCGATCCATCGGGACGAGCTCGACGCGGCGCCCGAGGTCGGTGCGGATGCGCCCGCCTGAGAACATTGTTAACAATAAACTATCGCACCCATACGCCGCTCGTCAAGCGGCGTATCCGACCCCACGGAGGTCCTCGATGAAGGTTCTCGTGACCGATTACGCTTGGCCGTCGCTCGACCGCGAGCGCGCGGTGCTGGCCGAGGTCGGGGCCGAGCTGGTCGCGGCGGAGACCGGCGAGGAGGAAGAGCTGGTCCGGCTCGCGCCGCCCTGCGACGCGATCCTCACCTGCTGGCAGCGGGTGACGCCCGCGGTGCTCGATGCGGCGCCCGGCTGCCGGGTCGTGGCCCGCTATGGCGTCGGCGTCGACAACATCGCGGTCGACCATGCGACGCAGCTCGGCATCGTCGTCACCAACGTCCCCGGGTTCTGCGTCGACGAGGTCTCCGAGCACGCGCTCGCGCTCGTCCTGGCGCTGGCCCGGAAGGTGGTCGACTTCGCCGTCCAGACCCGCTCCGGCGAGTGGGACAACGCCGGGGCGGGATCGATCCACCGCCTCCGCGGGCAGACGCTCGGGGTCATCGGTTACGGCCAGATCGGCGGTGCGACCGCGACCAAGGCACGCGCCCTCGGCATGGAGGTCGTGGCGCTGACCCGGTCGGGGCGCGACCTCCCCGACGGCGTCGAGGACGCCGCGAGCCTCGATGACCTCCTCGAGCGCTCCGACTTCGTCTCGATCCACGTTCCGCTCACCCCGGAGACAGAGGGTTTGATCGGCGAGCCGCAGCTGCGCCGGATGAAGCCCTCGGCCTGCTTGATCAACACCGCTCGGGGTGCGATCGTCGACCAGGCGGCGCTGGTTCGGGCGCTGAGTGAGGGCTGGATCGCCGGCGCCGGCCTGGACGTGCTGGCATCCGAGCCGCCGGACCTCGGCGAGCCGCTGCTGGGTCTCGAGGGCGTGATCGTCACCCCGCACGCGTCGTTCTACTCGGAGGAGTCGACGGCCGAGCTCCAGCGGCGGGCGGCCGGATGCGTCGCCGAGGTGCTACGCGGCGACGTCCCGGAGGATGTCGTCAACCGCGAGGTCCTCGACCGGGCGGAGCTGCGGATGGCGACCTTGCCTCCCAAGGCGTAGGGCCTGAGCATTGCGAGGGGACAGCCTTGGATGACGCCGAGCTCGTCAGACACCTCCGCGCCCGGGGGCTCGTCACCTCGGAGATGCCGGTTGACGTGCGCCAACTGCCAGGCGGGGTGTCGGGGGAGGTGCGGGCGGTCGTCGCCCCGGGGCTCGACGTCGTCGTGAAGCGAGTCCACGGCGCGCTGCTGGTCGAGGATGACTGGTTCGCCGACGAGGAGCGGCTGCTCACCGAGGGCGGGGCACTGCGGCTGGCCGGAGACCTCGAGCCGTTGGCCGTCCCCAGGGTCATCGACCTCGACCCCCGTACCCGCACGCTCGTGATCGAGCGCGCTCCGCGAAGCTGGACGAACTGGCGCGCCGAGTTGCTCGCGGGGAGGATCGACCCCGACGTCGGCGCCCGGCTGGGCCGGGTCCTGAGCGGCTGGCATCGCGAGACCGAGCGCGATCCCGGGCTCGCGTCGGCATTCGTCGACAAGACCTCGTTCGTGCAGCTTCGCATCGACCCGTTCCACCGCGCGGTCGCCGCCCGGCACCCCGACCTCGCCGACGAGGTCGGGGCGGTGATCGAGCGGCTGCTCAGCCGGCGTGCCTGCCTCGTGCACGGCGACTTCTCGCCGAAGAACGTGCTCTGCGGGCCCGACGGGCTCTGGGTCCTCGACTGGGAGGTCGCCCACGTCGGCGATCCGATCTTCGACCTCGCCTACCTGATCTGCCACCTGACGCTGAAAGCGGTGCACCGCCGGGCCGACGCGCCCCGCTACCGCGAGACTGCGCGTTGCTTCCTCGACGCCTACGGCCCGCGGCCGGCCGACGACGAGATCCTCGCCGCCAACGTCGCCTGCCTGCTGCTGGCGCGGGTCGACGGCAAGTCGCCGGCGGATTACCTGACCGCGGGCGAGCGGGACCGGGTCCGGGCGCTCGGTCGCGGGATGCTGCGCGAGCCGAGCATGCTGGGAGCCTACGTGTGAGGGCGAGACCCCGACCCGCCCGGTCGTCCCTGGTTGGCGACGCCGCGGCCGAACAGGCGCTCCTCCGCGTAGCGGTAATGCGCCGCGATCGCTACGCGCGCCCGCTCCTCGTCGCGCGCCACAAGGGCCGCGAGGATGTCGCGGTGGGCGGAGGCGCGCATCTCGGCGCGCAGGCCCGGGTTCTCGTCGGCGGCCGCGCGCAGGAGCAGCATCGTCTGGGCAAGCATCTGGTCGTAGATCGCCGCCATCCGCTGGTTGCCGGCCAGGGCGAGGATCGCGCGGTGGAAGGCGAGGTCGTGCACGGCGCTCTCGAGGTAGGTGGCGCCCTCCCGCCACGAGGCCTCCATTGCGATCAGGTGGGGCTCGAGCGCGGCCAGCTCGGCGTCGCTGGCGCGGTTGATGGCGCTCTTGCAGGCGCCCAGCTCGAGCGCCTCGCGAACCGCGTATACCTCGCTCAGGTCGTGCCCGGTGAGAGTCGAGACAAATGTCCCGCGGCGGGCCAGCTCGGCGACGAGTCCCTCCCGCGCCAACTCGCGGATCGCCTCGCGGACCGGTCCGCGACTGGTGCCGAAGTCGGCCGCGAGGTCGGCCTCGACGAGCTTCGCTCCGGGGGCCAGCTCCCCGTTGAGGATCCGGTCACGGAGGCGCCTGACGATGACCTCCCACAGAGGCCCGGGAAGCTCGGTTGGCTCGGCGCTCACGCGGACAATGCTAGACCGGCCGCCCGCCCCCACCGGGGTGATCGCCGTGCGTGAGCTCGAGATCGCCCGCGTCCGGGGATGGGAGGCGCTCGACTCGCGCGGAACACCGACGGTCGCCTGCGAGGTCGTCCTCGCCGGCGGCGCGCCGGGCGCCGCGACGGTGCCCTCCGGCGCCTCGACCGGGCGCCACGAGGCGCATGAGCTGCGCGACGGCGGCGAGCGCTTCGGCGGTCGTGGCGTGCAACGCGCGGTTGCCAACGTCAACGGCGAGCTGGCCGGCGCCGTAGCCGGGCTCGACGCCCGCGACCAGGCCGCGGTCGACGCCGCGCTGCTGGCCGCCGACGGCACCCCAGAGCTCGGGCGGCTCGGAGCGAACGCGGTTCTCGCGGTCTCTGTAGCGACGGCGATCGCCGCGGCCGCTGGGCGCGGCGAGCCGCTGTGGAGGGCGGTCGCAGGGCCGGGCGAGGGCGCGTTGATCCCGCTGCCGATGATCAACGTGCTCTCGGGCGGCGCGCACGCCGGGGGTGCGATCGACATGCAGGACTTCCTCGCGGTCCCGGTCGGCGCGACCTCGTTCGCGCAGGCCCTGGAGTGGGCATGGCGAGTTCGCGCCGCGGCAGCCGAGCTGGCAAGTGAGCGCGGGCTCGTCGCGGCGCTGGTCGCCGACGAGGGCGGTCTCGGGCCGGCTCTGGCCTCGAACCGCGACGCCCTCGAGCTGCTCGGCGGGGCGATCGAGCGCTCCGGACTCGTCCCGGGCGACGAGGTGGCGATCGCGATCGACGTCGCGGCGACCGAGCTCGCACAGCCCGGCGGCGACTACCGGCTCGCCACCGAGGGGCGCGCGCTGACCTCGGCCGCGCTCGAGGCCGAGCTCGCCGACTGGGTCGCCGAGCACCCGATTGTCTCGATCGAGGATCCATTCGGCGAGGACGACTGGAAGGCCTGGGAGACGGCAGACCGCCTCTCGCATCTGCAGCTGCTCGGTGACGACCTGTTCGCGACCAGCCCCGAGCGCCTGCGAGCCGGAATCGAGCGCGGGGCGGGCAACGCGGTGCTCGTAAAGCCGAATCAGACCGGCACCCTCACCTCGGCCCGCGAGGTCGTCGAGATCGCCTCTTCAGCCGGCTACGCGACCGTCCTCTCGGCCCGCTCGGGGGAGACCGAGGACGCCTGGCTCGCCGACCTTGCGGTCGGCTGGCGCACGGGCCAGATCAAGGTCGGCTCGACGACCCGCTCGGAGCGCACGGCGAAGTGGAACCGGCTGCTGCGGATCGAGGCCGAGCTCGGCCCCGCGGCCGAGTTCGCCGGCCGCGCCGCACTGGCGCCGCTCGCTTGACCGGCTCCCGCGCCATCCTCATACGATCGACAACCACTGGCACTGGTGCGTAATGATGCGGGGGTCCCGCCACCCCTCGAACTAGGGAGAGGACGACGAGCTCACCTCGCCCTCGGGGCCGGCGGCTGCGACCTCTCGCTCGAGGTAGGCAAGGTGCTCATCCATCACCCGGTCCACGTCCTCGAGGCTCCCATCACGGATCGCGTCGAGGGTCCGGCTGTGGAGCTCGGCGACGACGGCGGAGTCCTCGACGTGCGCGAAGTAGTCCTCGACGAGCACGGTTATGCCCTCGAGGATCTGGTGCTGGTAATAGGCGAGCAGATCGCTACGCGCCGCCCGCCCCATCGCGTAGTGGAAGAAGTGGTCGAAGTGCAGGCGGATGGTCCAATCCGAGTCGGCGGGCTCGCTCACCAGCCGGTCGATGGAGTCCTGCATCGCCTCGAAATCCTCAGGTAGCGCACGGGCAGCCGCCAGCCGGGCGATCTCCATCTCCACCGGCCTCCGGGCTTCCAGGAGCTCGCGCAACGACGATTCGGCCGGGCTCTTGGAGAGGCGTAGGAGAGTGATCGGGATGTTGTCGGAGAGCACCGTCACGCCGCCGTGCACCCCGCGGCGACTCTGGACGACGCCGAACTCCGACAGCACGCGGATCGCCTCGCCGACGGTCGGCTTGCTCACTTCCATGTCGTTCGCCATCTGCTCGACCGAGGGCAGCCGGTCGCCCACCCGGTAGAGGCCGGAGCGAATCGCGAACGTGATCTGGTCGACGACCCGCTCGTGCATGCGGGGGTCGTGCATCGGCCGGAAGGCGGAGGGGCGACGAGGCCGAGGGCCTGCTGAACCGTCTTTGCTCATTCGAACGCCTCGGGTGCTAGCCCGCTCAAAACGGGCTCGAGCTCCGTCTTCAGCTCGAGCCCGATGCCCGGCTCGTCGGCGATCGTGATCGCGCCCTCGACGACCTCGTGCTGGAGCCCGAAGCCGCCGAAGGGCTGGAAGATCCCGGGGTAGGACTCGTTGCCGCCGAGCTGGAGGCCGGCCGCCATGTGGAGGGCCATCAGGTGGCCTCCGTGCGGAATCACGCGCCTCGGGCTCCAGCCCGCGTGACGCATCACGGACAGCATCCGGTCGAGCTCGGCGACTCCGTAGCTGAGGCCTGGATCCATCTGCAGGATGTCGATGTCGGGGCGCAGGCCTGCGTAGCGCAGCAGGTTGCGCACGTCCTGGTGCGAGAAGAGGTTCTCGGCGGTCGCGAGCGGAGGCTCGTAGTGCTTGCCGAGCTCCGCCAGGAGGGCGAAATCGAGTGGATCGCCGGGCTCCTCGTACCAGCGCAAGCCGTAGCGCTCCATCCGCTCGCCATAGGCGATCGCCGTCTCGAGGTCGAAGCGGCCGTTCGCGTCGACCGCCAGGCGCCCGCCGTCGCCGCCGACGAGCCCGAGGACCGCCTCCACGCGCTCGATGTCAGTATCCAGGCTGGCGCCGCCGACCTTCATCTTCAGGTGGGTGTAACCGGCGTCGAGATAGCCACACATCTCATCGACGAGGCGCTCGACGCCGTCGTCTGGGTAGTAATAGCCGCCGGCGGCGTAGACCTCAACGTCGCGGTCGTGTTCGCCGCCGTTGTAGCGGTCAGCGAGCAAGCGGTAAAGAGGCATCTCGGCCAGCTTCGCCGCGACATCCCAGACGGCGATCTCGAGCGCCGCGACCGCCCCGCTGCGCTCGCCGTGACCGGCCGGCTTCTCGTTCTTCATCACCAGATCGCCGACGCGTGCGGGATCGAGCTCCCCCGACTCCTCGTCGATCAGCGCATCGGGATCCGCGTTCAGCAGGCGGGGGATGAAGCGGTCGCGCAGCATGTCACCCTGCGTGTACCGCCCGATCGAGTTGAACCCGAACCCGACCGCGGGGCGGCCGTCGATCCGACGGTCGGTGAGCACGGCGACGACGCAGGTCGTCATCTCCGAGAAGTCGATCAGGGAGTTGCGGATCGCAGCCTCGAGGGGGACCGTCTGCTCGCGCACGTCGACGATGCGCGTCATCAGCCGAGCGCTTCGAGCGCCTTGATCGCGGCGATGATCGCGTCGGCGCCGAACCTGATGTCCTCCTCCGAGACCACGAGGTGGGGGTAGAACACGAGCGTCAGGACCCCGTCGCCGAGCGCGCAGCGCGCGATCAGCCCCTGCTCGTAGAGCTGGTGGCGCAGCTCGATCAGGATCCCCGCCCCATAATCGAGCTCGGCGACGTCGAACTCGATGCTGCTCAGGAGCCCAAGCACCGAGACCGCCAGCACCCGGTCGGTGGCGTCGCCAACCCGTGTCAGCTCCCGCCGGAGCAGCGGCTCGAGCTCGGCGGCGCGGTCGACGAGCGACTCGCGTTCGAGGATGTCCAGCGTCGCGAGGGCGGCCTCGGAGGCGACCGGATGGCCGGCGTAGGTGTTGAGGTGGAGGAGCGGGGCATCGAACGCATCCTCGACATGCCGCGCCACCGCGAGCCCTCCCATCGGCGCATACCCGCTTGTCAGCCCCTTCGCCATCGTGAGCAGATCAGGCCTGACGTCCCAGTGCGTGGAGCCGAACAGCTCGCCCGTGCGCCCGAACCCGGTCACCACCTCGTCGGCGATCAGCAGGATCCCGTTCGACCGGCAGATCTGCTGCACCCGGGGCCAGTAGCCGGGGTGGGGCACCTTGACTGCTTGCAGGATCGCGACCGGCTCGGCGATTACCGCGGCGATCCGCTCCGGCGTGATCCGCTCGACGATCGCTGCGAGCGCGTCGGCGCAGGCGAGCGTGCAGCCGGTGGCGCGGTCGCAGTACGGACAGCGGCCGGGCGAGGGCTGGCCGACGTGCTCGAAGCCCGCGGGCAGGGGGCCGAAGCCGGTGCTAAACGCGGGTGCGCCGGTCGCCGCCATTCCCGAGTAGTTCGAGCCGTGGTAGGAGCCGTCCCGGGAGAGGACGACGGTCCGCTCGGGCTCGCCGCGGCGGTCGTGGTAGGCGCGGGCGATCTTGAAGGCGAGGTCGTTCGATTCGCTGCCGCTCGAAGTGAAGGAGAAGATCGGATCGTCGACCGGCACGAGCGCCGCAAGACGCTCCCCGAGCTCGGTGACCTTGGGGTGCGAGACGCCCGAGTCGAGCGCCGCGAACTCGAGCTCGGCGGCCTGGGCAGCCATGCGGTCCGCGATCTCGCGGCGTCCGTGGCCGACCATGCCCGCTCCGAGGTGGTTCCCGGCGTCGAGCAGGCGCTTGCCCGAGTCGTCGAAGAGATAGGGGCCATCGCCGCGCGTGATCATGCGGGGATAGCGACCGGGGTATCGCTTTTCGAGCTCGTCGAAGTCGGCCAGAAAGTGCCGGACCCGGTGCCGGGCAAGCTCGCTCATGGCCGGCGTTCCGGAATCGCGCTTCGTCATCTCGGGCAAGTCCGCCTCCATTTTGGGCAAGTCCGGCGCTTAAAGAACAATGGTATTAATGTTTAGCCTACGAGAGCCCAGCCCGTCAAGCCAGCGATGGAAATACGTCGATTCCGAGACCACGGGCCGCGCGCGGCCGGCGGAGGATGATCCGCATGAAGATCGGAGTTCCGGCCGAGATCAAGGCGGACGAGTACCGGGTGTCGCTCACTCCCGCGGGGGCGCGCGAGCTCATCGATCGCGGCCACGAGGTGCTCGTGCAAGCGGGTGCGGGAACGGGCTCGCAGATCCCCGACGATGCCTACGAGATGCAGGGCGCGCGGATCGTCCCGAGCGTTGAGGACGTCTTCGAGTGCGCGGAGCTGATCGTCAAGGTCAAGGAGCCCCAGCCGCCGGAGGTCGAGCTCCTGGCCCCGCACCACGTCCTCTTCACCTACCTGCACCTCGCCGCGGCTCCCGAGCTCGCCCGCGGCCTGATCGAGTCGGGTGCGACGTGCATCGCCTACGAGACCATCGAGGACCGAAACGGCCGGCTGCCCGTGTTGGCGCCGATGAGCGAGGTCGCGGGCAAGCTCGCCACACAGGCCGGCGCGTTCATGCTCGAGCGCCCGCTCGGTGGCCGCGGGGCCCTGCTGGGAGGCGCCGCGGGGGTTGCGGCCGCGCGGGTGATGATCATCGGGGCCGGCGTGGTCGGCCAGAACGCCGCCCGGATCGCGATCGGCCTCGGCGCAGAGACCTACGTCTACGACCGCTCGCTCGAGGCGCTGCGGGCGGTTGAACGGTGGCTCGACAGTCGCGCCTCGACGTGCTACTCGTCCTCGCTGGCGATCGAGGGGCGGCTTCCCGAGGTCGACCTCGTGATCGGGGCGGTACTGATCCACGGCGCCCGCGCCCCGCGGGTGATCAGCCGTCGCCAGCTGGCGCTGATGAAGCGGAACGCAGTCCTGGTCGACGTCTCCATCGACCAGGGCGGGTGCTTCGAGACCTCGCGACCGACGACCCACTCCGATCCCACCTATGAGGTCGACGAGATCGTCCATTACTGCGTCGCCAACATGCCGGGCTCGGTTCCGGTCACCTCGACCTACGCGCTCGCCAACGCGACGATGCCCTATGTCGTCGCCTTCGCGGAGCGCGGCAAGGACGCGCTCGCCGATGATCCGGGGTTCTTGGCTGGCTTGAACGTTTGCGCGGGGCGGATAACCCACGGCGGCGTCGCTGACGCGGTCGGCCTCGATGCGGTCACTCCTCGCGAGGCGATCGCGGCGTGAGCTCGATAAGCGGAAAGAGGAGGAAGAGATGAGATTGAAGAATCGCGTTGCGCTGGTCACCGGCGGGGGATCGGGGATCGGCGAGGCGATCTGCACGCGCTTCGACGCCGAGGGCGCGTCGGTGGCGGTGCTCGACATCCGCGAGGAGGCGGCGAAGCTGACCGCGGGCCTGCTCGCGAACGAGGCACTGCCGATCAAGGCGGATGTCACCGATTCGGCGGAGGTCAACAGGGCGGTCGAGCAGGTTGTCGACCACTACGGGAAGATCGACGTCCTCGTCAACAACGCCGGGATCGCGGGCGGGGAGGAGTCGGTCCGCAACGCCGAGCGGTTCGTCCAGCGCCTCCGAGAGGCAGAGGCCGGCGAGGTACGCACCCCGCTCGAGGCGACC
>DATHVI010000008.1:0-47992 GCA_035461385.1 Solirubrobacterales bacterium
AGCACCGGCTGCCACTCGGGCGGCTCGCCCGCCGCCTCGGCGAAGATGCCGTTCACGCGCTCGGCGGCGATGTAGGCGTACGGGGATCCGAGGTCGTAGAAGAAGACAGCGCGCGCCATTCGTCGCAGGGTACGCCGAAAGGAGGATCCCGAGAGTCGAGTTGGTACGCCGACGGCGGACGAACTCGACGCTCGATGGATTGAGCGCGCCGGGGAGGCGGGCTATTGGTGCGTGGCCCAGCCGTCGACCGCGCGGGCGGCGTCGAGGACCGCCTCCGAGATCGTCGGGTGAGGGTGAACGATGCGCGCCAGCTCCTGGTAGCCGCCCTCGAGCGCGATCGTGTCGACCAGCTCGCTGATCATGTCGCAGGCGCGGTTGCCCACCACGTGGGCGCCGAGGATCTCGCCGTACTCCGAGTCGGCAACGATCTTGACGATCCCCTCGCGATCGTCGTAGACGATCCCGGCGCCGATTGCGCCGAGCTTGAAGCGGCCGACCTTGACGTCGTTGCCCCCGTCGCGGGCCTGCTGCTCGGTCATCCCCACGCTCGCCACCTGCGGCTCGCAGAAGGTTGCCCCGGGGACGAGGTTCGGGTCGACCGGGTGCGTGGGATGCTCGGCGATCGTCTCGACCGCGACCACGCCCTCCTCCATCGCCTTGTGGGCAAGCGCCGGGCCGCGGACCAGGTCGCCGATCGCGAAAACCTTCGGGTTCGACGTTCGCTGGTACTCGTCGATCCCCACCTTTCCGTCCTCCTCCGTATCCACCTTCGCGTCGGCGAGCCCCAGCGCGTCCGTGTCGGGCCGGCGTCCCCCGGCGATCGCGAGGTAGTCGACCGCGAGGTCCTTGTCCCCGGCCTTGAGCTTCACCTGACTCTTCTGTGCGTCGACGGCCTCGACTTTGGTGCCGGTCATGATCTCGATTCCCTGCTTGCGGAACTGGCGCTCGACGATCTTCACGACGTCGGCATCCTCGGCGGGGAGGATCCGATCGAGCATCTCGATCAGCGTCACCTCGGTTCCATAGCGGGCGTACGCGGAGGCGATCTCCGCGCCCGAGGCACCGGCGCCGACAACGGCGAGCTTCTTCGGCTGGGAGGGCAACGACCAGGCTCCCCAGGTGTCGACGACGCGCTCGGAGAACTCGACTCCGGGGATCGGCAGCGCCACCGACCCGGTCGCCAGCACCACCGCGCCGGCCTCGTACGTGTCGTCGCCGACGACGACGTTGGCGTTCTCGTCGAGCGCTCCCTCGCCCTCGATCCAGGTGACCTTGTTCTTGTCCCAGAGCATCTTCACGCCGCTCGCGAGCGTGTCCGAGACCTTCTGGCGCCGCTCGCCGAGGGCCTTCCAGTCGAGGCTCGCCGACTTGACCTGGAGGCCGAGCTCGGCGCTGTTCTCGGCGTGGTCGAGGAGCTCGGCCGTGTAGAGCATCGTCTTCGCCGGGATGCAGGCGTAGTTCAGGCACCGACCTCCCGGCTTGTCGCGCTCGACCACCGCCGTCTTCTTGCCGAGCTGGGCGGCGCGGATCGCCGCGACGTAGCCGCCCGGCCCACCTCCGATCACGATCACGTCGTATGCGTCAGCCATTCACCCGGTCTCCTAACGCTCGCTGTCGATAGTGAGGGGCTTCAGCCCCGAAGCATCCAAGGCCGCGGCAGGCGGCCGCAAGTGGATCTCTCGAATCGCGGGCGACTCTACCCAGCGAGGCTGGTTGGCGTCATCCAGCGCGGCACGGCCGCCTGGTGGCGTCGCAAGGCCCCGAGCGGGTACCGGTTCCCCGAGATGGCCGACCCCGCCACGTTCGGCGTCGCCGTGGTCGGCCTCGGCCAGCCCGAGGTCGGTGACGTGTCCTGTTCGTCCTCGCGGCGGTCGCCGGCTTCACCCTGATCGAGGCGATCGCGTCGGGAGGGTTCCGCCACGGCCTTCGCGGCGAGCCGAGCGACGTCATCGCCCTCGCGACCGCGTTCAGCTTTCTCTCGACCGGGCTCGCCGTCGGCTCGGCGGCGCTCGCGGTCGAGCTGCTCGAGACGTGGGCGGGGTGGGTCGTCGCGCCGTTCGCCGCGACGTGCGTCGACGTCCTCGGTGCCGCGGGCGAGATCGCGCTCGCCGAGTACGTCCGCGACCGCCGAGGTTGAGCGCCCTGCCCGTGCTGTTCGGTTGATCTTTGCATCATTTGATGTAAAGGTGTAGCTTCGATCCCGATGACCACTGCCGAAGCTCCGCCGACGACGATCGACGCGGTCGCGCTGCGCCGCTACCTCGACGGCCCCCACCGCGTGGTCCGCGAGCACGTCCGCGGCGTCCTCGCCCATCCCGACCTCGCCCGCGACCCGGCGCCGGCGTCGACCGCCGAGCACCGCCGCCGGGTCTCCGAGCAGGCGCGGGCGCTGGCGCGGACCGGCGGTACCGCGCTCGGGTTCCCGTCCGAATTCGGCGGGCTCGACCGGGTCGGCGCCTCGATCGCGGCGTTCGAGACGCTCGGGCACGGCGACCTCTCGCTGCTCGTCAAATGCGGGGTCCAGTTCGGCCTCTTCGGCGGCGCGGTCCTTCACCTCGGCACCCGCCGCCACCACGAGCGCCACCTCGCCGCGCTGGCTTCGCTCGAGCTCCCCGGCTGCTTCGCGATGAGCGAGACCGGCCACGGGTCGAATGTCCAGCGGCTGCGGACCACCGCCACGTACGATCCCGAGCGCGGCGAGTTCGTCGTCGAGACCCCCGACGACGACGCCCGTAAGGACTACATCGGCAACGCCGCCGAAGACGCGCGCCTTGCCGCGGTCTTCGCGCAGCTCGTCGTCGCAGGGGAGTCGCACGGCGTCCATGCGCTGCTGGTGCCGATCCGCGACGACGACGGCCGGGTTCTCCCCGGGGTGCGGGTCTCCGACTGCGGCGAGAAGGCCGGCCTCGCCGGGGTCGACAACGGGCGGATCTGGTTCGACGGCGTCCGGGTTCCGCGCGAGGCGCTGCTCGACCGCTACGCGCGCGTCGGCGAGGACGGCTCATACTCGAGCCCGATCGCGAATCCCGACCGCCGCTTCTTCACCATGCTCGGGACCCTGATCCAGGGTCGGATCAGCGTCGGCGGCGCGGCGATCAGCGCCGCCAAGTCGGCGCTCGCGATCGCCGTCCGTCACGCGCTCCGCCGGCGCCAGTTCGGCCCTCCCGGATCCGACGAGGAGGTGCTGCTGCTCGACTACCGCATCCACCAGCGCCGCCTGCTGCCGGCTCTGGCGCGGACCTACGCCCTCCACTTCGCCCAGCAGCGGCTCGTCGCCGACCTCGAGCGGGTCTTCGGCGACTCCGGCGGCTCCCGGAAGCCGGACGACGATCGCGCCCGGCGCGAGCTCGAGACCCGCGCCGCCGGGCTCAAGGCGGTCGCCACCTGGCACGCGACCGAGACGATCCAGGCCTGCCGCGAGTGCTGCGGCGGCGCCGGATACCTGCGCGAGAACCGGTTCGCGGAGCTGCGCGAGGACACCGACGTCTTCACCACCTTCGAGGGCGACAACACGATCCTCCTCCAGCTCGTCGCCAAGAGCCTGCTGACCGGGTTCCGCGACGAGCTCGGCGAGCTCGGTCCGGTGGCGACGGCGGGGTTCATCGCCGGCCAGGCGCTCGAGACGGCGGTCGAGCGCAGCGCCGCGCGCGAGATCATCCAGCGACTCACCGACGACCTCGTCCCGAGTCGCGAGCGCGAAGGCGACCTCCGCGACCGCGGTTACCACCTCGGGCTGTTCAGGTGGCGCGCGCAGCACATGCTGACCGGTGTCGCCCGGCGCCTCAAGCGCGGAATCGAGTCCGGGCGCGAGCCGTTCGAGGTCTTCAACGAGTGCCAGGACCATGTCGTCGCGACGGCGCGCGCCCACGTCGCGACCGAGGTGCTCGAGGAGCTCGCGGCGGCGGTCGAGCGCTGCGAGGACCCCGCCCTTACGGTGACCCTCGATCGGATCTGCGACCTCTACGCGCTGGTCGAGATCGAGGCCGAACGCGGCTGGTTCCAGGAGCACGGGCGGGTCTCCTCGACCCGGGCCAAGCTCGTCACCCGCGCGGTCAACCGGCTCTGCGGCGAGCTGCGGGCGGGCGCCTACGACCTCGTCGACGCGTTCGGGATCCCGGACGCGGTGCTGGCGGCTCCGATCGGCCTCCCCGGCGGCGAGGCGAGCCGGACCGCGGCGGCGGAAGTCGGCGTCGAGCTCCCGGACGCGCGAGTGCTCGCGAGCCAGATCGGGTAACGGGGGCGGGATGGCACGGGACACGAGCAAGGTCGCGGTCCTCGGCGGGAACCGAATCCCGTTCGCCCGCCAGAACGGCAGCTACGCGCGAGCCTCGAACCAGGACATGCTGACCGCCGCCCTCGACGGGCTGGTGAGCCGGTTCGCCCTCGGTGGCGAGGTCCTCGGCGAGGTAGCCGCGGGCGCGGTCCTCAAGCACAGCCGCGACCTCAACCTCACCCGCGAGGCGTTGCTCGGCAGCGCGCTCTCGCCGCGAACGCCGGCCTACGACGTCCAGCAGGCGTGCGGCACCGGGCTCGAGGCGACGCTGCTGGTCGCGAACAAGATCGCCCTCGGCCAGATCGAGGCCGGGGTCGCCGGCGGCGTCGACACGACCAGCGACGCGCCGATCGAGATCAACGAGGACCTTCGCCAGCTCCTGCTCGAGGCGAACCGGACCCGGTCGACCGTCGGACGGCTGCGGCTCCTCGGCCGCCTGCGGCCGGGGCAGATCGTGCCCGCCCTCCCGCGTAACGCCGAGCCGCGGACGGGGATGTCGATGGGCGAGCACCAGGCGGTCTCGACCCGCCGCTGGGGGATCACCCGCGCCGAGCAGGACGAGATCGCGGCGGCGAGCCACCAGCGTCTC
The DNA here is from genome assembly GCA_035461385.1 of Solirubrobacterales bacterium. Taxonomy (GTDB): domain Bacteria; phylum Actinomycetota; class Thermoleophilia; order Solirubrobacterales; family 70-9; genus DATHVI01. The sequence goes on from DATHVI010000008.1 coordinate 4,863, forward strand.
GCCGCCGCCTACGAGCGCGGCTTCTTCGACGACCTCCTGACCCCCTATCTCGGTCTCGAGCGCGACCAGAACCTGCGTCCCGACTCGACCCCGCAGAAGCTGGCGAAGCTCCGGCCGGTGTTCGGCGACGGGCCCGAGGCGACGATGACGGCCGGGAACTCGACCCCGCTCACCGACGGGGCTGCCGTCGTCCTGCTCGCGAGCGACCGCTGGGCGAAGGAGCGCTCACTGCCGCCGCTCGCCTACGTCGTCGACGCCGAGACCGCCGCCGTCGACTTCACAAGCGGGGCCGACGACCTGCTCGGCGCGCCGCTCTACGCGGTCCCGCGGCTGCTCGCCCGCAACCGGCTCGCGATCGGCGACTTCGACTTCTACGAGATCCACGAGGCGTTCGCGTCGCAGGTCGCGATGACGCTCAAGGCGTGGGAGGATCCGGCGTTCTGCTCCGAGCGCCTCGGTCTCGACGAGCCCCTCGGGTCGATCGACCGCGAGCGCCTCAACGTCAACGGGTCGTCGCTCGCCACCGGGCACCCGTTCGCCGCCACCGGCGGGCGGATCGTCGCGACGCTGGCGAAGCTGCTCGCCGAGCGCGGCTCGGGCCGCGGCCTGATCTCGATCTGCGCCGCGGGCGGGCAGGGTGTGACGGCGATCCTCGAGGCGGCCTGATCGGCATGTCCGATCGCTATCAGTCGCTCGTCTCATCCCCGCTCGGCAAGGCCGTCGGCAAGCGGCTCGGGCTCCCGGTTCCGCCCCGGATCCGCCGCCACGAGCCGGGGATGCCGGTCGTCGCCGGCCCGGTTCTCCTCGGCGGCGCCAGGGGCGGCGGCCTGCGCGACGCCGCTGAGGACGCTCTGCGGTCGATCGGCGCCCACGTCCTCGCTTCTGCGCCCGACGCCGGCGAGGATGTGCGGGGCGGGCTCGCGGCGCTCGTCTACGACGCCGGTGGGATCGACTCGAGTGAGCGCCTGCGGGCGGTCTACGACTTCTTCTCGCCACTACTGCGGCGCCTCGAAGCCAACGGCCGGGTGATCGTCCTTGCCGGCCTCCCCGCCGAGGCGGGGTCGGCGGGCGCCGCGGTCGCCCAGCGAGCGCTCGAGGGGTTCGTGCGCTCGGTCGGCAAGGAGGTCGGCGCGCGCGGCTCGACCGCGCAGCTGGTCCGGGTGGCGAACGGCGGCGAGCGCGCGATTGAGTCGACGCTGCGATTCCTGCTCTCGGCGCGATCGGCCTACGTCTCCGGCCAGGTGATCTCGATCGAGGCACGCGACGCCGAGGCGATCGAGACGCCCGGCGACTGGGAGCAGCCCCTCGACGGCCGGGTCGCGGCGGTAACCGGCGCGGCGCGCGGGATCGGCGAGGCGATCGCCGAGACGCTCGCGCGCGACGGCGCCGAGGTCGTCTGCGTCGACGTTCCCGCCCAGGGGGCGGCCCTGAGCGCGGTCGCCAACCGAATCGGCGGCACCGCGCTCCAGCTCGACATCACCGGCGCCGACGCCGGCCCGCGGCTCGCCGACCACGCCGTCCACCGTCACGGACGCTTCGACGTCGTCGTCCACAACGCCGGGATCACCCGTGACCGGACCCTGGCGCGGATGAGCCCCCAGGAATGGGACTCGGTGATCGCGGTCAACCTCACGAGCCAGGAGCGGATCAGCGCCGAGCTGCTCGACCGCGACCTGCTCGGGGCCGGCGGGCGGATCGTCTGCGTCTCGTCGGTGAGCGGGATCGCCGGCAACCGCGGGCAGGCGAACTACGCGACCAGCAAGGCCGGGGTCATCGGCCTCGTTGAGACGCTTGCGGGCCCGGCACGCGAGCGCGGCGCGACGGCGAACGCGGTCGCGCCCGGGTTCATCGAGACCGCGATGACGAAGGCGATGCCGCTCGGGATCCGCGAGGCGGGCCGGCGGATGAACAGCCTCGCCCAGGGCGGGCACCCGGCCGACGTCGCCGAGACGGTCGCCTGGCTCGCGAGCCCCGGGTCGGGAGCGGTGAACGGGAACGTCGTCCGCGTCTGCGGCCAGGCGCTGCTCGGCGCGTAGGCGGGGGCGGATGGCCTCGGGGTCGACGGAGGTCCGCGACGCGCCGCCGTCGCTGCTCGGCCTCTACGCGCGCTCGGTCGCCGGGTCGCTGCTGCCGGGTCGCCCGGGTCTGCTCCCCACTCGCCGCCTCGCCCTGCGCGAGGTCGAGGTCGACGTCGACCACCTCGCCCGCTACGCCCGGGTCTGCGGATACCGGCTCGGCTCGGCCCTTCCGGCCACCTACCCGCACGTGCTCGGGTTCCCGCTCGAGCTCGAGCTGATGAGCGACCGCTCGTTTCCGTTCGCCGTCCTCGGCATCGTCCACGTCGCGAACCGGATCGAGCAGCTCGAGCCGGTTCGGGTCGACGCCCGCCCGACCGTCACCGTCCACGCCGAGGGCCTCCGCCCGCATCGCCGCGGCACCCGGTTCGACCTCGTCACCGAGGTCGGCCTCGACGGGGGGGTCGTCTGGCGCGAGCACAGCACCTACCTGCATCCTGGCGACGGCGATCCGGACGCCCCCCGCGAGCCCGCGCCCGGCGAGGGCGCAGCCGGCGGCGAGGTCGTGGCCAGCTGGCCCGTTCCCGGCGACATCGGCCGCCGCTACGCGGCCGTCTCGGGTGATCGCAACCCGATCCACATCCACGCGCTGACTGCGAAGCCGTTCGGGTTCGGCGGCGCGATCGCCCACGGGATGTGGTCGAAGGCGCGCTGCCTGGCGGCGCTCGAAGCGAGGCTTCCGGACGCGTACGAGGCGGCGGTCGAGTTCCGCAGCCCGCTCCGGATCCCGACCCGGGCGCGGTTTCGCCTCGGGCAGGCAGACCGCGGCTACCGGTTCGCCCTCGAGCCCACGAGCGGCTCCGAGCGTCCGTATCTGCAGGGTTTCGCCGGCCGACTCGGCGTGAGAGAATCCGTCGACCACGACTGAGAGCGGAGCCGGCGGGCACCTCGGCTCCCGAGACCGCACGAGGAGGCGCGGATGGCTGCCGAACCCAATCTGGAGCAGGTCAAGGCGAAGCAACAGGCGACCTGGTCGAGCGGCGACTACGCGAAGATCGCCTGGCTCACGGTTCCGCTCGCGGACGTCCTCTGCGATGCGGTTGACCTGCGGCCGGGCTCGCGGGTGGTCGACGTCGCCACCGGCACCGGCCATGTCGCGCTCGCGGCCGCGCGGCGGTTCTGCGAGGTCACCGGCATCGACTACGTGCCCGCCCTGGTCGAGGGCGCTCAGCGGCGAGCGGAGGCGGAGGGGCTCGAGGTCGACTTCCGCGAGGGCGATGCCGAGAGCCTTCCGTTCGAGGACGGGTCGTTCGACTACGTGCTGTCGGCGATCGGGGTGATGTTCACCGCCGACCATCAGCGGACAGCCAGCGAGCTGACTCGGGTCTGCCGGCCGCAGGGCATCGTCGGCTTCGTCAACTGGACCCCGACCGGGTTCGTCGGCCAGATGCTGAAGGCCGTCGGCGCCCACGTACCTCCGCCTCCGGGCGTGCAGCCGCCTCCCCGCTGGGGGACCGAGGACTACGTGCGGGAGCTGCTCGGCGACCGCGTCAGCGAGCTCAGTTTCGAGACCGGAGCCGTCGCCGCGCGCTTCCTTTCCGCCGAGCACTACGCCGACTTCTTCATCGAGCACTACGGACCGACCCGGAAGGCGAGCGAGGCGCTCGCCGAGGGCGCGGCGCGGGACGCGTTCCGGAGCGACCTCGTCGAGCTCGGGGAGCGCGCGAACCGGGCCGCGGACGGGCCCGGCATCGTCACCGATTGGGAGTACCTGGTGACGGTGGCAAGGCGCGCCGAGTAGCCGGCTCGCCCGCGCCCCGGGCGCTCGAAGGCGGCCGATCCCGGCGGGCCCGGCGGCGGCCGTCACGGCCCGCCCGGCGGCCGCCGCGCCGGCATCTGAATCCGCGCCAGCGCCTTGATCATCAGGTAGAACATCGTCCCGGCGGCGGCGATCAGGACCGTGTTCCCGATCGCCTGGTCGATTCGGGTCGCCTGGACGAGCCCGAACGTGGCGGCGAGGATCGCGACCAGGAGCACGACCTGGAAGCCGAGCACCGCCCAATAACGCGCCCGCCACATCCCCCAGGCCATGATCGCGAGCAGGATCGCCGGCGCGAGCACCTGGGCGAGCGGGGGCCGCTCGTCGCCCCGCGCGACGCCCTCGGCGTCGAAGACGCGGACCTCGACCCCGGCGAGGTAGCCGGCGATGACCGAGAGCGCGATCAGCGCCGAGATCACCGCGCCGGCGGTGACGACCCCGGGACGCTCGCCCTCGGCGAGCGGCTCGAGCGCCTCGCGGGCGGACTCGTTGCGAGCCTCGGTCCGCGCCGCCAGCGCTTCGCGCCGCTCTGCGATCCGCCGCCGGCGCTCCGCGGAGCGCTCCTTGCGTCGCCGCCGCCCGCTGCGCTTGCGCTCCCGGCTGGCCATCAGGCCGGTTCCCGGCTCGCCGCCGCAAGCGCCTCCGACAGCTCCCGCGCGGCGGCCTCGGGGTCGGCGGCGTCGCGGATCGCCCGGACGACGACGACCCGCTCGGCACCGGCGGCGCCGACGGCGGCGATGTTCGACCGGTCGATGCCGCCGATCGCGAACCAGGGGATCGTCGCCACCCGCGCGGCGTGCTCGATCAGGCCGAGCCCGGTCGCCGGTCTTCCCTCCTTCGTCGGCGTCGCCCACACCGGCCCGACGCTGATCTGGTCGGGCCGCGCCGCGTCCCCGGCGGCGCAGGCCCGGTCGAGCTCCGTCGCCGAATGGGTGGAGAGGCCGACGACCGCCCCCGGGCCGGCGAGTGAGCGCGCCTCGGCGACCGAAACGTCGTCCTGGCCCACATGGACCCCGTCCGCCCGGCAGGCGGCGACGAGATCGGGCCGGTCGTTGAGGATGAACAGCGCGCCGTGCGCGTCCGCCAGCTCGCGGAACGGCCGCGCGGCGGCGATCAGCTCGTGGTCGGCGAGCTGCTTGTCGCGAAGCTGGATCAAGCCGGCGCCGCCGCGGAGCGCGGCGTCGAGCAGCGGCCGGGGATCGGCGCCCGCTGGGCGCGCCTCGCAGACGAAGTAGAGCCGGGCGGGAGCGATCACCTCGCGGCGGCGGAGCAGGTCGGCGTCGGTGCCCATCGGATGTGAGTATTCACAACCGGGAGGTACCATTGTCGGAGTAACGGGAGCCCAACCCGTGGGCTGAGAGGGCGGCAACGGGCCGCCGACCGTCTGAACCTGATCCGGGTAATGCCGGCGCAGGGAGGTGGCCGGGCCGCCAAGCCGAGAGGAGCCGATCCGTGGCCAGCCGAACCGAATCTTCTCCCCGCGAGCACGCGGTCGACGCGCTGATCGTCGGCGCCGGCGCGATCGGGCTCGCCTGCGCGTGGCGGGCTGCCGAGCGCGGGCTGCGGGTGCGGGTGCTCGAGCGCGAGGCACCCGGCGCCGGCGCGTCGGGCGTTGCCGCGGGGATGCTCGCGCCGGTCGGCGAGGCGACCTGGGGCGAGGACGAGCTGCTCGCGCTCGCGCTCGCCTCGCACTCGCGCTGGCCGCGTTTCGCGGCCGACCTCGGCGCCGCGGCCGGCCGCGAGGTCGGCTACCTCGACCTCGGAGCGCTTCACGTCGCGCTCGACCGCGACGAGGCCGAGGAGCTGCGGCGGCGCTTCGAGCTGATGCGCTCGCTCGACCTCGACGCCGAGTGGCTTCGCCCGCGCGCCGCGCGGGCGCTCGAGCCCGGGCTCTCGCCGCAGGGCAACGGCGCGGTCCACGCCCCGCACGAAGCGGCGATCGACCCGCGCGAGCTCGTCGCCGCGCTCCGGGCCGCCGCTGAGCGCTCGGGGGTCGAGGTCGAGACCGGCGCCGAGGTCGTCGAGCCGATCGTCGACCGCGACGCGCTCGCCGGCGTCCGCACCGCCGACGGTGCCGAGCACCGCGCCGGGCGCACCGTCCTCGCCGCCGGCGCCTGGTCGGGCCGCGCCGGCTGGCTGCCCGAGGCGGCGCGGCCCCCGGTCCGGCCGGTGAAGGGCCAGATCCTCACCCTCCGCGGGCCGGCCCCCGAACCCGTGTGCGGGCGGATCGTCGTCACCGAGCGGATCTACATCGTCCCCCGCGCCGACGGGCGGCTGATCGTCGGCGCGACCGTCGAGGAGATCGGGTTCGACACGAGGATCACCGCCGGCGGCGTCCACGAGCTGCTGCGCGAGGCCTACCGGGCGCTGCCGGACATCGCGGAGCTCGAGCTCGTCGAGACGATCGCGGGGCTCCGCCCGGGAACCCCGGACAACGCGCCGCTGCTGGGTGCCGGTGAGCTCCCGGGGCTCGTCTACGCGACCGGCCACTTCCGCAACGGGATCCTGCTCGCCCCGGTCACCGCCGATGCGGTCGCGGCGATCCTCGCCGGCGAGGACCCCGACGCCGACCTGACCGCGTTCGCGCCGTCGCGGTTCGCGCGCGAGGAGGTCGCGGCGTGATCCGGATCGAGCTCAACGGCGACCGGGTCGAGCTCGACGAGGACGCGCGCGTCGCCGACGCCGTCGCCCGGGCCGGCGGCAACTCGGGGTCGCGCGGGGTTGCCGTCGCCGTCGACGGCGAGGTGGTACCGCGCAGCGACTGGGAGCGGACGCGGTTGCGCGACGAACAGAAGGTCGAGGTCGTGGGGGCGATCCAGGGTGGCTGAGGAGGTGCGCACCGCGTCGAGCCGCGACGGCGCCCGCGAGGCGGGCGAGCGCCCCGGGGAGGCGTTCGCGCTCGGCGGCCGCTCGTGGCGGTCGCGGCTGATCGTCGGCACCGGCGGGTTTCGCTCGCTCGAGCAGATGGAGGTCGCGCTCCGCGCCTCGGGGACGGAGATCGTCACAGTCGCGCTGCGCCGGGTCGACCCGCTCGGTCAGGGCTCGGTGCTCGGGGTGATCGACCGCCTCGGCCTGTTCGCGCTCCCGAACACCGCCGGCTGCTACACGGCCCGCGACGCTGTGCGCACCGCCCGCCTCGCCCGCGAGGCGTTCGAGACCGACTGGGTGAAGCTCGAGGTGATCGGCGACGACCGTACGCTCCTGCCCGACGCAGTCGAGCTCGTCGACGCCGCCGAGACGCTCGTCGACGAGGGGTTCACGGTCCTGCCGTACACGAACGACGACCCGATCCTCGCCCGCCGGCTCGAGGACGCGGGCTGCGCGGCCGTGATGCCGCTCGGCTCGCCGATCGGCTCCGGCGCGGGGATCCGCAACCCCTACAACGTCCGGATCATCGTCGAGCAGGCGAGCGTCCCGGTGATCCTCGACGCCGGTATCGGCACCGCCTCCGACGCCGCGCTGGCGATGGAGCTCGGCTGCGACGGCGTCCTCCTCGCAAGCTCCGTCTCCCGCGCCGAGGATCCCGAGCGGATGGCGACCGCGATGCGAAAGGCGGTCGAGTCCGGCTACGAGGCCCGCCACGCCGGCCGCATCCCCCGCCGCCTACACGCCCAGGCTTCGACGCCCGAGGAGGGGGTGCCGGAGCTGGACTAGAAGGTTGGCAGCGACGCGACTCTGACGGCGGTCGGCCGGTACGACGGACAGAGGGGCTGGAGCGGATCGGCCTTCGGAGGCACGACAGCATGTGCGTATACGTGCCGGACGGAGCCCGCGTGGGTCCGAGCGACGGCTCACGTGCCTAAGCTAGGCACGCCCCCGTAGCTCAAAGCCAAGAGCAGTCGGTTTTTACCCGAAAGGTTGTGGGTTGGAGTCCCACCGGGGGCACTCAACACCCACACGCCGATCCCTAACTGCGCCGTTGCGCTCCGGCGGGCTGGTGCCTGAGCCTCGACGAACTCGACCTCAGCCCCCACTCCGGGTCGGGGCGACGAACGCGCGCCCTCGCGCTTCGAGCGGAGTCTGCCTCTCGCCCAGCTCGGCAGAGCCGGCCAGACGCCCGCTCCTCGGGCAAGGGAGAAGCGAGCGCTAGGCGGGATTCGCTTCTCGATTTCGTCCGCAGCGGGCAGCTCCGCGCGCGAGTACAAACGCTCGCTCGTCCACGCAATGCAGAAGCGGTGCTCCTCGCTGCCTCGCCGCTCGGTCTTGGAGTGCGTCTCCGGCGGATCGACTGCGTAGCGGTTGCAGGCGTGGAATAGAGGATTCCAGCCGCCGCGATGGCGCCGGTGGTATAAGGCCGAAGCAATGAATCGCACTAGCGTCTTGATCGTCGCTGCGATTCCGTGGCTCGTGGCCCTGACGCTGGTGGTGATCGGGCTGGCGGTGGGCGGCAGCGCCGAGAGCGGTGACTTCGTCTCCGCCTATTTCGGCACCGGCGACTTCGTCACCGCCGTGTTCGGTGCGGGCCAGTTCGTGGCTGGCGCCTTCGCCGCCGGTCTGTTCGGGGCGGGGTTTGCCGCCGCCGGCGTGTTCGCCGTCGGCGCCTACGCAACCGGGATCTTCGCCTTTGGCGGCTATGCGGTGGGCGTCTTCGCCGTCGGGGCTAACGCCATCGGCGTGTTCGCGATAGGACTGAATGCAATCGGTCTTTTCGTTAGGGGCAGCAACGCGGTCTCGATCCTGGGCCGCTAGGACTCTCACGAACGCGCGCGGGGCGCGGGGCCTCTGGGCGGCTCTGGCGCCTGAGTTTCGCGCATTTCGACAGCGGGCTCAGCGTCGGCGGAGACCTCGCCTCGTGGGGGACGCCTTCCCTCACGCGTACCCCGGCGGTCCAAAGCGTGGGGGCGAAATCCGCTCCGGCGACGGCGCACCCCTCGTGGTCGTACTCGAGCTCCGTCGCCAGCCGGCGCTTGGGCGCCCGGTAATCGTCGGGATGTCGGGACGGCCACGGAGCTAGTAGCATTTGCCACGTGGGCCGGGAAGCCCGCACTCCCGCGAGATTGCTGATGTTCGCACTCGGGGCCGCGATTCTCGTCGCCCTTGGGGTGGTGATCGGCGTCGTCGCTGCCGGCGACGACGAGGAGGAACATACCGCGGGCGAGGCGCTCGAGGCAAGCGAGATCGGCGACCCGACAAGCGGGCGGGAGCTGTTCGTGAGCCAGGGCTGCTCGATGTGCCACCAGTTCCAGGGGCGCGGCGGCACGGACGGACCGGCGCTCGACTTCATGACCGGCAGGCTCGCGGCCACCGACATCGCCGGGATGAGCGGGACGATCTGGAACCACCTCCCGGCGATGGAGAAGGCCTTCCTCCAGGAGGACATCCCGTTCCCGACGTTTGGCCCCGGTGAGATGGAGGACCTGATCGCCTACCTGCACGGCGGCGGTCCGCCGCCCGACGTTGAGGAGGTCCACGAGGAGGGGGAAGAAGAGGGGAACCACGAGTCGGGCGAGGAGGAGCCGAAGTAGCTCCGCAATCGTGCGAGCGGGACGATCGATCGCCACGTCGATGACCTGCCCTGGCGATCGGGCGGCATTCGAACCGATGCGACGGGATCTCACATCTTCCAATACCTCCCGAGGATGGCGTCGGTGAATCGCCTCGTGCGCGCCAGTCGCTGCGCCGGCGAGTTCGCCGCGAGGGGATGGCCGCAGTTCCGACCCTCGCATTAGAGCGCGCCGCGCACCAACCGATCCGCGAGGTGCTTTCGGATGGGAGCGTGGGCCCATGGACAGGAACGATGCGCTGCTGGGGCGCCAACGGCAACCGCTAGCCGACGTGCCTCCGGCACTCAGCTGAGCAGCGGTTCCAGGCGCAGGCTCAGGCCGACCGGCACCGAAACCCGGCCCGCTCCGCATCCGTGGTCGGGGACCTCGACGAGCCCGGCCGCAATGGCACCAGCAGTGCCGGCCGGGCGTCGGTCCCGGCTACCGTCTCGCCCGGAACGCGGATCAGTGAGGACTCGTAGTCGTCCTGAGCGAGCGCATGGCGGATGTGCGCCGGAGGGCGCGCTACGCCGTCGACGACTCCTCACAGCGGCTCGGTGGCTCCCAGCCGCTCGGGGAGGCGGGACAACCCGTCGTCGAGTATTGGCTTCCAGCGAGGATGCGTAGGCGACGAACTGGTGCGCTTGCGGACGGATGCCGGGTCTTGGTCCCGGCACCCCCGCGCCGGAGATCTGCAGGCGTCTCGCCTGGCGCGGCGGTCGCTTCCGCAGGTCGCGCGGGTCTCGCGCGTAGAGTCGGCCTTTACTGTGCCCGAAGAGCTTGTCAGCCAGTCGATCGGCCTGCCGAGCGGTGAGCGCCGCCTGCTACAGCCGCGCGAGTCAGCAGAGCCGCCGAATGCGGGCGCAGTCGAATGGGGACCGATCGCGCCCTCCTGGTCGCTACTCCGGCGCAGCGGCGTGGCGCCTCGCACGCGAGCTCGACGGTGTGGCGCTCCGCGGCCTGCGCGTGCGAGAGGAGCAGACCGGGACGGCCCAGGCGTTTGCTACGTCCTCCCGCAGGCCCATGGAGCCGCTCGACGAGACCGCAACGCTACGAGGCAGGGACTTATCCGCCGACATCTCGCCACGCGGCCTTGAGCGGCCCGATCGCTCACCGGAGCCGCGCGAGCCAGCGGCGCTCGAAGAGCACCTTGCCCCAGTGCCAGCGGCGCGCCGGCTTGCGCATGCGCACGGCGGGGTTCGGCGCCGCATAGAAGTCGCCGCTGGCGAAGCCGGCCCGCCCGGCGCCGGTCTCGAGGAAGCAGGCGCCGTGCCCGTCGAAGCTGGCCTGCCCCGACCGGCCTCCGGCGCGGGCCACGAGGTTGTCCGCGACGACCTCGGCTTGCGCGTGGGCGAAGACGCCCGCCTTCGGCAGCATCATGCCGTTGGCGAGCTCGACCGCGGCCACGTCGCCGATCGCATGGACATGCTCGCCCACCCGCAGGGTGGCCGCATCGACCGGCACCCACCCCTGCGGCCCAGCGAGCGGCGAGTCGGCGACGAACTGAGGGGCCCGGTGAGGTGGGACGGCCACCAGCAGGTCGTAGGGCTCGGTCCCGTCGGCGAAGCGCGCCTCACGCGGCCTCGGATCGACGGACTGAAGCTGGCGCCCTGGCGCGAATCCGATCCCGCGCTCGGCGAGCAGCGCCGCGACCCGCGCTCCGATGCCCTCGCCGGCCACCGGCAAGGGCTGGGGCTCGGCGGTGGAGATGTCGACCTTTGCATCGACTCCGCGCCGACGCAGCAAGTACTCGATCAAGAACGCCGCCTCGTAGGGCGCTGCCGGGCACTTGAACGGCATCGCCGCGACGACGACCAGAACGCGGCCGCCATCGAAGCCTGCCAGGGCATCACGGAGGCGCTCGGCGTCCTCGCGCACGTAGAAGCCGTGCGCCGCCTCCACGAGGCCGGGGATGCTCTCGGGGGCCAGCCGCGCCCCCGGGGCCAATACGAGCTCATCGAACGCCAACTCCCCGCCGGTGGTGGCCAGCGCTCCGGCATCGAGGTCGACGCCGGTCGCCTCGGCCTCCCGCAGCTCGATGCCGGAGCGGGCGAGCGCCGTGAGCGGCCGGGAGATCGCTCCGGGCTCACGCGCCCCGGTCATCACCCACAGGAAGGAGGGAGCGAAGTCATGACGCAGCCGCGAATCGACGAGGGTGATCTCGAGACCCGCCCGGCGCTTGGCGAGGCGCTGGGCGCAGGCCAAGCCCCCGGTGCCGCCGCCGACGATCACGACCCTCATGGCACAGGCCTCCTCACCTCACAGCGCGCCGATCACGCGCGCGCCAGACATCAGCACATCGACAAGCTCGGTGTAGCGAGCGACGCGGACCTGCCGCAGTCGCTCCGGCGCCATGCCCCGCATCGCCGCGTCGTCGCTCAGGCAGAGGGCGGGTGCCCCGATAGCGGCCGCATCGGGCGCGAGGCGGACCGCCTCGTCGAGGAGCACCACCGTCGTCGGCTCTCCGCGCGCGGTTCGCGCCGAGCACAGGGCGAGCGCTCGCCGCGCGCCCGCGGTATCCGGACCGCTGCGCACAACAACAACCAGGTCGGTGGCAGCGCCCGCCATCAGAACACCAACACCACGTCGGCCTCGCCGAGCAGGCCCTCGGCCGAGTCGAGCGGCCTCACGCCGCCGATCAGGTCGCTGTCTCGCAGACCACGCTGCGCGAGGGAGGAGCGCTCGGCGAGCAGCGCCATGCCCTCGTCGGCGAGCGTCCTCAGCGCGCCCTCGAGCGAGGTGAACCCAGCAGCGGGCTCCTGCCCGGTGACTAGCGCGAAGACGCCGTCGTCGCAGAAGGCGCCGACGGTCTCCTGGAACCCGAGCGCTTGGCGGCCGGCCAGGTGGCGCACCCCCTCCGCGGCGTCCAGGCTGCCGTAAGGGGCACTGCGAATCAGGATCACGAGCGAAGCCATTTCACATGCTCAGCACGACGTCGGCCTCGCGAAGCATCTCACCGAGGCCCTTGAGCGAGCTCGGCTGCGCCCCGGCAACGAGGCGCTCGGCGCTCAGGCCGCGGAAGCGCACGCAGCTGCCGCACAGCTCGACGCGCAGCCCTCGTTCGATCAGGCCTTCCAGCTCCCCGCCGAGGTTGGGCAGCCCCTTCGCCGCCTGACCGGAGAGCGCGACGTAGGTGCCGTCGGCGGTGGCGAAGAGGTTGACCCGGTGACCGCGCTCGAGCGCGGCGGCGGCCAGGCGCAGCGCGTGGGTGCCCCGCTCGCCGCCGTACGGCGTGCCGGCCAGCACGATCGTGAGCGTTCGCTCCGTCACCGGGAGCCGGTGACCACCTCAGCATCGGGCATGCAACCCAATCCACTCGGGGCGACGAGGGCCGAACCCCCGCTACTCCTTCGCGCCGCGTGCGAGCGTCTCCGCCCGGCCGCCTGAGACGCGTGGTCAGGACGACGAGCAGGCGCGCCAGCAGGCGCCTGGTCGCGGCTCCTCCTCGCGCGGAGGGGAAGCCACATACGCCGGTGCCGATGGAACGGTTGGACAGTTCTCCACCCGATAGGGGGAAAACCGTCCAGTCGAGTGACCTGCCTGCGGCGCCTCCTTTCGGGAGGAGGCGTCCCAGTTGTGCTCCGGGGCACTCGGAAAGGACGAGAGCGAGCACCGCGGACACGTGCAAATGGGTCTCGCATCGACGCTCCTTTCGGTTCGCTCAGCGCACCCCGTGCTCGCGCGTGTCCTCGAGCGCCACGCGGCCGCCGATCTCCGCGAGGCCGCCGTCGAGCGGCTGGGCGTAGATCAGCGAGCCGGCTCCCTGGCGGATCTGGATCGGGCGGCCGATCGCGGCGGTGAGGCGCAGCGCGGCGGAGCCGGTCGCCTCGTCCTCGGGAACCCCGAGCTCAGGCACGAATACGCGCTCGCGGAGCTCGCCCCGTTCCTCGTCGATCCAGGCCCAGACCCCGACCGCGCCGCCTCCCTCCGGCGGCCCGGTCAGCGCCTCGACCTCCGCCGGCGCCTCGACCTCGACGAACTCGAACTCCGGCCCCCACTCGGGATCGGCAGCGGCGAACGCGAGCTCGCGCTCGAAGCGGATCCGGACCTCGCCCGCCGGCGGGCGCAGCGCCTCCGGCTCGCCGCGCTCCTCGCGCAGCAGCCATGCGGTTCCGACCAGCGGATGGCCGGCGAGCGGGAGCTCGACCTCGGGGGTGAAGATCCGGATCTCCCCCCGGGCTGGGTCGTCGACGAACACGGTCTCGGCGAAGCCGAGCTCGTGGGCGATTGCCTGCCGGCGCTCGGCCGGAACGTCGGCGCCGCCGAGGAACACCCCGAGCGGGTTGCCGCCGGAGCCGTCCTCGGCGCAAAACACGCGCAGTACGTGCAAGCGAGCCATCGCGCCGCCTATCGCGTCAGCCGATACGGGCCGCAGGTCGTGCCGCCGACGTCGCGCAGCGGCGCGCCGCTCGCGTCCTTGTAGCGCACCGTGAGCGCGTCCCGGGTCACCCTGACCTGAGCGTAGTTGAACGCTCCTCCCTGGGCGCACAGCATTCCGACCCCGGCCGGCGGGGCGGGCTTGAAGAACAGCAGCGAGAGCAGCTCACCGGTGCCCTCCCCTGCGACCGAGTCGATCGAGCGCCAGAACGTGTTCGTCGCCACCGGCCCGCTGACGAAGTCCCGGTACGCGGTGTCGGTTGGCTCGGCGGGAGCGTTCGCGGGTGCGACGTCGCCGGCGAGCGTCCGCTTGCGGACCACGTTTGCGAACGCCGCATGGGTGTCGGTGCTGAGGAACGTCACCCCCCGCACGTCCCGCTGCTCGAGCTCGTCGAGCACCCGCAGCCGCTCGAACGCGTAGCCCTCCCAGCGGTCGTACGGCAGTCCGTAGAACTGATGGATCGGCGTCTCGCTCATCACCACCTTCCAGCGCGCGGTCGACGCGGCGACCTGGCGGAGGAAGCTCTCGAGCTGGCGCTCGCCGAGCAGCGTCCGGTCGGGGCTGTTGATCTCGTCCTTGCACGCTTCCGCCACCGGCTCCTCGAGGGGCGGCAGCAGCACCGCGAACTGGTCGCGGGTCGGCTGAGGCGCGGTCGGGGCGAGGTCCGGGGCGCCGGTCTGCGGGTTGTCGCACGCCTCGCCGGCCGACGCCTTCGCGCTCCGGAACGAGCGCTGGTCGAGGAAGAAGAGCTCGAGGTTCCGCCCCCAGCGGAACCGCCGGTAGAGCCCGGTGGCGCGCGAGTACGTCACCGGCGCGTAGTCGCGGAAGGCCTTCACCCCCGCGTCGTAGAGCGCCTGCCCGTGCTCGGGGATCGAGAAGTCGTTGATGAACTCGTGGTCGTCCCAGTGGCTGTAGAACCCGGTTGCGCGGCGCAGCTTGCGGAGGTTCGCCTGGCGCAGGTTCTCCCGGTACTTGCTCCACTTCTCCCCGACGGTGAGCGCCGGCGGGCCGCCGCCGACGCCGGAGTCGGAGTACATCGTGTCGCCGAGATGGACGTTGAAGTCGTTTCGCTCCCGGCGCATCGACGCCAGCACCCGGAAGCTGCCGTGAAACGGCTGCGCCGCGCCGGGAAGCCGGGTCCCGTCGGTGTCACCGGCGAACGCGAAGCTGATTGCCCGCGAGCGCCGCGGCTTCGGAGCGGTCCGGAACCGGCCGCGGGCGCAGCGGCGCTTCGCCCCCCGCCCGGCGCACCAGCGGTAGTGGTGGACGCGGTCGGGGACGAGCCCGCGGACGACCGCCTGCACCGCGCGATCGTTGGCCGCTACGGCCCGCCGCCTCGCGGTCGCGACGACGCGACGGAACCGACGATCGGTGGCGACCTCGGCCCGGACCCGGCGGGCGGTGTTCGACCGCGCCCACAGGTGGGCGGTGCGGGGCTTCACCTCGCCCGCGGCGACGCC
Source organism: Solirubrobacterales bacterium (assembly GCA_035461385.1). Classification (GTDB taxonomy): domain Bacteria; phylum Actinomycetota; class Thermoleophilia; order Solirubrobacterales; family 70-9; genus DATHVI01. Next base: position 20,018 of record DATHVI010000008.1, read on the forward strand.
GAGCCCGAACCCGCGCTGAGCGTCGGCGTCCGCGGCGGCCAGCGCCAGCGACACCGCGGCGACGACGAGCGGCGGCGTGACCACCGCGGCGAGCCGGAGACGCGACCGAAGCTCCACTGCCGGCGAGCGTAGCCCGTCGCCGCCGGCGCCTCAAGCCGCGGCGCTAGTGGCGGAAGTGCCGGCGCCCGGTCAGCACCATCGCCACCCCCGCCTCCTCGCAGGCGGCGATCACCTCGTCGTCGCGCTTCGAGCCGCCGGGCTGGATGAACGCGGTCGCGCCGGCGTCGATCGCGAGCTGGGGGCCGTCCGGAAACGGGAAGAAGGCGTCGGAGGCGACGACCGAGCCGGCGAGCACGGAGTTGCTGTCGGTCGGCTGCTCCGCTCCGCGCCCGCCGGCGCCGGGGTCGGCCTGGGCGCGGGCGTCGCGCGCCTTGTCGATCGCGATCCTGACCGCGTCGATCCGGCTCATCTGGCCGGCGCCGATCCCGATCGTCGCGCCGTCGCGGGCGAACACGATCGCGTTCGAGCGCACGTGCCGGCACACCTTCCAGGCGAACAGGAGGTCGTCCCACTGCGCCTCGTCGGGCTCGGTTGCGGTCGCCACGCGCATCGAGTCGCGCTCCTCGTCGACCCGGTCGGGCTCCTGCGCGAGCAGCCCGCCGCGGACGCGCTTGACGTCGCGCTCGCGGGCCTCGTAACCGCGCTGCTCGGTGTCCTCGAGGATCCGGATCGACTCCTTGCGGGTGAGGATCTCGAGCGCCCCCTCCTCGTAGCTCGGCGCCAGCAGGACCTCGACGAAGTGGGCGTGGAGGCGCTCGGCGAGCCGGGCGTCGACCGGCCGGTTGAGGACGATCACGCCGCCGAACGCCGACAGCGGGTCGCACGCGAGCGCTTTCTCGTAGGCCTCAGCGCCCGTCTCGGCGACCGCCGCCCCGCACGGGTTGTTGTGCTTGACGATCACGCAGGCGGGACGATCGAAGTCGTCGATCAGCGCCCGGGCGGAGTCGAGGTCGAGGACGTTGTTGAACGACAGCGCCTTGCCGTGCCGCTTCGCGACCCGCGCGAGCACATGCGAGCGTGCCCCCGTCTCGATGTAGAGCGCCGCCTTCTGGTGCGGGTTCTCGCCGTAGGAGAGCTCGAGGAACTTCTCGTGCGCCATCACCCAGTGACTCGGCCAGGCCTCGTAGCGGAGGCCGAACCAGCGGCTGATCGCCGCGTCGTAGGCAGCGGTGTGCGCGAACGCCTCGTTCGCGAGCCAGTGCCGCGTCTCCGCCGAGACCTGACCACCCGACTCCTCGAGCTCGGCGAGGACGGCGTCGTAGCTCTCGGGTCGCACGATCACGGCGACGTGGCGGTGGTTCTTCGCCGCCGCGCGGATCATCGTCGGGCCGCCGATGTCGATCTTCTCGATCGCCTCGGCCTCGGTCACCTCGCCTTCGGCGACGGTGCGCTCGAACGGATAGAGGTTGACGCAGACGAGGTCGATCGGGTCGATCCCCTCGGCCGCGAGCGTCGCCGTGTGCTCGGGATCGTCGCGGCGGGCCAGCAGCGCCGCGTGGAGCCGCGGATGGAGCGTCTTCACGCGCCCGTCGAGGATCTCCGGCGAGCCGGTGAACTCGGCGACGTCGGTGACGTCGATCCCGGCGGCCCGGAGCGCCTCCGCGGTGCCGCCGGTCGACAGCAGCTCGATTCCGAGCGACGAGAGGCCGCGGGCGAACTCGATCACCCCGGTCTTGTCGGAGACCGAGAGCAGCGCCCTGCGGGCGCGAACCGGCTTCCCGCCCGGCGGGTTTCCGCCCTCGCCGCTGATGATCGCCGCCTCAGCTTCCAACGAGCCCACTCTATGCGCTCCTACGCGGCCGAGGGTGCGGTGATCCGTACTATCCGGCCGCCCGGCTCGAGCGTGACCCTGCCCTCGGCGATCAGCCGGATCGCCTCCGGCAGCAGCTCGTGCTCGACGGCGTGGATCGCCGCCTCGAGGCGGTCGCGGTCGCGATCGGCCGGCACCGGTACGGCGCGCTGGAGGATTATCGGGCCGGTGTCGACCCCCCGATCGACGAAGTGGACGGTGACGCCGGTCACCGCCACCCCGTGGCCGAGCGCCTGCCCGATCGCGTCGAGCCCGGGGAACGCGGGCAGCAGCGCCGGATGGACGTTGATGATCCGGTGCTCGAACCGGCGGACGAACTCGGTCGAGAGCAGCTCCATGTAGCCGGCAAGGACGACGAGGTCGACGTCGAGCTCCTCGAGCCAGTCGCCGATCGCCCGATCGCGCGCGATCCGGTCCGGATAGCGCTCGCGGTCGAACACCGCGGTCTCGACCCCGACGCGCTCGGCGCGCGCAAGGGCCTGCGCCCCGGCGACGTTCGACGCGGCCCCGGCGACGGCGATCCCGTCGCGGCCGTGGAGGCGGTCGAGGATCGCCTGGAGGTTGGTGCCGGTGCCGGAGGCGAGCACCCCGAGCCGGAACTCGCCCGCCGGGCGTTCGCCTCCGCTCACCGCTCGGCGCTCGCCTTTCCGTCGGCCTCGGCGAGCGCGATCGCCGAGGCGACCCGGGCGTCACGGGCCAGCCGGCGGTCGAGCGGGCCGATCAGGCCCCGCAGTGCGAGCAGCCAGGCGACCCACCACGGGGCACTGACCCGCGCCGAGCGACGCTCGATCCCACGCAGCATCGCCGCCCCGGCGCGTCCGACGGGGACGGGTCTCGTCACCCAGCCCGGGATCGCCGCGCGCAGCGCCGCGTGCGCGGGTTGCGAGAACGCATCGCGGACGAGCGCGGTGTCGATGAAGCCGAAGTAGGCGACGCCGGCGCTCGCCCCGTGTGGTGCGAGCTCGACGCGCAGCGCCCGGCCGAGCTGCTCGACCCCCGCCTTCGAGATCGCGTACGGCGCTGCGAGGACGCCGTTGATCGCCGCGTAGATCGAGGCGACGACGAGCACGTAGCCGCGCCGCTCGACGATCTCAGGCAACCCGGCGCGAACGGTGTTCCAGACGCCGTGCAGGTCGATCTCGACGGTGCGCGCGAACTCCGCCTCGTCGACGTTCAGCATGCTCGCCGGCGGCGGCGAGACGCCCGCGTTCGCGATCAGCGCGTCGACGCCGCCGAACCGCGCGACCGTCTCGGCCACCGCGCGCTCGACCGCGTCGCGGTCGGTGACGTCGGCGGCGATACCGACCGCGCGATCGACGCCGATCGACTCGGCCTCGCGGGCGGCGAGCTCGCCGTCGATATCGACGAGGGCGACCCGCATCCCGTCCCGGGCGGCCCGCCGGGCGGTGTCGAGCCCGATCCCCCGCGCCCCGCCGGTGATCAGGGCGACGCGGCCGGAGATCTCCCAGGCTCCTGCCAAGCTCGCTCGCTACGAGGAGACCGGGATCGTCGCGATCTCCTCGAGCGCGAACTTCCCGTTCCCGTTGCCGCCGTCGCCGAGCGGGTACTCACCGGTGAAGCAGGCGTCGCAGTGGCTCGAGCGCGGGGTCCCGATCGCCTCGTAGACCCCCTCGAGCGAGAGGTAGGCGAGCGAGTCGGCCCCGAGCTCGCGGGCGATCTCGTCGACGGTGCGCTCGTTGGCGACCATCTCCTCGCGGCTCGACATGTCGACGCCGTAGTGGCAGGGGTGGCGGATCGGCGGCGCCGAGATCCGCAGGTGGATCTCGGTCGCCCCGGCGTCGCGGAGCATCGCGACGATCTGGCGGGTGGTGTTGCCGCGGACGATCGAGTCGTCGACGACGACGACGCGCTTGCCGGCGACGATCTCCGGCAGCGGGTTGAACTTCATCCTCAGGCCGTGCTTTCGCAGCTCCTGCCCCGGCTGGATGAAGGTGCGGGCGACGTAGCGGTTCTTGATCAGGCCGTCGTCCTTCGGCAGCCCGGCGACGCGGGCGAACCCGTTCGCGGCGGGGTTGCCCGAGTCGGGCACCGCGATCACGAGGTCGGCCTCCGCCGGGGCCTCGCGGGCGAGGGTCTCGCCCATCCGCCCGCGTACCTCCTGCAGGACCCGGCCCTCGAGCCGGGTGTCGGGGCGGGAGAAGTAGATGTGCTCGAAGACGCACTGGGCGGGGCGCTCGGCCGGCACCACCTGGCGGGTCTCGATCCCGCGCTCGGTGAGCGAGACCAGCTCACCCGGCTGGATCTCGCGCATCAGCTCGGCGCCGATGATGTCGAAGGCGCAGCTCTCCGAGGCCACGCAGTAGCGGTCTCCGAGCTTGCCGAGCGCGAGCGGGCGAACGCCGTGCGGGTCGCGGAACGCGACCACCGCCCGCTTCGTCATCACCACCGTCGAGTAGGCACCCTCGAGCCGCGGCATCACTGCGGCGACCGCGTTCTCGATCGGGCGGGCCGGCTCGACCGAGAGCAGGGCGGCGATGATCTCCGAGTCGGAGGTGCCGCGGAACGAGATCCCGCGCTCGGCGAGCTGGTTGTAGAGCTCGACCGCGTTGGTCAGGTTGCCGTTGTGGGCGAGCGCGACCTCACGACCGTCGTCGCGCCAGACCGGCTGGGTGTTCTCCCACGAGGCCCCGCCGGTCGTCGAGTAGCGGACGTGCCCGATCGCCATGTCGCCCTCGAGCGCCCGCAGCTTCTCCTCGTCGAAGACCTGGGAGACGAGCCCGGTCTCGCGCAGGGTGGTGATGTGGCCGCCCTCGCAGCTCGCGATCCCCGCCGACTCCTGGCCGCGGTGCTGGAGCGCGTAGAGCGCGAAGTACGCGAGCCGGGCCGGGTCGTGACCGGGGGCGTAGACGCCGAACACCCCGCACTCGTCGCGCGGGCCGTCGCGATCGGGAATCTCGGCTTCCCCGGTGGGGATCGGCCGGTCGGTGGAGGTCATGAGAGAGAAACGGAGCCTTGTCGACGAGGCCTGGTCTCGCAGGCAATCGGCACTGCCCTCGCCTGCAATCGAAGGCTAGCAGCGGCGCAGGTCATCCCGGCGCCGGCTCGGGTCAGCGGCGGGCGGCGTCGCGGGCGACGGCGAAGAAGGTCAGGACCGCCGCGGCGATCGCGATCGCGATCGCGATCCACGCCCCGACGTCGAGCGCGACGGCGAGCGCCAGATACCAGAGCGCGGCGCTCGCGAGCGCGGCGACGAGGGCGATCGCGAGCATCGGCGTCGGCACCGGCCCCTACGCAGCGGCGGACTCGGCCGCCATTCGCTCGCCGAGCGAACGCCAGGCGCGCTCGGCGGCCGCGAGCGGGACTTGGAGCTCGACCTCGGCGGCGCTGACCTCAATCGACTCCCCGCCCGCCTCGCCGATGAGGACGAAGTCGACGCCGGCATCGGCCGCCCGGGCCTCGAGCGCGCCGAGGTCGTCGGGCCGGCCGGCGAGGAGGAACCCTCCCGGGCCCTCGCCGAAGGCCGCGCTCTCGCCGGAGGCGCCTCGGCGCTCGACCAGGGCGTCGAGGTCGCAGCGGGCCCCGACGCCGCCGGCGATCGCCATCTCGGCGAGGGCGACGGCGATCCCGCCGTCGCTGATGTCGTGGGCGGCACCGATGCCGCCCGAGCGGACCGCGTCGCGGACGAACCCGAGCGCGGCTGCGACTGCGTCGACCGGGAGCGAAGGAAGGCCGGGGCCGAGGTCGCCGCGCGCCTTCGCCAGCTCCGAGCCGGCGAGCGAGGGCGCGAAGGGCCCGCAGAGCGAGATCGCATCTCCGGGCCGCAGCGCGAGCCCTGTGGCGCGCCCGGGGTCGGGGAGCTCGCCGACCATGCCGACGATCGGCGTCGGGTAGATCGGGCCGTCGGCGGTTTCGTTGTAGAGCGAGACGTTTCCGCCGACGACCGGGACGCCGAGCTCCCGGCAGGCGTCGGCGAGGCCTGCGGTCGAGCGGTCGAGCTGCCAGGCCACGTTCGGCTTCTCGGGGTTGCCGAAGTTGAGGCAGTTGGTGAGGCCGAGCGGCTCGGCGCCGACGCAGGCCAGGTTCTGGGCGCACTCGAGCACGGCTTCGACCGTCCCCGCGTACGGGTCGCAGGCGACGCGCCTGCCGTTGCCGTCGATCGCGACCGCGATCGCCACCTCCGCCTCGGGGACCTGGAGCACGGCGGCGTCGGCCGCCTCCGGGCGGCGCACCGTGCGCGAGCCGACGATCGAGTCGTACTGCTCGAACGCCCACCGCTTCGAGGCGATGCTCGGAGCGGCGAGCAGCCCGAGGAGCAGCTCCCCCGGGCCCTCGGTCGCGAGCGTCGCCCGGTTCGCGTAGATCCAGCCCTCCGGCTTCGCCGGCTCGAGGTCGTAGAGCGGGCACTCGTCGACGAGTGCTGCGACCGGCATCTCGCCGACGACCTCGTCGCCGCGCAGGATCCGGATCCGCCCCGAGTCGGTGATCTCGCCGATCGCGGCGGCGCCGGTCTCCCAGCGCTCGCAGACGGCGAGCACGGCGTCGACCCGCTGCGGGTCGCCGACGGCGAGCATCCGTTCCTGCGACTCGGAGACCATGATCTCGAACGGCTCCATGTCGGCCTCGCGGAGCGGCACCCGCGTTACGTCGATGTCGATCCCGACCCCGCCCTTCGCCGCCATCTCGCCCGCCGACGAGGTGAGCCCGGCGGCGCCGAGGTCCTGGAGCGAGATCAGCAGCTCGCGTTCGAGCAGCTCGAGGCAGCACTCGAGCACCTTCTTCTCCTCGAACGGGTCGCCGATCTGAACCGTCGGGCGCTTCCCCGCCTCCGCTTCGAGCTCGGCCGAGGCGAGCACCGACGCGCCGCCGATCCCGTCGCGGCCGGTCGACGCCCCGAGCAGGACGACGACATTTCCGACCCCGCTCGCCGCCGAGCGGATCAGGCGCTCGCGCGGGGCGAGGCCGACGCACATCGCGTTTACGAGGCAGTTCTGCTCGTACGGCGGTTCGAAGTAGACCTCGCCGCCGACCGTCGGCACGCCGATCGAGTTGCCGTAATGGCCGATCCCGGCGACGACGTGGTCGAACAGGTACCGCGAGCGATCGGAGTCGAGATCGCCGAAGCGGAGCGAGTCGAGGATCGCGATCGGCCGCGCGCCGAGCGCGAAGATGTCACGCAGGATCCCCCCGACCCCGGTCGCCGCGCCCTGGAACGGCTCGACCGCGCTCGGATGGTTGTGCGACTCGACCTTGAATGCGACCCCCCAACCCCCGCCGACCTCGACGACGCCGGCGTTCTCGCCCGGGCCCATCAGCACCCGCGGCCCCTCGGTCGGCAGCCGCCGCAGCAGCTTGCGCGAGTGCTTGTAGGCGCAATGCTCCGACCACAGCAGCGAGAACATCGCCAGCTCGACGTCGTTCGGCTCGCGCCCCAGCAACTCGACGATCCGCTCGTGCTCGAAGTCGGTGAGCCCGAGCTCGCGGTGCTTGGGCTGCGCCTCGGGGACCATCAACTTGCGAGCGAGGCGAGCGGGAGGCGTGCGGCGAGCGAGGTCAGGAGCTCGAGCCCGTCGGCGGACCCGGTCAGCGGGTCGACCGCATGCTCGGGATGCGGCATCAGCCCGACGACGTTCCCGGCCTCGTTCGAGACCCCGGCGATGTCGCGCAGCGACCCGTTCGGGTTCTGCCCGGGCGCGTAGCGGAAGGTGACCTGGCCGGCGGCCTCGATCCGGTCGAGCTCCTCCGGCGGCGCGAAGTAGCGGCCGGTGGTGTGCTTGACCGGGATCGACAGGCGCCGGCCCGCCTCGAGCCCGGCGGTGAACGGGGTCTCGGTGCGCACGACCTCGACCTCGACCTGGCGGCAGACGAACCGCAGGCCCGCGTTCGGGAGCAGCGCGCCGGGCAGCAGCCCGGCCTCGCAGAGCACCTGGAAGCCGTTGCAGATCCCGAGCACCGGGCCGCCGTCGGCGGCGAACTCGGCCACCGCCTCCATCGCCGGCGCGAAGCGCGCGATCGCCCCGGCGCGCAGGTAGTCGCCGTAGGAGAAGCCGCCCGGGACGACGACCGCGTCGACGTCGCCGAGCTCGCGATCGCGGTGCCAGATCAGCCGCGCGTCGCCGACCCGGGCGCAGGCGGCGAGCGCGTCGCGCTCGTCGCAGGACCCCGGGAACTGGAGAACTCCGAGAATCACTGCCCGCCGCCTGCTTCGCCGCCGACCGCGCCGGCGTCTCCCGCGGACCCCGTCGCCCCCGGACGCGAAGCGGAGGAGGTGTCGGGCAGTGCTTCGATCTCGTAGTCCTCGATCAGCGGGTTGGCGAGCAGCTGCTCGCAGAGCTGGTCGAGACGGTCGGGGTCATCGGCCTCGAGCTCGACCAGGCGGCCGACGCGCACGTGGGAGACGCCCTCGAACCCGAGCGCCGGGAGCGCCCGCTCGACCGCCTTTCCCTGCGGGTCGAGGATGCCCTCCTTGGGCCGGATCAGGACCCGTGCCTTCACGTGCTCGGATCGCAGGAGCGCAGCATCGAGTCCCAGGCTAGCGGCAGGGGAGGCGTCCCAGGGCGTCGGCTCAGGCGAGGCTGCGGCCGGTGATCCGCTCGTAGGCGTCGACGTACTTGGCGCGGGAGTTGGCGACGACGTCGTCGGGCAGCTCCGGCCCCGGCGGGCTGTGGTCCCAGCCGGTCTCATCGAGCCAGTCGCGGACGTACTGCTTGTCGAACGAGGGCTGCGACCGGCCGGGCTCGTAGCTGTCGGCGGGCCAGAACCGCGACGAGTCGGGGGTCAGCACCTCGTCGCCGAGCACGATCTCGGCGCCGGGCGAGGAGCCGAACTCGAACTTGGTGTCGGCGAGGATGATCCCGCGCTCGGCCGCGTGGGCGGCCGCGTGCGAGTAGAGCTCGATCGAGATCCGGCGCAGCTCCTCCATCAGCGCCCGGTCGCCGATCACCTCGACAGCGCGCTCGAAATCGATGTTCTCGTCGTGCTCGCCGATCTCCGCCTTCGTCGCCGGAGTGAAGATCGGCTCCGGCAGCCGATCCGACTCGCGCAGGCCGCCGGGCAGCTCGATCCCGCAGACGGCACCCGCCTCCCGGTACTCCTTCCAGCCCGAGCCGGAGAGGTGGCCGCGGACGACGCATTCGACGGGGTACATCTCGAGTCGCTTCACGCGCAGCGCCCGCCCGGCGACCTCGTCCGGGACGTCCTCGGAGACGAAGTGGTTGGGGACGATGTCCTCGGTGGTCTCGAACCAGAAGATCGACATCTGGGTCAGCACCCGCCCCTTGTCGGGGATCGGCGTCGGCAGGACGACGTCGTAGGCCGAGATCCGGTCGGACGCGACCATCAGCAGATCGCCGTCGAGCTCGTACATCTCCCGGACCTTGCCGGACGAGTGAAGACGGAGGTCGGAGAGGGCGGGCGGCATCGGAACGCCCGCGATGCTAACCAATGCGGCCCGATGACCGACGGCGAGCGCGTCCTCACGCGGCGTGAGCTCAACCGCGCCCTGCTCGCCCGCCAGCACCTGCTCGCGCGGACGCGAGGCCGGCTGCCGCGAGTCCTCGAGCGGATCGGCGGGATTCAGGCCCAGTACGCGCCGTCGATGTACGTCGGGCTGTGGTCGCGGTTCGCCGACTTCGAACGGGATGCCCTGACGCGTGCGCTCGAACGGCGCTCGGTCGTCCGGGGGACGTTGATGCGGGTCACGATCCACCTCGTCTCGGCTCGCGACTACTGGCCGTTAGCGGTTGCGATCGCGGCGGAACGACGCAGGCTCTGGCTGCGCGCTACTGACCGCAAGCAGATCAACTCCCGCGAGATGGCAGCGCTCGCGCGCCGGCTCCGTGCGCGGCTGGCGGGAGGGACGATGCGACGGGCGGAGATCCAGGAGCTCGCCGGCGACGCAACCCGCACCAATGGCGTCGGGCTCTGGGTCGACCTGGTCCGGGTGCCGCCGTCGGGAACCTGGGAGCGCCGTCGCGCCGATCTCTACGCCCTCGCCGAGGAATGGGTCGAGCGCCGCGATCACGATCCGGCCGCCGGCGTCGAGCACCTCGTACGGCGGTACCTGCGTGGCTTCCGCGCGCGCGATCGCGGCCGCGCTCGACCGGATCGAGCTGCGCCGGTTCCGCGCCGAGCTGCGCCGGTTCCGCGCCGAGGACGGAGCCGAGCTGGTCGACCTTCCGCGGGCGCCGCTGCCCGAGCCCGCCACGCCGGCGCCGGTGCGCTTCTTGCCGACCTGGGACGCGACCCTGCTCGTCCACGCCCGCCGGAGCCAGATCCTCCCCGATGAGCACCGCCCGAAGGTCTTCAGCACCAAGACCCCGCAGTCGGTGCCGACGTTCCTGGTCGACGGCGCCGTTGCCGGAACCTGGCGCTACGAGCGCGGGCGGATCGAGATCGAGCCGTTCGGACGCCTCGAGCGGGCAGCCCGCCGCGAGGTCGAGGCCGAGGCCGAGCGCCTGGCTGCATTCCACGGCGGATGACGGGTACGGTCGGAGACGATGGACCAGATTCGACCGGGGCTCTATCACTGGACCGCGATCCATCCGCGGATTCGCGAGCGGGTGAGCTCGTACTGGTTCGAGCCCGCGGGGATGCTGATCGATCCGATGGTCCCCCCCGAGCGCGGCGTCGAGCCGTTCCGCGGGCGGGAGCCGGCGCTGGTCGTGCTCACCAACCGCCACCATTACCGCGACAGCGGCGTGTTCGCGGCCGAGCTCGGGTGTGCCGTGCTCTGCCACAAGGCCGGGCTGCACGAGTTCGAGGGCGGCCCCGCGGTCGAGGGGTTCGCGTTCGGCGACCGGCTCGCCGAGGGAGTCGAGGCGCTCGAGGTCGGCTCGATCTGTCCCGAGGAGACGGCGCTGTGGCTCGACGCCGACGGGGGCGCGCTCGCCTTCGCCGACGGCCTCGTCCGCTCCGGCGGCGAGCTCGGCTTCGTCTCCGACCGGCTGCTCGGCGACGATCCCGCGGCGGTCAAGCAGGGACTGCTCGAGGCGTTCGCCCGGCTCGCCGAGCGCGAGCCGGAGTCGCTGCTGTTCGCGCACGGCGAGCCGCTCGTCGGCGACGGCGCGGACGCGCTCCGGGAGTTCGTCGCCCGCGCTCGCGCCTGATACCCCCTTCGGGTATCATGCACATGTGTTCGGGCGAGACACAACGTGTCTCGCCAGTAGCAGGTAAGGCCGCGAAGCGGCCGCAGGAGATTCGTTCGGGCGAGACACAACGTGTCTCGCCAGTAGCAGGTTAGGCCGCGAAGCGGCCGCGGCCGCAGGAGATTTCATGGATCACGCCGGATACGTTGGGGACAAGCAGGCGGTGATGCGGCGCCTTGCCCGGATCAGGGGCCAGATCGACGGAATCACCCGAATGGTCGACGACGAGGCCTACTGCATCGACGTCCTGACCCAGATCGGAGCGGTGACGAAGGCGCTCGACGGGGTCGCGCTCGAGTTGCTCTCCGACCACACCAACCACTGCGTCCGCGGCGCGCTCGAGCGCGGCGGCGGGGAGGCCGACGAAAAGGTCGAGGAGCTGGTCGCCGCCGTCGAGCGCTTCGCCCGCACCCACTGAGCCGCGGCCGAGAGCAGACCGGGATCCCGCGCCGGGTCGCTCACTCCCGCAGCGCTGAGAGCCTGCCGATCACGTCGGGGACGTGGGCGAGGAAGGCGTCGTAGTCGAAGATCGCGTCGAGGTCGACCTCGGGCGCGTCCTCGGCGTCGAGCCGCTCCGCGAGCAGCTCGCGGAACGCCGCCTCCTCGGTCCACGCCCGCTGGGCGGACTCCTGGACGATCCGGTAGGCGGCGTCGCGCTCGAGGCCCGCCTCGACGAGAGTTGTGAGCGCTCGCTGGCTGAACAGCGCGCCGTGGGTCAACTCGAGGTTCGAGCGCATCCGCGCGGCATCGACGACGATCCCCTCGACGACGCGGATCGCGAGGTGCTGCATGTAGTCGAGCAGGACCGTCGCGTCGGGAAGCACGACCCGCTCGGCGCCCGAGTGGGAGATGTCACGCTCGTGCCACAGGGCGACGTTCTCAAGCCCGGTCTGCGCGTACCCGCGCAGTACCCGGGCGAGCCCGCAGAGGCGCTCGGAGAGGATCGGGTTCCGCTTGTGCGGCATCGCCGAGGAGCCCTTCTGGGCACCGGCCGCAAACGGCTCCGAGACCTCGCGCACCTCGGTCCGCTGCAGGTTGCGCACCTCCTGGCCGAAGCGCTCGAGCCCGGAACCGGCGAGCGCGATCGCGCTCAGGACCTCGGCGTGCCGGTCGCGGGGGACGATCTGGGTCGACAGCTCCTCGGCGCGGAGCCCGAGCGACTCCATCACCCGGCGCTCGATCGACGGCGGCACCGAGGCGTAGGTGCCGACCGCGCCCGAGAGCTTCCCCGCCCCCGCCTGCTCGAACGCGCGCCGCAGCCGAGCGAGGTTGCGATCGGCCTCGAACGCGAAGCCTGCGATCCGCAGGCCGAACGTGGTCGGCTCGGCGTGGATCCCGTGGGTGCGCCCGACGCAGAGCGTCTCGCGATGCTCGAGCGCCATCGCCACCAGCGCCTCGCGGTAGGCCTCGGCGCCGCGGAGGACGATCTCCCCCGCCTCGCGCAGCTGAAGCGCCAGCGCCGTGTCGAGGACGTCCGAGGATGTGAGGCCGTAGTGGATCCAGCGACCCGCAGGTCCGACCGAACCCGAGACGACGTCGACGAACGCGGCGACGTCGTGGCCCGTGGTCCGCTCGCGCTCGGCGACCTCGTCGACCGTGAACGAGGCTCGCTCCCGGCATTCCCGCGCCGCCTCGGCGGGGACGACGCCCGCCTCGGACCAGGCATCGGTCGCCGCCAGCTCGACCTCGAGCCAGGCCCGCATCCGCCGCTCCGGCGTCCAGACCGCGCCCATGTCCGGGCGCGTGTAACGCTCGATCATGCGGCTCTCACGCGTTGATTATCCGCGCCGCCAGGAGGCCGGCGTTCTTGGCACCGTCGACGGCGACGCAGGCGACGGGGACGCCGGGGGGCATCTGGGCGACCGAGAACAGCGCGTCGAGGCCGGCGAGGCTCTTGCCGAGGATCGGGACCCCGATCACCGGGAGGTCGGTGTGCGCCGCGGCGACCCCCGGCAGCGCCGCCGACATCCCGGCGCCGGCGATGATCACCCGCAGGCCGCGCATCCGCGCAGCGTGACAGTACTCGCGCACCTTCTCGGGGTCGCGGTGGGCGCTCATCACCCGCACCTCGTAGCGGATCCCGGCGTCCTGGAGCGCCGTCCCGGCGGGCTGCATCTTCGGCTTGTCGTTTACCGAGCCCATGATGATTCCGACCAGCGGTGCATCGACCTCTATCTCCTCGAAGGCCGCTTCGACGTCGGGCATCGGCTCGACCGGCTCCGAGCCCAGCTCGGTTCCAGTCGTCGTGCCCCGTTCTCGAGCTTCCACGTATCGCTCCTCTTCTTCGTTCTCGTTCTTGCGCTCAGCTCGCCGCCCGCGCGACGGCTCGTGCCGCGATGTCGGTGCGCATCTGCCGGCCGTCGAAGTCGATCAGATCGGCGGCGGCATAGGCACGCTCGCGGGCCTCGCCCGGATCGGCGCCGAGCGCGGTCACGTTCAGCACCCTTCCCCCGGCGGTGACGATCTCGCCGTCGTCGCGGCGCGCGGTTCCCGCGTGGGTGACCTCGATCCCGGCGGGGACCGAGTTGAGCCCCCGGATCACGTCCCCCTTCGAGGATGACTCCGGGTAGCCCGCCGACGCCAGCACCACCGTCACCGCCCACTGGTCGCTGAACTCCGGCCGCACGCCGACGAGGCCTCCGCGCTCCCGGGCCGCGCGGCAGAGCTCGGCGAGGTCGGAGCGCAGGCGCGGGAGCACGGCCTGCGTCTCGGGGTCGCCGAACCGGCAGTTGAACTCGAGCACCTTCGGACCCGACGCGGTGATCATCAGCCCGGCGTAGAGGACGCCGTGGTACGGCGTCCCCCGCCGGCGCATCAGCTCGACGGTGGGGCGGTGGACGACGTCGGCGAGCTCCTCCGCCCGGTCGGAGTCGATCCCGGGAACCGGGGAGTAGCTGCCCATCCCGCCGGTGTTCGGCCCGCGGTCGTCGTCGAAGATCCGCTTGTAGTCCTGGGCAGGCGCGAGCGGGATCACGTTCTCGCCGTCGCAGAGCGCCAGCAGCGAAAGCTCCTCGCCTTCGAGGTGCTCCTCGAGCACGACCGCGGTCTTCCCGAAGCGCCGCTCGACGAAGAACAGCTCGACGGCCTCCCGCGCGTCTGCTTCGGTCGGGCAGATGATCACTCCCTTTCCGGCCGCGAGGCCGTCGGCCTTGAGCACGGCGGGATAGGCGGAATCGGCGAGCGCGGCGATCGCCTCGTCGCGCGTGCGAAGCACCGCGTGAGCGGCGGTCGGGACGCCCGCCGCCGCCATCAGCTCCTTCGCGTGAACCTTCGACCCTTCGAGCCTCGCCGTCTCGCCGGTCGGGCCGAACGCCGGCACGCCGGCGGCTTCGAGGGCGTCGACGAGGCCAGCGACGAGTGGGGCCTCGGGGCCGACGACGACCAGGTCGCAGCTCTCCGCCACCGCGGCTTCGACGATTCTCGGAACGTCGCCCGCGGAGACGTCGACGCAACGCGCGTCGGTGGCGATCCCGGCGTTCCCCGGCGCGCAGAGGATCTCGGGCGCCTGCGGGGAGCGCGCCAGCGCCCGCACGATCGCGTGCTCGCGCCCCCCGCCGCCAACCACCAATACCCTCATCCGATCTCCCGCCACCCCCGGACGCGGGAGCTGATCGAGATGCCCGTGGCGAAGCCGCGGGCCGGGTGTTCAGTGCGGGAGCGGAGGAGGCGGCGGAGTTGTTCCCTCATAGGTTCTTCGTGAACTCCTCGGCGGGGATCGCGATCAGGGTTTCGTTCGAGACGGTTCCGCGCGAGCCCATCTCGACCGAGAGCTTGCCCATCGTCTGCTCGTCGGGGGCCTCGACAACGGTGACGAAGTCGTACTCGCCGAGCGTCGCCCACTGGTTGAGCACCTTGACGCCGAGCTGCTCAACCTCCTTCGTCACCTCGTGGACCCGCGCCGGATTGTCCTTGAGCGTCTTCACTCCGTCCGGCGTCAGCCGGGTGAGCATGATGTATGTCGACATCGGTCCTCCTGGGTCGTCAAATCGGGGTCGGACCCCTTCTTTCTTTCACGTTCGCAGCGGTTGTGCAACCTCGACTGGCTCGGGAGCCGGCGTGCACCCCCGCGAGCCGCCGCTACGCGATCGGACAACGGGCGTAGCATTCGGCCACCGAGGGCCAGGCGCGGACGCAGTCTTCGCTCCGACGCCCTTGATCGAAGATGCGAAGCGGCGCGGCAACCTCGCGGGACTCGACGGCGGCGGGCCCGGTCGCGCCGACCCTGGTCGAGCGCGACCGCGAGCTCGCGGCGGGCGCGGCGATCCTCGATGCGGCCGTGAGGGGAGCCGGCCGCGCATTGCTCGTCGAAGGCGACGCCGGCGTCGGCAAGACGAGACTGCTCGGCGAGGTCGCCCAACTCGCGGGCGGTCGCGGGATCACCACCCTGCGCGCCCGTGGCGCCGAGCTCGAGCGCGGGTTCGCGTTCGGGGCGGTGCGCCGCCTGCTCGAGCCGCCCGTTGCCGAGCTCGACGGTTCCGCTCGCGAGCACCTGTTCGCCGGGGCCGCGGCGCCCGCCCGGGCGCTGCTCGGCGGCGAGGGGTCCGCCGAGCCCCCGCCCCGCGACGCCCGCTTCGCCCTCGTCCACGGCCTCTATTGGGTCTGTGTGCGGCTCGCCGAGCGCCGGCCGCTTGCGCTCCTTGTCGACGACTTCCAGTGGCTCGACCAGCCGTCCGCCGAAGCGATCGCCTATCTGCTCGAGCGGATCGACGAGCAGCCGATCGCGATCATCGTCGCCGCCCGGACGGGTGAGCGGGGGCCGCTCGGCGACGTCCACGCTCTCGAGGCCGCCCCGAGCGTCGGATCGCTGACGCTGTCGCCGCTGACCGAGGACGGAACTCGCCGCGTGCTCGCCGAGCTGCTCGGATCGGCGCAACCGGCGTTCGGAGCGACGGCGTACCGCGTCACCTCCGGGAACCCGTTCCTGATCCTCGAGCTTGCGCTGGCGGTGGCGAGCGAGGGGATCGAGGTCGACGAGCGCGGGGCGGATCGGATCGCCGAGCTCGTCCCGGCGACCGTCACCCACTGGGCGCTGCGGCGGCTTGCCGCCCTCCCGGAAGCGTCGCGGAGCGTCGCCCGGTCGCTCGCGGTGCTCGAGGAGGCGCCGCTCGCGGTCGCCGCGGCCGACGCCGGCCTGTCGGTCGCCGAGGCCGCCGCCGCGGTCGATGATCTCACCGCCGCGGGCCTCGTCGAAGGCGACCCTCTCCGGCTCACCCACCCGCTCGTGCGGGCGGCGCTCTACGAGCAGATCCCGCCGGCCAACCGGGGCATCGCCCATCGGGGCGCTGCGGAGGCGCTGCGGGACTGCGGCTCCTCGCCGGCCCGGATCGCCTCCCACCTGATGCGATCGCAGCCGGGCGGCGAGCGGTGGGCCGTCGACTCGCTGCGGGCCGCGGCAGGCGCCGCGATGGGGCGCGGGGATCCAGCGGCGGCGGTGCCGATGCTCCGTCGGGCCGTCTCCGAGCTCGGCAGCGATCCCGACGAGCAGCTCCTGCTCGAGCTCGGGCTCGCGGAGGCCGCGCTCGGCGACGGCGGTGAGGCGATCGCCCATCTCCGCGTCGCCGCCGGATCGGACCTCGCGGCGATCCGGCTTGGCGCCCGGGCCGGCCTCGCACACGCCCACTACGTCCAGGGAGCCTTCCGGGAGGCGTTCGCCGCCGGCCGCGAGGTATTGGCGGAGATCCCGCCCGGAGCCGGTGGGCGCCTCGAGGCCGAGCTGCTGATGAGCTTCCTGATGGCCGGAAGGGCGATCCCCGAGCTCGTTCCCGAGCTCCCGCGCTGGCTCGAGCCTCCGCGGACCGCAGCGGGAGGGGAGATGACCGCCGCCGAGCTGGTGCGGCTTCAGACCTCGGCCCTCGACGCGTTCCTGCGCGGCCGCCGCGACGACGCCCGCGCCAGCGTCAGGCGGGTCGTTGACGCGCTCGGGAGTGAAGTCCCGCTCGCCGAGGTCCCAAGCCTGCTCCCAGGGGGCGCGGGGTTCGTGCTGGCGGGCACCGGTGATCACGCGAGGGCCGCGGCCGTCTACGAGCGGGCGCTCGAGCACGCGCTCACCCGCGGCAGTCCGGTCGAGACGGCCGAGGTGCTCGAGGCCCGGGTCTCGGCCCGTTGGTGGCGGGGTGACGTCCGGGGGTGCCTGGCCGACGTCGAGGCGATCCACGCCCTCGTCGGTCGCGAGCCCGACCCGGCGAAGCTGCCGATGCGGATGTGCCAGGCGACGATGCTGCTCGAGCTCGGGGACGAAGCGGGCGCAGAGCAGGCACTCACCTATCCGCCGGAGCTCGAGGCCGGGCTGCCGGGGACCTGGGGCTGGCTGGCGCTGCCTTACGGTCGGGCGGCGATCGCGGTCGCCCGGCGCGACTGGCGGCGCGCCTTGGGCGAGGCGCAGGAGGCTGGGCGCCGGCTCGAGGAGATCGAGGCCCGCAGCCCGGAGTTCCTCCCGTGGCGCACGTACGCTGCGCGCGCGGCGGCTGGCCTCGGCGACGAGCGCAGCGCGATCGAGCTCGCTCAGACCGAGCTCGAGCTCGCGGAGGCGATCGGCTCGCCGCGGGCGACCGGTGTAGCGCTTTCGACGCTGGGCGTGATCGAGCGAAGCGCCGATCGGCTGGCCGACGCCGCAAGCATCCTCGATCCAGCCGGCTCGCGGCTCGCGGCGGCGGCGGCCCGGCTCGCGCTTGGCTCTCTGCTGCGGCGGGAGCGGCGGCAGCGCGACGCGCGGGCGCCGCTGCGCGAGGCGCTCGACATCGCCCGGATCGCCGGCTCGACGGTGCTCGCCGAGCGCGCCCGGGCGGAGCTGCTCGCCGCCGGCGGGCGCCCGCGCCGCGAGCGGACGACCGGGCTCGAGTCGCTGACCCCGCGTGAGCGCCAGATCGCCGAGCTCGCCGCGCGCGGGATCGGCAACCCGGAGATCGCCGAGCGCCTGTTCGTCACCCGCAAGACCGTCGAGTCGCACCTGCGAAGCGTGTTCCGCAAGCTCGGCGTCCGGCGCCGCGCCGAGCTCGCGGCGGCGCTCGCGATCGAGGCGACCGACTCGCCGACCTGAGCCGAAATTTCAGGGTGCTTCATCGTTGCGGGAAACCCGCAGCGACGGGACACTCCGGGTCGATTGGCGGGGTCCTCAGCGACTCCGATAGACCGAGCGCTGGCCGAGGAATGTGAGCGACGATGGGCAAGCGGGGAAGAGCGATCGCGACTGCGGCCCTGGCCCTCGCCGCCGCCGCCCTGCTCGTCGCCGCTCCGCCGCCGGCCGGCGCCGCAATCTTCGAGGTCAACACCACCGGCGACCTCATCGACCTGAATCCGGGCAACGGCGTCTGCGACACGAGCCCTCAGGCCGGCCTCCAGTGCAGCCTGCGGGCCGCGGTCGGCGAGGCGAACGCCCTCGCGGGCGCCGATGTCGCGCGGGTCCCCGCGGGGAACTACGTCGTCAGCTCGTTCTACAACGAGCTCTTCGTCTCGGGACCGCTGACGATCGCCGGCCCGCGGAGCGGCCAGCGGCCGGTGATCGCGCCCGACGGCGTCCGCGCCTTCAATCTGAGCTCGGGCTCGCTCACCCTCCGCGACCTCGTCGTCCGGGGCGGCGACACGGCGGGCCAGGGCGCGGGCGCGCTCGTCGCCAACGGGGCGACGCTGATCCTGGTCCGGGTTGCGATGCGCGACAACCACGCGTCCGGGGGATCGGGTGGTGCGATCTTCAGCCAGGGCCGACTCCGGGTCTTCGACAGCGTGATCGGCGGATCCGACCCCGCGAACGGGAACTCGGCCCCGAGCGGCGGCGGGATCGCGGTCGGCGCCGCGGGGCAGCAGACCCTGATCCGGGACTCGACGATCGCGGGCAACGAAGCGATCAACGCAGCCGGGGTCGCCGACGGCGGGGGCGTCTACTCGAATCCGAGCGCGACGCCCCTGATCATCGAGCGGTCGCGGATCGTCGGCAACGGGGCGACTCGTGTCGGCGCGGCCTGCTGCGCGAACGGGGGCGGGATCCTGAGCAACGGCCCGCTCGAGCTCCGCGACTCGCTGGTCGCCTCGAACGACCTCGACAGCGCCGGCCCGGCCGCGAACTCCGGCGGCGGAATCAGGGTCGTCGGGGCGATCGTGTCGACGCACATCCTTCGCTCGCAGATACGCGCCAACGGTGGGCCCGAGACGGCCAGCGGGGGTGGCCTCGATCATCAGAGCAACGGTCCGCTGATGGTCCGCAACTCGACCTTTGCCGGCAACGAGGCCGGCAATGGCGGTGGCGCGCTGACCGTGCTTGTCTCCGGTCCCGCGTCGCTCGAGAACGCGACCCTCGCGGGGAACCGCGCCGGGTTCGTCGGCGGCGGTGTCTACGCGGCCGGAGCGGGCTCGCTGACGATCAGCCACTCGACGCTGGCGTCGAACCAGGCGCCGAGCGGAGGAGCGTCGCTGTACAGGTTCGGCGGTTCCGCGGTGTTGCGCGCGACGATCCTCGCCGGACCACCCGCAGCCAACTGCGCTGCGGAGTCCGGCGGCGCGTTCGTCTCCGCCGGCTTCAACGTCGAGACCGGCTCGTCGTGCGGCCTCTCCGGGATCGGCGACGCCGCGGGCGCCAGCCCGCGGCTGCGGTCGCTCGGCGACCATGGCGGCCCGGTCGCGACAGTGGCGCTGCGCCCTTCGAGCCCGGCGGTCGATCGGGTGAGGTCCAACTGCCCAGCCCCCGCCACCGACGCACGCGGAGTGCGCCGCCCGCAACGCGGGCGCTGCGACTCGGGCGCCTACGAGCTCGCCCGCTGCGCCGGCGTCGTCGTCAACCGCGTCGGCACGGGCGGGCGCGACAGGCTGGTCGGGACGCCGAAGCGCGACGGCATCCTCGGCCTCGGGGGAAACGACGTCCTCAAGGGCCGGCGGGGCAACGACGGCATCTGCGGCGGGAAGGGGAAAGACCGGCTCAACGGAGGCCCGGGACGCAGGGACAGGTGCCTCGGCGGGCCGGGCCGCGACCGGCTGAGGGGGTGCGAGCGCGGCTCGTGACCCAAGCGACGAAACGAGGAGGAACCGCGATGGCGATCAGCTCGAAAACGACGGTGTTGGCCGCGATCGTTGCGGCGCTCGCGGTGGCGTTGGTCGCCGGCGTCGAGGTCGCGACGCCGCATACCGCCAAGTACGACAGCCGGGTGCGGATCACCGGCTACATCGACAACCAGAGCTTCCTCGGTCGGGTCGGCTCGGAGCGAAAGGCGTGCAAGCGCAAGCGCCTGGTCACGGTCTGGAAGCGCAACCCGGGCGCGATGGACGGGCCCGTCGGGACCGCGAGGAGCAACCGCAAGGGCATCTGGGCGATCTCAGCGCCGAGCGCTCCCTCGGGGCGCTATTACGCGACCGTCAAGCGCCGCGTGATCGGAGGCGCCGGCCATCGCCACGTCTGCAAGCGGGATCGGTCGAAGCGGTTCCGTCTGTGATCGCCGCCGCCACCTCCGCTCACAGGCGGTGGCGGAAGCTGCTGACGGTCGCGCTCGTGCTCGCGGCGGTTTTGGCCGCTTCGGAGGCAAATGCGGCGACGATCGTCTTCCCGGTCCAGCGCGAGCTGACGATCAACGTCGTCGGCGAGGCGACTCCCTATCCCTCGCGGCTGCAACTCTCCGGTCTCGGCGGATCGGTGACGAAGGCGACCGTGAGCCTGGTCCGCATCCAGCACAAGTTCCCCGAGGACATCGACGCGCTGCTCGTCGGACCGGGCGGCCAGCACGTGATGCTGATGTCCGACGCGTGCCGGGGGGACATCTTCGTCCAGGTGACCCTCACCCTCGACGACGGGGCGCCGCAGCTGCTGCCGATCGACGACTGCGACCCATTCGTGCCCGCGTGGAGGCCGGCGAACTACAACACCGAGCCCGCCGAGACGGCGATGCCGGCGCCGGCGCCGGCGGGGCCATACGGGTACTTCCTCTCGGCCCTCACCGGGACGAGCCCGAACGGGACCTGGAGGCTGTTCGTCGTCGACGACACGCCGCTTCAAGGTGGCCGGCTTCGCGACGGCTGGCGCCTCGAGCTGAGCGGGATCACCACCCCGGTCCGTTGCGCCGGGCGCACGCCGACGCAGATGGGGACCGCCGCCAACGACGTCGTCGGCTTCTCGGGGTTCGACCCGTTCAGCGACACCGGCCTGCGCGACGTGATCGCCGGGCTTGCCGGTCGTGACCGCCTCGCGGGTGGTCCGAAGGCCGACCGACTTTGCGGAGGTGGCGGTCGCGACCGGCTCGCCGGCGGGGCCGGCCGCGACGTGCTGATCGGCGGGCCCGGCCCCGACACGCTCAACGGAGGGCCCGGGCGGGATCGATGCGAGGGCGGGCCCGGCAAGGACCGGCTGATCCGCTGCGAGCGCTGAGGCCGCCGGGGCCATCGCTTCTACGCCTGCGCGCGCCGCATGCTCAACATCGTCTCCGGTGACGGCTACGTGTGCCCCGCGGCGCCTCGCGAATGGTGAGGTTCGTCGGCGGACGAGCTCAGGCGGCCTGCTCGACCGCCCGCGGCAGCGGACGGAAGACGAGCTCGCCGGCCTCGGCGTCGACGCGGACCGCGTCGCCCTCGCCGAGCCGGCCCTCGAGCAGCTCGAGCGCGAGCTTGTCGACGAGGTTGCGCTGGATCACCCGCTTCAGCGGCCGGGCGCCGTAGGTCGGGTCGTAGCCGAGGTTGCCGAGCAGCGTCCGGGCGTCGTCGGTGAGCTCGACCTCGATCCCCTTCTCCGCCGTCCGGCGGGCGACTTGGGCGACCTGGAGATCGACGATCCGGCCGATGTCCTCGCGCGAGAGGCGGTGGAAGATCACCGTGTCGTCGATCCGGTTCAGGAACTCGGGCTTGAACGTCGCCGCGAGGACCTCCTCGACGCGCTCGCGGATCCGCTCGTCGACCGACTCGGCTGCGATCCGGTCGGAGCCGACGTTCGAGGTCATGATCAGGATCGTGTTGGTGAAGCTCACCGTCCGCCCCTGGCCGTCGGTCAGCCGGCCGTCGTCCATGATCTGGAGCAGGACGTTGAAGACGTCGGGGTGGGCCTTCTCGATCTCGTCGAGCAGGATCACCGCGTAGGGGCGGCGGCGCACCGCCTCGGTGAGCTGGCCGCCCTCGTCGTAGCCGACGTAGCCGGGCGGGGCGCCGATCAGCCGCGCGACCGTGTGCTTCTCCATGTACTCGGACATGTCGAGGCGGACGATCGCCTGCTCGGAGTCGAACATGAATTCGGCGAGCGCTCGGGCGAGCTCGGTCTTGCCCACCCCGGTCGGGCCGAGGAACAGGAACGTCCCGATCGGCCGGTTCGGGTCGGCGAGCCCGGCGCGCGAGCGCCGCAGCGCGTTCGAGACCGCGGCCACCGCCTCGTCCTGGCCGACGACCCGCTCGTGGAGGCGCTCCTCCATCTGGACGAGCTTCGAGACCTCGCCCTCCATCAGCCGCGAGACCGGGATCCCGGTCCAGCGCGAGACGACCTCGGCGATCTCCTCCTCGGTCACCTCCTGGGTCAGCATCGACCCGCCGCCGGACTGCAGCTCGGCGAGTCGCTCGTCCTGCTCGGCGACGAGCTTCTCGAGCTCGGGGATCTCGCCGTAGCGCAGCTCCGCCGCGCGCTCGAGGTCGGCGTCGCGCTCCGCCCGCTCGGCCTCGCGATGGGCCTCGTCGAGCCGAGCCTTCGCCTCCTTGATCGCCTCGATCGCTCCCTTCTCGGCCTGCCAGCGGGCCTTCATCTCCCCCGAGCGCTCGCCGAGCTCGGCGAGCTCGGACTCGATCGCCTCGCGGCGGGCGACCGAGGCGGCGTCGGTGTCCTTCTTCAGCGCCTGAAGCTCGATCTGGAGCTGCTGCATGCGGCGCTCGACCTCGTCGATCTCGGTCGGTGCCGACTCGATCTCCATCTTCACCCGCGAGGCCGCCTCGTCGATCAGGTCGATTGCCTTGTCGGGCAGGAAGCGGTCGGCGATGTAGCGCTCCGAGAGCGTCGCCGCGGCGACGACCGCCGGGTCGGAGATCCGCACTCCGTGGTGGACCTCGTAGCGCTCCTTCAGGCCGCGCAGGATCGCGATCGTGTCGCCGATGTCAGGCTCGCCGACCAGCACCGGCTGGAAGCGGCGCTCGAGCGCCGCGTCCTTCTCGATGTGCTTGCGGTACTCGTCGAGCGTCGTCGCCCCGACCGCGCGCAGCTCGCCGCGGGCGAGCATCGGCTTGAGCAGGTTGGCGGCGTCGACCGCGCCCTCGGCGGCGCCGGCGCCGACGATCGTGTGCAGCTCGTCGATGAAGAGAACGATCCGGCCCTCGGCATCCTTGATCTCGGCGAGGACCGCCTTCAAGCGCTCCTCGAACTCGCCCCGGTACTTCGAGCCTGCGAGCAGCCCGCCGACGTCGAGCGCGATCACCCTGCGATCGCGAAGCGACTCCGGCACGTCGCCGGCGACGATCCGCTGCGCCAGCCCCTCGACGATCGCCGTCTTGCCGACGCCGGGGTCCCCGATCAGCACCGGGTTGTTCTTCGTCCGCCGCGAGAGCACCTGGATCACGCGCCGGATCTCCTCGTCGCGGCCGATCACCGGGTCGAGCTTGTCCTCGCGCGCCTCGGCAGTGAGGTCGCGGCCGAACTTCTCGAGCGCCTGCATCGTGTCCTCGGGGTTCGGGGACGTCACGCGGTGCGGGCCGCGGACCTCGCCGATCGCCTTGACCAGCGACTCCCGGTCGGGGAGCAGGTCGGCGGTCGCGCCCTCGTCGGCGAGCGCGAGCAGGATGTGCTCGACCGAGATGTACTCGTCGCCGAGCGCGGCCATCTCCTTCTCGGCCCGCTGGAGGGCGCGGACGAAGGCCTGCGCCGGACGCATGTCGGGCTCGTCGGGTCCGCTGACCTCGGGCAGCTCGGCGATCGCCGCGCGGGCGCGGCCGGCGATCGCGGCCGGGTCGGCGCCGAGCTTGCGGAGGACGGCAGGGGCGAATCCCTCGTCCTGCTCGAGCAGCGCCAGCAGCAGGTGGGCGGGGGCCACCTCGGGGTTGCGGCGCTCGGCGGCCAGCCGCTGCGCGGCGGCGACCGCCTCCTGGGACTTGACCGTGAACCTGTCTGCCTGCATCGACGACGTAGTCTAGCGGGGTGAGCGTGGGATTGCAAGAAATCTAAGTCAGAAGCACTTAGATCAACCTGAGCAACCTGAGCTGTCAGCCAAGGCGGCGGAC
Source organism: Solirubrobacterales bacterium (assembly GCA_035461385.1). GTDB lineage: Bacteria > Actinomycetota > Thermoleophilia > Solirubrobacterales > 70-9 > DATHVI01. The sequence goes on from DATHVI010000008.1 coordinate 44,147, forward strand.
GACCCAAGCGCCGGCGAGCGCGCCGGCGCCCGCCGCCCCGAGCCCGACCACCCCCGCCCGCCGCTCCCCGCCTCGCGCGAGCCCTAGCGCGAACGCGAGGCAGTCGCCGGCGTCGACCGCCGCCGCCGCCCCAGCGGCCGCCCGGCTGCGCTCGCGACTAGGCAGCGACGCGAGCTGGAGCGCCCCGAGCGCGATGTCCCGGCTCGCCGCGAGTCGGGCCATCGTCTCGACCCCGGGACCGGCGGCCTCGAACCCGAGCGCCCGCAGCGCCCTGGCGGCGCTCGCCCAGATCGCGGCGCCGATCCCGATCCGGCCGAGGGCGGTGCCGACGATCGCAGCCCGCGTCGCCGGGTCGACCGGGTTGCGGCGGCGCAGCATCGGTAGCGCCTCAGCCGCCGGCCGGTTGCCCGCCGCGCTTACGCTCGACCTTGATCTTGATCGGCTTCGCCGCGTCGGCGGGGACGAGATCGGTCGACTCGTAGGCGCGGTAGGGGACGAGCTCGGCGCGGAAGGATCGGCGCACGCGCTCGATCTCCTCCGCCATCTGGCGCTCGATCGCGGCAGCGCGGGCGCGCAGGCGCGACATCTCCGAACGCGCCCGCTCGAGCTGCTCCTCGAGCTCGAGCACGGTTTCGACACCGGCGAGGTTGAGCCCCTCCTCGGAGGTCATCCGCTGGATCCGGCGCAGGCGCTCGACGTCCTCGACCGAGTAAAGGCGGGTCTTCTTCGGCGAGCGCTTCGGGGTGATCAACCCGCGCGCCTCGTACATCCGCAGCGTCTGCGGGTGCATGTCGGCGAGCTCGGCCGCGACCGAGATCATGAACACGCCGCGCTTGCGCTCGACCCCGCCCCCCGGGGCCTCCCCGCGCCCCGCGGAGCGGCCCCGCTCGGGCCGGCTTCGCGTCCGGTCTCGCTTCGCCGCCATCGTCAACCGCCGCCTACCTTCGCGGATCGGGCGGACGCCTCGCGCAGCAGCGCAGCGCGTGGATCGTGGTCGTTCATCGCCGCCGCGAAGTCCTCGAGCGCCCGCTTCTGCTCGCCGGAGAGGTCGCGGGGGACCTCGATCTCGAGCCGGTAGAGCACGTCGGCGCGGTCGCGGCTTCCGGGCTTCGGCGGTCCCTCGCCGCGCAGCCGCTGGACGGTTCCGTGGGGGGTGCCGGCCGGGACCCGGATCCGCTTCGTCCCGTTGAGCGTCGGCACCTCGACCGTCGCCCCGCCGATCGCCTCGGCGACGGTGATCGGCACCGTCACCTCGAGGTTGCCGTCGGCGCGGCGGCGGAAGACCCTCGACGGCGCCACCCTGGTGACGACGTAGAGGTCGCCCGGCGGACCGCCGCGCGGCCCGTCCTCGCCCTTGCCGGCGACCCGGATCCGGCTGCCGTCGTGGACTCCGGCCGGGATCCGCACCCGGTAGCGCTTGCGCTGCTGGGTCAGCCCCGACCCGTCGCAGGTCGCGCACGGGTCCTCGATCACCTGCCCGCCGCCGCCGCAGCGCGGGCACGGCTGGGTGATCGAGAAGAAGCCCTGGCTCTCGGAGTCGATCCCGCGCCCGCCGCAGCGCGGGCAGACGACCGGCGCCGTCCCCGGCTTCGCGCCGGTGCCCGCGCAGGTCTTGCAGGTCGCCTGCTTGGGCACCGTGACCGAGAGCTCGGCGCCGTCGATCGCCTGCTCGAACGAGAGGTGGACCTCGGTCTCGAGGTCGCGGCCGCGGGCCGGGCCCCGGGCGCCGCCGCCGCGGCGGAAGAACGCCGAGAACATGTCGCCGAGGTCGGAGGCGAAGTTCCCGGGCCCGGGGGCGCCGCGGCCGAAGCCCGCGAAGGCGCCGCCGGCGTCGTACTGCTTGCGCTTCTCGGCGTCGGAGAGCGTCGCGTAGGCCTCCTGGATCTCCTTGAACCGCTCCTCGGCTCCGGGATCGCCGGGGTTGCGGTCGGGGTGGTTCTCGCGCGCGAGCTTGCGGTAGGCCTTCTTGATCTCCTCGGCGCTCGCCCCGCGCCCGACCCCGAGCACCTCGTAGAAGTCGCGCGCCATCGTCTGCCCCCTACTCGCTGACCACTACCCGCGCCGCCCGCAGCACCTGGCCGTCGAGCCGGTAGCCGCGCTCGAGCGTCTCGACGACGACGCCCGCCGCGGCGCCCTCGACCGCACGGGTATGGAGCGCCTCGTGCCACGAGGGATCGAAGCGCTCGCCGACCGGGTCGTAGGCCTCGACGCCGGCCCGCTCGAGCGTCGCCTGGAGCTCGCCGAGGACGAGCGCCACGCCGCGTGCGAGGGCCTCCTGCGCCGAGGCCTCCTCGCTCGACGCCTCGGCGGACGGATCGGCCGAGGCGTCCTCGATCCCGGCCGAGCGCAGCGCCCGCTCGAGGTTGTCGATCGCGGGCAGCAGCTCGCGGGCGAGGCTCGCCTTGCCGCGCCGCTCGGCATCGGCGGCGTCGCGGGCCGCCCGCTTGCGGTAGTTCTCGAAGTCGGCCTTCGTCCGCCGCGCGAGGTCGAGGTAGGAGTCGCGCTCGCCGCGGATCTCCTCGAGCAGGCGGTCGAGGTCGTGCTCGACCGCCTGCTCCTCGGGCCCCTCGGGGGCCTGCGAACCCTCCGCCGGGGGCGCCGGGTGGACGTCCTCGGTCTCGGTCTCGGCTCGGCCCTCGGGCGCGTCAGGAGCGCTCGTCATCGACGACCTCCGCGTCAACGATCTCCTCCTCGGCGTCGCCCGCGGCGCCGCTGCCGGCGCCGGCGCCGTCGGCTCCCGGTGTCTGCTGCTGGGCCGCGGCCGCCTGGTAGATCTGCTCGGAGATCTTGTGGAACGCCGCCTGGAGGGCGTCGGTCTTCGCCTTGATCTCGGCGGCGTCGTCGGAGGAGAGCACGCCCCGCACCGCCTCGATCGCCGAGTTGATCTCCTGCTTCGCCGCGTCGTCGAGCTGGTCGCCCATCTCCGAGACCTGCTTCTCGGCCTGGTATGCCGCGTTCTCGGCGACGTTGCGCGCCTCGGCGAGCTCGCGCTGGCGGCGATCCTCCTCGGCGTGAGCCTCGGCGTCCTTGACCATCCGCTCGACCTCGTCCTCGGCGAGCCCGGAGCCGCCCTTGATCTCGATCTTCTGCTCCTTGCCGGTGCCGAGGTCCTTCGCGGCGACGTTGAGGATGCCGTTCGCGTCGATGTCGAACGCGACCTCGATCTGCGGCACGCCGCGCGGCGCCGGCGGGATGCCGGTGAGCTGGAACTTGCCCAGCGACTTGTTGTAGGCGGCCATCTCGCGCTCGCCCTGGAGCACGTGGACCTCGACCGAGGGCTGGTTGTCCTCGGCGGTCGAGAAGATCTCCGACTTGCGGCTCGGGATCGTCGTGTTGCGCTCGATCAGCTTCGTCATCACGCCGCCCTTGGTCTCGATCCCGAGCGTCAGCGGGGTGACGTCGAGCAGGAGGACGTCCTTGACGTCACCGGCGAGCACGCCGGCCTGGATCGCGGCGCCGATCGCCACCACCTCGTCGGGATTGACTCCCTGGTGTGGGTCCTTGCCCACGAGCTCCTTGACCTTCTCCTGCACGGCCGGCATCCGGGTCATGCCGCCGACCAGGATCACGTGGTCGATCTCCGGTCCGCCGGCGTCCGAGAGCGCCTGCTTGACCGGGGAGACGACGCGCTCCAGCAGATCGGAGGTGAGCTCGTCGAGCTTCGCCCGTGTCAGCTTCATCTCCAGATGCTTGGGCTGGCCCTCGACCGCGGTGATGAAGGGCAGGTTGATCTGGGTCTCCTGTGTCGCGGAGAGCTCGATCTTCGCCTTCTCCGCTGCCTCGTAGAGGCGCTGGAGGGAGTTCTTGTCCTGCGCGAGGTCGACACCCTGGTCGCGCTTGAACTCC
>DATHVI010000009.1:0-53919 GCA_035461385.1 Solirubrobacterales bacterium
AGCACGCCGGAGCCCTTCGCCGCCAGGTAGCCGCCGACCTGGGCGAGATGGAGCGAGGCCGGATAGTGGGGGAACACATAGCCGCGCTCGTTGAGCCACTCCTCGAGCGCGAGGCCCGGCACCCCGGCCTGCGCCCGGACCGTGAGGGCCTCCTCGTCGAGGTCGGAGATCCGGTCGAGTCCGCCGAGGTCGAGGACGACGCCGCCGGCATCGGGAACGGCGCCGCCCTGGCTCCCCGAGCCGCCGCCTCGCGGCACCACCGGCACCTGCTCCTCGACCGCCGCGGCGAGCACCGTGGCGACCTCGTCGGGGGTACTGGGCCGGACGACCGCGTCGGCGACCACCGCCCGGCCGGCCTTCGCGAGCGCCGCCGCCTTCCAGTAGGTGTCGAGTGAACGCGCGCGCAGCTCGTCCTCGTCGCTGAGGACGGGAATCGCCCCCAGCCTGTCGATCAGCCGCCCGGCGCGGTTCGCCGCGGCGGTCGTCCTGGCTCCGTTCGCCATCGATACTCCCTCGTCGTCTTGGTCGTTCCTACTTGATCAGCGGCAGGAGCTCCTGCGCGCAGCGCTCGACCAGCGAGCTGTAGAACTTCTCGCTCAGCAGGTCGGAGCCGTGGTCCTCGATGAACTTCTTCTGCTCCGGGGTGATGTCGACCGGATCGGTCTCGATCGCGTCCGGATAGGGGTTCGCCGGAGTGCGGTCGATCGGGGCGACGAACTCGACCGTGAGCGCGCCGTCGTAGCCGATCTCGCGCAGGATGTCGACGATGCGCTGCCAGTCCCAGCTCCCCATCCCGCAGGCCATCCGGTTGTTGTCGGCGACGTGAAGGTCAACCAGCTTGTCGCCGGCGTCGCGGATCGCCTGATAGGGATCGGACTCCTCGATGTTGAGATGGAAGGTGTCGAGGCAGACGCCGATCTCGGGGCTGACCGCCTCGGCGAGCGCGTGCGCCTGGGCGGCGCGGGAGATGAAGTAGGTCTCGAACCGGTTGATTGGCTCGACCGCGAGCTTGATCCCCTCCTTCTGCGAGTGCTCGAAGATCTCGGTCAGGCCGTCGACCGCCCACTGCCACTCCTCCTCGGGGGTGGCGTCGGGGTTCACCTTGCCGACCTCGCCGGGGACGATCGAGACCTCGTAGCCCTCGAGCTCCTTGACCATCGTCACCGTGTCCTTGACGTACTGGACCGTCTTCGCGCGGCCCTCCTCGCTCCCCTGGACCAGGTTGCGGCCCTCGACCATCAGCGTGATCGACCCCCAGCAGCGGATCCCGTTCTCCTTCAGGTACCCGAGCACTTCCTTGGTGTCGTACTGGTAGGGCTCGCCGCTGATCTCGATGCTCTCGTAGCCGTACTTGGCGAGCCTGCGGATCGTCGTCTCGATCGGCTCCGCCCGCATCCAGTTGTGCATCGACAGGTGCATCTATCTCCTCCTTCGTCGCGCGCGGCCGCCTGCCAGCCCGCAGCGCCAACCGATCAACAAGCTCGCACAGCATATTGCATTCGCGCGAAAGCCGTCAGGTTCTTGCATAATATGTCGTCCGAATGAGCGATCCGCGGATAGTCGCGATCGGGACCCTCGACACCAAGGGCGCCGAGATCGCCTACGTGCGAGACCGGATCGAGGCGCTCGGGGGACGCCCGGTCGTGATCGACACGGGGATCCTCGGCGAGCCGAGATGCCCCGCCGACGTCACCCGCGAGGACGTCGCCCGCGCAGCCGGCTACAAGCTCGGCGAGGTCCAGGCGGCCGGCAGCCGCGGCGCTGCGGTCGAGCTGATGCAGGGCGGGCTCGCGTCGATCCTCGCCGAGATGCACGCCGCCGGTGAGCTCGACGGCGCGCTCTGCCTCGGCGGCGCCGAGGGGGCGCTGATCGGGGCGGCGGGGATGCAGGCGCTGCCGGTCGGGGTGCCGAAGCTGATCGTCTCCCCGAGCGCCTCGGGCCCGCGGGCCTTCGGGCCGTTCGTGGGCCGCCGCGACGTCACCGTGATGCATTCGGTGATCGACATCCTCGGGCTGAATCCGATCGCCCGGGCGGTTTTCGACAACGCCGTCGCCGCGGTGGTCGGGATGGCGCGCGACGCCGGCAGGCCGGTCGTCGACCTCGAGGCTCGAAGCGTCGGCGTGACGATGCTCGGCCAGACGACTCCGGGGGCGATGGCTGCCTGCGAGGTGCTCGAGGAGGCGGGGTGGACGCCGGTGATCTTCCATGCCAACGGCGTCGGCGGGCCGGCGATGGAGGACCTGATCGCCGCGTCGTCGCTCGCCGGCGTGATCGAGCTCAGCATCTCCGAGCTCGCCAACTCCCTCTTCGACGGGGTCCACGCGACCGACGAGCGCCGGATGACGGTTGCCGGCGAGCACGGCGTGCCGCAGGTCGTCACCCCGGGGTGCGCCGACTTCTTCAACCAGGGCGCGCTCGACACCGTGCCGGAGAAGTGGCGCGACCGGCGGCTCTACAAGCACAACCCGGTCGCGACGCTGGTCCGCCTCAGCCACGACGAGATGGTCGAGCTGGGGCGGATGATCGCCGGGCGGCTGAACGACGCCCGGGGCCCGGTCGCCGTCGTCGCCCCGACCCGCGGCTACTCGCTGATCGACGTCGAGGGCGGACCGCTGTGGGACCACGAGGCCGACCTGGCGCTGATCGAGACGCTCGAGCGCGAGCTCCGCGACGGGATCCCGGTCGAGCGCGTCGACCTCGCCGTCAACGACCCTGAGTTCGGGCGGATCACCGCCCGCAGGTTCGTCGAGATCGCGGGCGGGGGCGACGGCGCGGCCCCGGATCGGGGAGGATCACGCCCGTCATGAGGGGCGCGCTGCGGAGGTCATCGATCATGGACCGGATCCGGCGCGACGGCGCGGCCGCCGTCGGCGAGCTCGCCCGCGACCTCGACGTCTCGCCGGCGACGATCCACCGCGACCTTCGGTCGCTCGCCGAGGAGGGCCTTGTCGAGCGGGTCCACGGCGGGGCCCGCCTGCCCGACAGCGAGCGGGCGACGCGGACCGCGTGGGCGAGCCGGCGGTCGCGAAACGCGGCCGCGAAGGCGCAGATCGCCCAGAAGGCTCTCGAGTGGATCGAGGACGGCTCGACCGTGTTCATCGACGCGTCGACAACCTGCGCGGCGCTCGCGACCGCGCTCGCCGCGAGCCCCGTCCGCTCGCTCACCCTGGTCACGAACTCGCCGGCGATCGCGGCCGAGTTCGATCACGACGGCGTCCACCTGATCGTCGCACCCGGCGAGGTCGACCAGAACCTGAGGATGATCGGCGGCCGCTGGACGGTCGAGTTCCTCGGTGGGCTCAACTTCGAGACCAGCTTCATCTCGGCGATCGGGATCACGCCCGACGCCGGCCTGTCGACCGCGCAGCGCAACATCTCCGACGTCCTGCGCGCCGTGCATCGTGCCTCGAAGCAGACGCTCGCCCTGGTCGACTCGTCGAAGTACGGCATCCAGTCGCTGCTGCCGGTGCTCACCGTCGACGAGCTCGACACCGTGATCATGGACGGCGACCTCCCCGAGCCGGCCCGCGCCGACCTCCGCGGCGCCGGCGCCGAGCTCGTGATCGCCGGCGAGGGCGCGATCCGCACTTCCTGAGCCTCCGCGGCGGACGCTCGGAGCCTTCGCCGCCGATCGCGCTCGTGAACCGGAGGGGTGCGAGGCGGATCTTGCCGCTGACGGCGACAAGACCCGCCTCGCCCGCGACGCCGCGAGCGAACCTCGCTACCTGACGACCTTGAGCGTCGCCTTCGCGGTCCGCGTCGGCGCGTTCGCGGCGGTCGCGGTGAACGTGATCTTGACCTTCCTGCCCCTCGCCTTGGGCTTCGGCTTGAACTTGAACTTCGCCTGACGCTGGGCTCCAGGGGCGAGCGCGCCGAACGCCGCGCACCTGGTGCCCTTGATCTTGACCAGCTTCTTCGGCGCCCTGGCGCAGACCCTCGTCGCCTGTGCGGTCGTGCCGCCGGTGTTGGCGAGCCTGGCGGTGATCGCCTTCACCTTGCCGACAGTCGCCTTGGCCCTCTTCGGCTTCACCGTAAGCCGCAGCGAGGTCGGCGGTCCGCCGACGTTGACCGTGCCGGTCATCCCCGTCCAGGCTCCGCCGGAGACGAACGAGTGCACCTTGCAGACGAAGGTCCACGTTCCCGACTGCTCGAACGTGTAGGAGACCGGATCGCCGCCCGGGCTCACCGGGCCGCTCGTGACCTCGAAGCCCGCGGTGTCGGGAGCGTCGTCGGGCGCGAGCAGCCAAACGTCGTGTGGGAACCCGGCGTCAGAGGGGAAGTGCCATCTGATCTCGTCGCCGAAGGCGATCGCGAGCTGGTTCGGCTGCCAGCTCGAGGGCCGCGCGTCGACGTCGTGGGTCGCGCCGGGCGCCACCGCCGGGGCGATCGCCGCGATCGCCAGCGCGCCGAGCACCGTCGCGAGGCTGAGTCCCTGCCTGCTCATCTGAGTCTCCTTCCTTCAGAGGACCGCCTCGGTGGGGCGGACCTGTCTACCCTCCCGGGAGCGTAGACCACCGTCCCCGACGGTCGGTCTGCGCCTCGGGGGCGGGTGCGGCGGCCGTCTACGATGAGTCCAGATGCCGATCCTTGCCCACGTCGGCGGCGGCGCGTTCGACCCGCTCCAGGTGACGGCGCTGACCGTCGCGGGCGCCGCCTACGCGCTCCGCGCGACGACGCTTGCTCGCGAGCGTCGCCCGGCACCGGCCTGGCGCGTCGCCTGCTTCTACTCCGGCCTCGGCGTGATCGCGGTCGCGCTGTTCACGCCGATCGGGCACATCGGCGAGGAGCTCGTCTTCGTCCACATGATCCAGCACCTCCTGCTCGCCGACCTCGCGGCGCTGCTGATCGTCCTCGGGCTGACCAGGGCGCTGCTCCAGCCGGTGCTCGCGATCCGCGCCGTCGATCGCCTCCAGGTCCTCGCGCTGCCGATCGTCGCGCTGCCGCTGTGGATCGCCAGCCTCTACGTCTGGCACCTGCCGGCGCTGTACGACGCGGCGGTGACGAGCGAGCTCGTCCACGCGTTGATGCACGCCTGCTTCCTCGGCTTCGGGATCCTGATCTGGATGCCGGTGTTCGGGCCGTTGCCGGTCCCGACCTGGTTCGGGGGTGGTGCCCAGCTCGCTTACACGGCCGTCGCCCGGCTCGCCGCGGCGGCGCTCGGCAACGTCCTGATGTGGTCGGGGACGGTGCTCTACCCCGCCTACGCCGCGGGCGAGGCCGAGCACGGGATCTCGCCGCTTGCCGACCAGAGCATCGCCGGGGCGATCATGATGGCCGAGGGGATGGTGGTGACGCTGGCGATGCTCGCCTGGGTCGTGCTTCGCTGGGCGGCTCGCGACACCGAGAAGCAGCGCCTGCTCGACCTCGCCCAGGAGCGCGGCCTCGCCCTCGACGAGGGCCGCGCCGAGCGGGCGGTCGCCGCGGGGCACGGATCTCAGCTAGAAGAGAGGCTGCGCAGCGGGCAGCTCAGCCCGCCGTGAGGCCGGCGTCGCCCGCCGCCCGACCTCGAGCCCGAACCGCTCGCACCATCGTTTGACCGGAAACAGATTCCTCTACCTGCTCGTCCTCGTCGTCGGCACCGGCAGCCTCGGCGCCGAGATCGCCGCGGTGCGGCTGATGGCCCCGTTCTTCGGCGCTTCGACGATCGTCTGGGCGAACACGATCGGGATCGTCCTCGTCGCGCTCTCGATCGGCTACTGGCTCGGGGGCCGGCTCGCCGATCGCTACCCCGAGGTGAGGGCCCTCGGGCTGACGGTGATGGCGGCGGCGGCGCTGCTCGCCGTGGTCCCGTTCGTCGCCCGCCCGTTCTTCAACATCTCCGTCGACGCCCTCGACCGGATCGAGGCCGGCGCATTCGTCGGCTCGCTCGCCGCGGTGCTGGTGCTGATCGCGATCCCGATCATCCTGATGGGAACGGTGTCACCGTGGGCGATCCGGATCGCGGTTCCCGACGTCGCGCACGCGGGGCGCGTCTCGGGGCGGATCTACGCGGTCTCGACCGTCGGCTCGCTGATCGGCGTCCTCGTCTCGGCACTGCTCCTGGTGCCGTTCGTCGGCACCCAGCGGACCTTCCTGATCTTCGCTGCGGCGATCGCGCTGATCGGCGCCGCCGCGGCAGGCTGGCGCTACGCCGTCGTTCCGGTGATCGTCGCGGGGCTGATCGCGCTGCCGGTTGGCACCGTGAAGGCGACCGACCGCGGCGAGGTGATCTACGAGGCCGAGTCCGAGCACCAGTACATCCGGGTCATCGAGCGCGGCGAGGGGGAGCGGATCCTCGAGCTCAACGAGGGCCAGGCGATCCACTCGCTGTACCGGCCCGACAGCTACCTCACCGACGGAGTCTGGGACGGCTACCTGTTCCTGCCGTTCACATCGCTGCGCGAGCCGCCGGAACGGATCGCGATCCTCGGCAACGCTGCGGGGACCACCGCCCGCGCCTACGGCCACTACTTCCCCGCGGCCGAGATCGACGGGGTCGAGATCGACGCGGAGCTAGAGGACGTGGGGCTCGAGTACTTCGACATGGGCTCGAACCCGAACCTGACGGTCCACATCGCCGATGCACGACCGTGGCTGCGACGCTCCGATGGCGGCTACGACGTGATCATGGTCGACGCCTACCGCCAGCCCTACATCCCGTTCTACCTGACGACGACCGAGTTCTTCGAGCTCGCCCGCGACCGGCTCGCGCCCGGCGGACTGGTGATCGTCAACGCCGGCCACCCGGAGGGCTCCGATGACCTCGAGAAGGTCCTTGGCCGGACGATGGACGAGGTCTTCGCGACCGTGATCCGCGACCCGATCAAGCCGACGAACACCCTGCTCGTCGGCTCCGACGGCCACGCCTCGGCGGAGCGGCTCGCCGAGGCGGCGCCCGAGCTCCCGGGCGAGCTGAGCCTGCTCGCGAGCCAGGCCGCCAGGCGGGTCGGCCCCAGACTCCCGGGCGGCTCCGTGTACACCGACGACCGCGCCCCGGTCGAGTGGTTGATCGACCGCTCGATCCTCGGCTACGCCGCCGAGCAGGACGAGTGAGGCGATCGCCGCCGATGCGGCCGCGGCTCGGCGCCGTCGATCGCCTCCACGCGTGGCTGGTGACGGGCCCGCTCGGGCGCGTGGCCGCGTTCGCCTTCGACCTCGCCGCCGCCTGGTGGCGGTGGGCATGCCGGCGCGCCCACCCTGAGCGGACCCGCTGATCGCGCGGCCGAGGGCCCATCTCTAAGGTTGAGGTCGATGAGGACCGAGATCACCGAGCTGCCTGAGTCGCGCGTCAAGCTCGACGTCGCAGTCGAGGCCGACGCGGTCAGCGATCGCCTCCAGCGAACCGCCCGCGAGCTCGGGCGCGAGCTGAGGTTGCCCGGGTTCCGCAAGGGCAAGGTGCCGCCGGCGCTGGTGATCCAGCGGATGGGGCGGGAGGCGGTGCTCGAGCAGGCGCTCCGCGAGGCGCTCCCGGAGTGGTACGAGCGCGCGGTGCTCGACGCGGGTGTCGCCCCGATCGGCGAGCCCCAGCTCGACGTCCCGGCGATGCCCGGCGACGGCGAGGAGCTCTCGTTCTCGGTCGAGCTCGGGGTGCGGCCGAAGGCGAAGCTCGGTGAGTACCGCGGGCTCGAGGTCGGAAGGCCCGAGATCGAGGTCCCCGACGAGGACGTTCAGGCCGAGCTCGACCGGCTGCGCGAGGGGTTCGCGAGCCTGAACCCGGTCGACCGGCCCGGCGCGGCCGGCGACGTCCTCGTCGTCGACTACGACGGAACGATCGACGGCGAGCCGTTCGACGGCTCGAGCGCGCGCGACTTCATGCTCGAGCTCGGCGCCGAGGGCCTGCTCGCCGAGTTCGACGTCGCGCTGACCGGCGCATCGGCCGGCGACGAGGTCACGGTCGAGGTCACCTTCCCCGACGACCATCAACCCGCCGACCTGGCCGGAAAGCGGGCAGAGTTCGCGGTCACCGTCAAGGAGGTGCGCGAGAAGCAGCTCCCGGACCTCGACGACGACTTCGCGGCGGAGGCGTCCGAGTTCGAGACCCTCGACGAGCTTCGCGACCAGATCGCGACCCGCCTCGCCGAGGTCCGGGAGGCCCGTTCCGAAGGCGACTTCCGGCAGGCGGCGATCGACGCCGCCGCCGCCGAGGCGACGATCGACGTGCCGAAGCAGCTGATCCACGCGCGCGCCCACGAGATCTGGGACCGGATCGAGCGCTCACTCGCCGAGCGCGGCATCGACCCCGGTGCCTACGTCCAGATGCAGGGCAAGGACCGGCACGAGCTGATCGACGACGCCGAGCCCGACGCCGAGCGGGCGCTGCGGCGCGAGGCGACCCTGGCGGCGATCGCCGACGCCGAGGAGATCGAGGTCTCCGACGAGGAGCTGATCGAGGCGATTCGCGACGGCGACAGCTCCGATCGAGTCCGCAAGCCCGAGAAGCTGCTCGCGCGGCTGCGCGAGACCGGCCGCGACGCGTTGCTCCGCGACGAGATCCGCCTCCGCAAGGCGGCCGACGTGGTCGTCGAGTCGGCGAAGCCGATCCCCGCCGCCCAGGCGGCGGCGCGCGATGCGCTCTGGACGCCGGAGAAGGGCGAGAGGGAGCACACCGAGGGCGAGGGCGCCGACGCCCCCGGTGGCGAGCGGGCGAAGCCGGGCGAGCTCTGGACCCCCGGAACCTGAGCGTCGCGAGCAACTCGCGCCGCTTCTATACACTCACGCCCCGATGAGCCCCCTGGTTCCGATGGTGGTCGAGCAGACGTCGCGCGGCGAGCGCGCGTTCGATATCTACTCGCGCCTGCTCAACGAGCGGATCGTCTTCCTCGGCACCCCGATCACCGAGGACATCGCCAACCTCGTCGTCGCCCAGCTCATCCACCTCGAGTCCGAGGACCCGGACAAGGACGTCTCGATCTACATCAACTCGCCGGGCGGCTCGGTCTACGCCGGACTCGCGATCTACGACACGATGCAGTACATCAAGCCCGACGTGCAGACGATCTGCGTCGGCGTCGCGATGAGCATGGGGGCGCTGCTGCTCTGCGGCGGCACCGAGGGCAAGCGGATGGCGACCCCGAACTCGAAGATCCTCATCCACCAGGTGACGGCCGGCTTCCAGGGCCAGGCGACGGACATCGAGATCCACGCGCGCGAGATCATCGACGTCCGCAAGCGCCTCGACGAGATCATCTCCAAGCACACCGGCCAGCCCCTCGAGAAGGTCACCCAGGACACCGAGCGCGACTACTTCATGTCGGCCGAGGAGGCCAAGGAGTACAAGCTGGTGGACCGGGTGATCGAGCACCACTAGGGGCCCCCGGGGCGTCGGCGGGATGCGGCCCGGCTGGGCGCTGGCGGTTGGGACGGAGCTCGTGGGAGGTCCGCGGCGCGGGCGTCTTTGATCGGCAGGTAGGGGAGCTGGATCGGCCCTTGGCGGGTTCGAGGAGCGTTCGCGGGGTGTAGGCCGGCTCGATGGGCAGGTAGGGAAGCGGGATCGGGCTCGGCGGCGATCGCCCGGGCCCACAACGTGACGATGGCGGGGGCGCGGAGCGCCGAGGCGGGGTTTTGGGTTGCCATGCGACCCATATCGACCAACGGTGATCGCGGGAGCGGCGAGTGTCACGTTCGGGGCGCTCCCGATCCCGTCGAGCGGGCGATCGCGGCGCTCGCTGAAAGGCAGCACGGGATCGTCACCCGCCAGCAGTTGCTCGCCACCGGCCTCGGGGCAGAGGCGATCAAGCACCGTGCCCGCAGGGGGTGGATGCAGCCGGTCCACCGCAGCGTCTATCTGGTCGGTCTCGCCCCGCTGACTATGCGCGGCCGGGAGATCGCAGCCGTCAGAGCTTGCGGGCCGACGGCGATCCTCGGCCACCGGAGCGCCGCCTGCTTCTGGGAGATGCTCCCCTACCCAGCCGATTTCGACCGCGTCAGCGTCATCGTCACGAATCGGAACATCCGGTCGAAGCCGGGCATCGCCGTCCATCGCTCCACCTCGCTTGCCCGCCGCGACTACGTGCTCCGGGACGGGATCCCGGTCACGACTCCGCCGCGGACGATCCTCGATCTCGCCTCGGTGGCGCCCGAGGCGGAGGTGGAGCGGGCGATTGCCGAGGGGTACGCGAAGCGGATCCTCTCCGAGCGTCAGCTGATCGACCAGCTCGAGCGAAACGCCGGGCGACCCGGCGTTCGCCTGCTCCGCGAGCTGCTCGAGGTCGACGGCGGGGTCACGCCGACGCGCTCCGAGGCCGAGCGGCGGATGCTCGCGGTCCTCCGCGCGGCCGACGTTCCGCTGCCCGAGGTCAACGCCCGGCTCGACCGCTACGAGGTCGACTTCCTCTGGCGCGACCACAGGCTCGTCCTCGAGGTCGACGGCTTCGCGACCCACTCGTCGCGGGCGAGCTTCGAGGCTGACCGGGTCCGTGATGCCCGGCTCGCCGCTTTCGGCTACGCCGTCATCCGCGTCACCTGGCGCCAGCTCGTTCGCCGCCCCGAGGCCTTCGCCGCGCGGCTCGCCGCGGCGCTCGCGGTGCGGGCTGGGATTGCAACGACTGCGCCGCTTGCAGGGACGGCGACGGGCGGCGAGTAGTACCTCGACGAGCCGAGGCCGTCGGTGTCGTAACCTGACCAGGCGGCCCCGGGAGTCGTCCAATCTCGTCGAAGGGAGATCCCCGCCGTGGCACGTCCGACGGACTCGAACGAACAGCTTCTCTGCAGCTTCTGTGGCAAGTCTCAGCGCCAGGTCAAGAAGCTGATCGCCGGACCGGGCGTCTACATCTGCGACGAGTGCATCGATCTCTGCAACGAGATCATCGACGAGGAGCTCCCGACCCCGCCGACGTTCGAGCTCGAGAGCCTGCCGAAGCCGCAGGAGATCTACGCGGTCCTGAACGAGTACGTCGTCGGCCAGGAGACCGCGAAGCGCGCGCTCTCGGTTGCCGTCTACAACCACTACAAGCGGGTCCAGATGACCCAGGACGGCTCAGACGGCGACATCGAGCTGCAGAAGTCGAACATCATGCTGCTCGGGCCGACCGGGTGCGGCAAGACGCTGCTCGCGCAGACGCTGGCGAAGATCCTCAACGTCCCGTTCGCGATCGCCGACGCGACCGCGCTGACCGAGGCCGGATACGTCGGCGAGGACGTCGAGAACATCCTCCTGAAGCTGATCCAGGCGGCTGACTTCGACGTCAAGAAGGCGGAGACGGGGATCATCTACATCGACGAGATCGACAAGATCGCGCGCAAGGCCGACAACCCGTCGATCACCCGCGACGTCTCCGGCGAAGGCGTCCAGCAGGCGCTGCTCAAGATCCTCGAGGGGACGACCGCCTCGGTGCCCCCGCAGGGCGGGCGCAAGCACCCGCACCAGGAGTTCCTGACGATCGACACGACGAACATCCTCTTCGTCTGCGGCGGCTCGTTCGCCCAGCTCGACCACGTGATCGAGCGGCGGATCGGCCGTCAGGGCGTCGGCTTCGGCGCCCAAGTCGCCTCGAAGGCCGACAAGGACACCGGCGAGCTGTTCGAGCAGGTGCTCCCCGAGGACCTGATCGAGTACGGCCTGATCCCCGAGTTCATCGGCCGCCTCCCGGTCGTCGCGGCGATCCACCAGCTCACGCGCGAGGACCTGATCACGATCCTCACCGAGCCCCGCAACGCGCTCACCCGCCAGTTCCAGCGGTTCTTCGAGTTCGACGACATCGAGCTCGTCTTCGCCGAGGACTCGCTCGGGGCGATCGCCGACCGCGCGCTCGAGCGCGAGACCGGCGCCCGCGGCCTGCGCTCGATCCTCGAGGAAACGCTGATGGACGTCCAGTTCGAGCTTCCCTCGCGCCGCGACGTCCGCAAGTGCGTGGTCACCAGGGAGACGATCGCCCGCTCACAGCCGCCGACGCTGGTCACCGAGGCGACCGACGAGCCGGAGGCTGACCTCGGCCCCGAGCTGCGCGAGGAGAGCGCCTAGGCCCCTGCACGGTCGGGGTTGCCCGCCGCGGGATCTTCCGGCGCGCAATCGCCGCGCCCCCGGCCTCGCGGCCCCAGTCCGCTCAGTAGCCGTGCCCGCGGGCGGCGGTGCGGCTGACCGCCTCGCCGGCGGCGCGACGGCGGAGCCGGGCGATCGAGTCGTGGACGTCGTCGGCGAGCGCGTCCGCGAGCTCGCGGGTCTGGTTGACCTTGACGAGGATCCGGATCACCTGCTGGTCGTCGTTGGCGGGCGGGAGCTCATACGCGGGCACCATCCAGCCGCGCCGCTCTGCGAGCTCGCCGACGAGATCGGTGCCCGAGAACGGCTCGCCGTCGCGGACCGTGGCGATCACCAGCGGCAGCCGCGGGCCCCCCTCGAGCACCTCGAGTGCGTCCTCGGCCTCGAGCCGAGCGGCGAGGCTGGCGGCGTTGGCGTCCATCGCCCGGACCAGCGAGGCGTAGCCGGCCCGTCCGTGGCGGACGAAGTTGTAGTACTGCGCCAAGATCAGCGCCGAGCTGCCGGAGAAGTTGAGGGTGAAGGTCGGGTCGCGCTCGCCGAGGTAGTCCTCGTAGAAGACGAGCTCGGAGGGGAGCTGCTCGGAGTCGCGGAAGACCAGCCAGCCGACACCGGGGTAGACGAGCCCGAACTTGTGTCCCGAGACGTTGATCGACTTCACCGACTCGAGCCGGAAGTCCCACGCGAAGTCGGGATCGGAGAACGGGAACACGAACCCGCCTGAGGCCGCGTCGACGTGGAGCGGCACGTCGAGGCCCTGCTCGCGCTTGGCGGCCAGCATCGCGTCGATGCCGGCGACGTCGTCGCACTCGCCGGTGAACGTGGTCCCGACCACCCCGACGACGCCGATCGTGTTCTCGTTGATCCGCGGCCCGAGCTCGCCGGGGCCGATCGTCGTCCGCCCCTTCGGGAGCGGGACCTTGCGCGGCTCGACGTCGAAGTAGCGGCAGAACTTGTCCCAGACGACGTGGACGTCGGCGCCGTAGACCAGGTTCGGCCGGTCGGTCGGCTTCCCGGCCCGCTCGCGGGCTCCCTTCCAGCGCCACTTCATCGCCAGCGCGCCGAGCATCACCGCCTCCGACGATCCCGCGCAGGCGGCACCCGGCTCGTCGGGCTCTCCGTCGCCGGCGAACAGGTGATGCAGCATCCGTAGGCAGCGGCGCGCGATCTCGGCCGTCTGCGGGTATTCGGCGTGGTCGATGAAGTTGCGATGGAGGTTGTTGGCGATCACGTCGCGGGCGCGCGGCTCCATCCAGGTGGTGACGAACGTCGCCAGATTCTTCGCCGGCTCGCCGTCGAGGTACATCTCGGACTCGACGAGGGCGTAGGCGATGTCGGCGTCGCGGCTGTGCTCGGGCATCCGGCGGTCGATCGCCGGCCTTGTGAAGTAGCGCTCGGAGAGGGTGATCTCGGTTGGCTCGCTGCGGTCCGGCTCGGGCACGGCACTCTCCTCTCGCTCGTCGATCGGCGCCGGCTCGCGGGCAATCTACCCGCCGGAAGCCCGTGCGGGTTGGCGGTGGCACGGGATCCCGCGGCCGGGGCGGTGTCGGAGCCGGTTCGCGCCCCGCCTACGTCACGCCCGGGTGGCCCGGCGTTCGGCGACGAGGTCGACGAACCGGCCGCACAGCGCCCGGCCGAGCTCGTTCCAGGTGTCGATCCGCTCCCCGAGCTCGGCTCGGCGCCGATCGGGATCGACCCCGATCCGGACCGCGTCGGCGTCGTCGCGGTAGCGGGTGATCCAGCCTTCGGCGTCGGCCCGGGTGACCTCGGCGTGGAACTGGATCGCCCACGCCGAGTCCCCGAGCCGGAACGACTGCAGGCAGGCCGGGCTGCGCGCGAGGGCGAGCGCGCCGGCCGGGAGCGGGAACTCGTAGCTGTGCCACTCGAACGCCTCGAATCGGGTCGGAAGCGCCGAGAGCAGCGGGTCGCGGGTCCCGGCGTCGGTCAGCTCGACCTCGTGCCAGCCGATCTCCGGCGTGGGCAGGCGACGCGGCTGGGCCCCCGCCGCACCCGCGACGAGCTGGGCTCCGAGGCAGACCCCGAGCACCGGGATCCCCCGGTCGAGCAGGTCGCGCAGGGCTGCGCGCTCGGCGGCGAGCCAGGGATGGCGATCCTCCTGGTCGGCGTGCATCGAGCCGCCGAATGTGAGCACAGCGTCGTAGTCGCCGAGCTCGCGCGGCGGGCCCGGCGCGTCCGGCGGCGCCCACTCGTCGGACTCGACCCCGCGTTGACGCAGGACGTCCGCGAACACGCCGGACCCCGCATCGGGTTGATGGACGATCGCGAGGGTTCGCATCGGCAGCACTCTGCGGGTGGACTCAGGCGGTTCGAACGAGGTCGCGGTCGGGAGCGATCCCGTAGCGGGCGCCGGCCTCGGCGAGCTCGGCGCTGAGCGGCCAGCGGTCGGGCGCTTCGGGTCCCTCGTGCTCGGGGCTCGCGCCCTTCAGCGCCATCGAGCCCCGGTTGTCGCCGATCCGCGCGATCTCGGCGACGTCGCGGTCGTCGAGCAGCGGCTGGGAGGGGAGCGCGGCGAGCTCGGCTCGCTTGTCCTCGATCGCCCGGGCATTCGGGCCGTGCTCCTGGATCAGCGTCGGAACGACGCACTCGACGGCGGGGTGGGCGAGGTTCCACTGGCAGGCGAGCTGGATCGGCGTCAGCCCGGCGCGCGCGGCGATCGGGCGCATCCGGTCGAGCTTTGCGCGGCCGGCCGAGATCCAGCCCTCGGGACGGAACGCCCGGTGGTCTCGCGGGGCGAGCTCGGTGCGCTCGTCGAGGTCGTCCCAGAACAGCCCGCCGTGGTCGACGACCCTGGTGATCACCTTGACGCCGGCCCGCTCGGCGGCGTCGAGGCAGAGCTCGCCCGGCCATGGCTCGAGCGGGTTGAGGATGATCATCGCCCAGTCGACCCGCCCGCCGAAGCGCTCGAAGCAGCGGACGAGGTCGAGGCTGAAGCCGTTCGCCGGGCCGGGTGCGACGCCGATCATCCGAGTGAGCCCGGCGTCGCGAAGAGCCTCGATCCCGTCCCACACCGCCTCGCTCTCGTACCCGGTGCGGTCGGGGTTGTGGAGCAGCAGCAGGTCGAACCTGTCGACGCCGACCCGCTCGAGGCTGCGCTCGGCTGCCATCCGCAGGTAGCCGGCGTATTCCTCGTGCCCGCGCAGTCGCGGATCCGTGAACCGCGGGAACCCCTTTGCGCCTTGGCGCTCGCCCTCGTAGAAGTCGTGTCCAACCGCCCCGACGAGGCAGTAGGAGTCGCGGCCGGCGCCGGCGAGCGCACGCCCGAGCAGGCGGTCGGCCTCGCCCTGCCCGTACGCGTCGGCGGTGATCAGCGTCGAGATCCCGTCGGGCCGCAGGAGGGCCTCGAGCCGGTCCGGCTCGATCGCCTCCCCGAAGCGCATGAACCGGCCGCCGCTCCAGGTCCCGATCGCCGCTTGTCCGGGATCGCGCATCGGCTTCAACGCTAGTACACGCGATCCGTGATCCCGCATCGAGCCCGAAGTAGTGCCCCGGTCGGTGGATCGTCGCGGTGCCGGTCACACCGGTATTGCGGGCCGGTCACGGGTAAGCGACGAATGCTGTGCAGAACATGGACCGCCCGCGGCCGAAGACAGTCTGTGACCCGCCGCCGCTGCCGCCGCGGCGGCAGCGGACCGAGGGCGACTTCGACCGCTGGGTCGCCGCGGCGACCGAGCGGGCGGACCCGTTCATGGCCTGGCTCGGCGTCGTGTTCGCGCTCGTCGTCGGCTACGACGTCGCCGTCGACCTCCGCCCCGGCGCCTCGAGGGCGCTCGAGGTCACCGCCTGGGCGATCTGGGCCGTGTTCGCGTTCGAGTTCGCGGCGAAGCTGTGGCTCGCACCGCGGCGCCTGCACTACGTGCGCCGCCACTGGTGGCAGCCACTGCTCCTCGCGCTGCCGTTCCTGCGGGTGCTGAGCTTCCTTCGCCTCGTGCGCGCCGGGCGAGCACTCCCCGCCTCGCGGGTGCTGTCGTCCTCGTATCGCGTCGCCGGAACCGCCCGGTACCTGTTCAGGTCGCGGCTCGCCTACCTGGGAGCGATCAGCACTGTCAGCGCGATCGCGATCGCCGAGCTCGCGTACGTGTTCGAGCGCGACGTCGAAGGCTCGGTGTTCGGCTCGTTCGGCGATGCGCTCCTCTGGGCCGGGGCGACGGTGATCGGGCTTCAAGGCGATCCCGTGCCCGAGAGCGTCGGAGGCCAGGTCGCGATGATCGTCGGTTTCGTGATCGGGCTGATCGTCGTCGCGTCGCTCGCCGGGGTGATCGGCTCATTCTTGATCGAGGAGCGGCGCGAGCGCGCTTCCTCCCCCGAGCCCGACGGCGTCGCCGCCGACTGAAGCTGCGCCGGCCGGCTTGGTGCCCGCTCGCCGTCGCGCCGGTGCCGGGATGACGATCGTGGTTCGCGTCGACGCGCAACTACACTCGGCGCTCGTGGACGCCGACCGCAGGAAGACGCTCGAGCAGACGACGCGCTGGGACCCCGGTGAGGCCGAGAGCCGGTTGTTCTCGGCCTGGCTCGAGGGCGGCTACTTTCATCCGCCCGCCGAGGGGACCGCGGCCGAGAACTACTCGATCGCGATCCCGCCGCCGAACGTCACCGGCGAGCTGCACATGGGGCACGCGCTCAACGGCGCGATCCAGGACGCCCTGATCCGGATCAATCGGATGCGGGGGCGGAACACGCTCTGGGTGCTTGGCACCGACCACGCGGGGATCGCGACCCAGGCGGTCGTCGAGCGCGAGCTCCGTAAGCAGGGGACGTCGCGTCACAAGCTCGGCCGCAACGCGTTCGTCGAGCGGGTCTGGGAGTGGCGGCAGAAGTACGGCTCGCGGATCGTCGAGCAGTACCAGCGGCTCGGTGCCTCGTGCGACTACGAGCGCGAGCGGTTCACCCTCGACGACGGCTACCACCGGGCGGTGATCGAGGTCTTCGTCGCGCTCCACGAGAAGGGCCTGATCTACCGCGACAACTACATGGTCAACTGGGATCCGGGCTCGCGCTCGGCGATCTCCGAGCTCGAGGTCGAGAGCCGCGAGGTCACCGACGTTCTCTACGAGATCGACTATCCGGTCGAGGGCTCGGACGAGGTGATCACCGTCGCAACCGTGCGGCCGGAGACGATGCTCGCCGACACCGCGGTCGCGGTCAGCCCCGACGACGACCGCCACCGCCGGCTCGTCGGCCGGCACTGCATCCTGCCGCTGGTCGGGCGGCGGCTCGAGATCATCGCCGACCCGCACGTCGATCCCGAGTTCGGCAGCGGGGCGCTCAAGGTGACACCGGGGCACGCGATCGAGGACTTCGAGATCGGCCGCAGGCACGGGCTCGAGGAGGTCACGGTGATCGGCGAGGACGGGCGAATGAACGCCGCCGCCGGCGAGCGGTTCGACGGGTTGACCGTCGACGAGGCGCGCGAGGCAGTCGTCGCCGCGCTTCGCGAGGAGGGAAGGATCCGCGGCGAGCAGAAGTTGACCCACGCGGTGCCCTACTCGCACCGGAGCGGCGAGCGGATCGAGCCGCTGATCTCGCTGCAGTGGTTCTGTCGCATGGACGAGCTCGCTGCGCCGGCGATCGACGTCGTCGAGCGCGACGAGGTGCGGATCGTCCCCGACAACTACAAGCGCGTCTACCTCGAGTGGATGCGCAACATCCGACCCTGGTGCATCTCACGCCAGCTCTGGTGGGGGCACCGGCTCCCGGTCTGGTACTGCGACGCCTGCGAGGAGACCTACGTCACCGCCGAGCCGCCGGAGCGCTGCGGGGCCTGCGACGGGCCGCTGCGGCAGGACCCGGACGTCCTCGACACCTGGTTCAGCTCGGCGCTGTGGCCGTTCGCGACCCTCGGCTGGCCCGATCGCGACGCGCCGCTGCTGAGCGCTTTCTACCCCACCGACGTCCTGCTCACCGCGCGCGACATCCTCTTCCTCTGGGTGGCGCGGATGGTGATGATGGGGATCGAGTTCGTCGGCGAGATTCCGTTCGACGACGTCTACGTCCACTCGGTGATCCAGGCGCCCGACGGCCGCCGGATGTCGAAGAGCCTCGGCACCGGGATCGACCCGCTCGAGGAGGTCGAGCGGTACGGGGCCGACGCGCTGCGCTTCGGGCTCCTGGCGATGTCCTCGACCCAGGACGTCCGCTATTCGAGCGCCAAGGTCCAGCAGGGCCGCGACCTCGCGAACAAGGTCTGGAACGCCTCGAGGCTCGTGCTGCTCAACGTCGGCGAGGTCGAGCCGGCGCCGTCGCCCGCCCGGGTCGAGGACCGCTGGATACTCTCCCGCCTCCAGCGGGCGATCGAGGCGGTCGGGGGCGGGATCGACCGCTACGACTTCGCCCATGCGGCGCTCGACCTCTACTCGTTCTTCTGGTCGGAGCTCTGCGACTGGTACCTCGAGATCGTCAAGCCGCGGCTCTATGACGGCGAGCGCGAGGCGGCAGCGACCCTGCTCTGGGTGCTCGAGCAGACGCTCGCCCTCGCGCACCCGCTGATCCCGTTCGTCACCGAGGAGGTCTACGACTACCTCCGCGACGCCGCCCCCGGCGACCGCCCCGAGATGCTCGTCGTCCATCCCTACCCGGAGGTCGACGAGACGCTGATCGATCCCGAGGCCGAGGCCGAGATCGAGCGCTCGATCGAGCTCACTCGCAGCCTGCGGCGGTGGCGTGACCTCGTCGGGGTCCCCCCGCGCAGCCTGCTCCCGGTGCGGATCGTGGCGGCGGAGCCGCCGCACGAGCTCGTCTCCCGGCTCGCCCGGCTCGACCTCGACGGCTCCTCGGATGAGACGCTGGCGACGATCGGCCCGGTCGAGATCGTCGGCTCCGCCGAGGTCGATCCCGATCAGGCACGGAGGCGGATCGCGGAGCGCCGCGAGGCGCTCCACGCCGAGGTCGCGCGGGCGGAGGGCAAGCTCTCGAACGAGGGCTTCGTCGCCAAGGCGCCCCAGGACGTCGTCGATGCCGAGCGCGAGAAGCTCGATCGCTACCGCGCCGAGCTCGAAGAGCTGGGCTGAGAGGACCTAGTGGCTGCGGGGCGCGGACCGGGCGCGGGTGGGTCGGGGTTGAAGCCCGTGGGCTGGAGCTACGAGGAAGCCGAGGCCTACCTGGCCTCGCTCGAGCCGCTCGGCTGGCGGCTCGGGCTCGACCGGATCCGCCTTCTCGTCTCGGCGCTCGGGATGCCCCAGCACCGGTTCGCGTCGGTCCACGTCGTCGGGACGAACGGGAAGACCTCGGTCGCCGAGATGACGATGCACCTGCTCGAAGCGCACGGCGTCCGCGCCGGCGCCCACGTCTCGCCCCACGCCGATCGCTGGTCGGAGCGGGTTCTCGTCGCCGGCGCCGAGATCTACCCCGACGCGTTCGCGGCCGCGGTCGAGCGGGTCGCAGCCTCGGTCGAGGCGGTCGACCGAAAGCTCCCCGAGAACGACGCCGTGACCCAGTTCGAGGCGGCGACGGCGGCGGCGTTCGTCGCCCTCGCGGCAGCCGGGGTCGAGGTCGGCGTGATCGAGGCCGGGCTGGGAGGGAGGCTCGATGCGACGAACGTCCTGCCGTCACGGATAACCGCCCTGACCTCGGTCGGGCTCGAGCACACCGAATGGCTCGGGGACACCGAGGAGCGGATCGCGGTCGAGAAGCTCGCCGTGCTCCGCGACCACTCGACCCTCGTCGCCGGCCCGGTCTCGACCGCGGTCGAGGAGCTCGCCCGGCGGACCGCGGCCGAGCGGGGCGCGCGTTTCGTCCCGGTGCGCGGCCTCGCCCCGAGCCTCCGGCTCGCCAGCCCGGGGCGCTACCAGCGGCTCAACTTCGCCGTCGCCCTCGCCTGCGCCGACGTGATCCTCGACTCCCTCGATCCCGAGCGGGTGGCCGAGGTCGCGGCCGGGCTCGAGCTCCGAGGCCGGGTCGAGCTCGCCGGCGGCGAGCCGGACCTCGTCCTCGACGCCGCCCACAACCCGGGCGGGGCGCGAGCCCTCGCGGAGGCGCTGGAGGAGGTCGCATCGGGGCGCCCGGTGATCGCGTGCGTCGCGGTTCTCGCCGACAAGGATGCGGCCCGGTTCCTCGCCGCGCTCGCCCCGGCGATCGCCGGGCTGGTCGCGACCGAGATCCCCGCCGACCGGCTCGCGCGCGCCGGGCGGCCGGGGGCGAAGGCGCTGCCCGCCGAGCAGCTGCTCGCCGCGTCAGCCGAGGCCGGCATCGCCCCGGCCGAGCTCGTCGCCGATCCTTCGGCTGCGGTCGAGCGGGCGATCGCGCTCGCCCGCGAGCGCGATGGGGTGGCGCTCGTGTGCGGTTCCCACTACCTTCTGCGGTACGCGAGTCGCGCCTGACGAGAGGGCGCAGCCGGACGATGGACAGAGAGGCCCGTTCAGAGCTGCTTCAGATGATGCTCCTGGTCGCGATCGTCGTCGCGCTCGTGATCCTCGTCTTCTTCGGCCTCGGCTACCTGTTCGGGCGGCTATTCCTCTGATCGTCGATCCGTCGCAGGCAGGGATTTGGGCTCCGTCAAGGAAGTAGACTCCGCCTTTCGCCCATGCCCGCTGGCCTCTTCGGCATCACCGACGACACGCTCAACCTTGTCGTCAACCTCCTGATCGTCTTCCTGGTTTTCGTCTGGGTGGCGCTCGTTGCGTGGACGTTCTTCGACGCCCGGCGGCGGATCGACGATCCTTGGCTGGTCGGGTTCGCGACCTTCGGCGCGCTGCTTCCGTACGTGGGCAGCCTCATCTACTCGATTCTCCGGCCCCCGGAGTTGATCGAGGAGCGACACGAGCGCGAGCTCGAGATTCGCGCCTCCGAGCTGCGGGTGCGCCAGCTCGAAGAGCAGTCGTGCCCGAACTGCGAGCACCCGATCCAGGCCAACTTCCTGCGCTGCCCGAGTTGCCGGGCGCGGATCAAGACGCCCTGCCCGGCGTGCGAGGAGCCGGTCGACCCGCGGTGGTCGGTCTGCCCCTACTGCGAGACCGCGTTGCGGCGCGTGGCGTCGGCCGGGCGGCGTCCCGAGACCGCTCAGAAGCGCCGGGCGGAGAAGCCGCAGCCGCCGGAGGAGCCGGCGAAGCAGCGCCGGCGTCAGCCGGCGGCGAGGGGCTCCTCGCCGGCCCCCTCCGCAGCTCCCGGCGACGGCGAGCAGCCGCGGACGTCCCCAGCGCAGCGTCAGGCGCGGACGAGCAAGTCGCGCAGCGAGCGCCCGCGCGAGCCGTCGAGCAGCCGGCGGTCGTCAAAGCCGCGCAGCTGACGGCCGCACGCCGGTTGACGCTAAGCTGCCGCGCCGTCGATGGCCGACCCCGACCGCACCCTGATCCTCGTCAAGCCGGACGCGTTCGAGCGCCGGCTGACCGGCGAGATCCTCGCCCGGTTCGAGCGCAAGGGCTTGCGGATCGCCGCCCTGCGGCTTCTGCAGGCGAGCGAGGAGATCGCCAACCGCCACTACGCCGAACACGCCGAGAAGCCGTTCTTCGGTGAGCTGGTCGCGTTCATCACCCGTGGGCCGCTGGTCGCCGCGGTGCTCGAGGGCGACGACGCGATCGACGCCTCCCGGCAGGTGATCGGGGCGACGAACCCGCTCGAGGCGGCGCCGGGCTCGATCCGCGGCGACTACGCGCTCGGGATCACCTTCAACCTCGTCCACGGCTCTGACTCGCCCCAGTCGGCCGAGCGCGAGATCGCGATCTGGTTCCCGGGCGAGTGACGCCTGTCCGGACGCTTTCGCACTGACCCCGCCCCGCCTCATTCTCGCCTCCGCCTCGCCCCGCCGGCGCGAGCTGCTCGCGACGCTCGGGGTCTCGTTCGAGGTCGTCGTGCCGGAGGTCGACGAGCTCATAAACGGTGAGCCCGGAGTGCTGGTCGTCGAGAACGCTCGGAGGAAGGCCCGAGCCGGGTTGGAGCAGGTGGGGGAGGGTGAGGGCGCGCTCGTGCTCGGGGTGGACACGGACGTTTCGCTCGACGGGAGGTTGCTGGGTAAGGCGGCGACGGAGGCGGAAGCGCGCGGTCGGCTCGAAACGCTCTCGGGGCGGACCCACGAGGTCCTGAGCGGTGTGGTCCTCCTCGGCCGCGTCGAGTTAATGACCGATCGCGTCACTAGGTCGACGACCGCGGCCGGGGCGGTCGCCGAGCGGTCGGGCGTCGCCACCTCCCACGTGCAGTTTCGCGCCCTCGACCAGTCAACGATCGACCTCTACGTCCGCTCCGGCGAGTGGCGCGACCGCGCCGGGGCCTACGCGATCCAGGGGCTCGGCTCGATCCTGGTCGAGGAACTGCACGGGGACTTCTCGAACGTGGTCGGCCTTCCGTTGACGTTGTTGCTGGAATTGGCGCCAGAACTTGGGAAATCACTCTAGCTCAGCTTTAGCGTTAGATCCAGAACCATCCCTCAAGCTGGGGTTTGGGCCGCTTGAAGGCTCGCTACACTGCGGCCGACTCGGCAGTCCGGGACAGGCGGACGCGCGGGCCCGTCCCGGCCCGCCGGGAGCGTTCCCGAGTCCGCCCGCGAACCACCTTCCCCTTCAGTTCCCCTCAGCTCTTTGGGTCTATTTCGAAACCTGACCGGATTCGGCGGCCGCGACATGGCGGTCGACCTCGGTACCGCGAACACCCTCGTCTACGTGCGCGGGCGCGGCATCGTACTCTCCGAGCCGTCGGTGGTCGCCGTCGACTCGCGCACCGGCGAAGTCCACGCCGTCGGCCTCGAGGCGAAGCGGATGCTCGGTCGCACCCCGGGGACGATCCAGGCGATCCGGCCGCTCAAGGACGGAGTGATCGCCGACTTCGACATCACCGAGGAGATGCTGCGCCACTTCATCCAGCAGGTGCACCAGAACCGGTTCGCGCATCCGCGGGTCGTCGTCTGCGTTCCGTCCGGCGTCACCGGGGTCGAGAAGCGCGCGGTCGAGGAGGCGTGCCTGTCGGCCGGGGCGCGCCAGGCGTATCTGATCG
Source organism: Solirubrobacterales bacterium (assembly GCA_035461385.1). Classification (GTDB taxonomy): domain Bacteria; phylum Actinomycetota; class Thermoleophilia; order Solirubrobacterales; family 70-9; genus DATHVI01. Next base: position 22,889 of record DATHVI010000009.1, read on the forward strand.
AGGAGCCGATGGCGGCGGCGATCGGCGCCGGCCTCCCGGTCGGCGACCCGACCGGGAGCATGATCCTCGACGTCGGCGGCGGCACCAGCGAGGTCGCGGTGATCTCGCTCGGCGGGATCGTCGTCTCGGAGTCGATCCGGGTCGGCGGCGATGAGATGGACGACGCGATCGTCAATCACTGCAAGCACGAGCACAAGCTGCTGATCGGCCAGCAGACCGCGGAGGAGGTCAAGCTCGAGATCGGATCGGCGACGGAGCTCCCGGACGAGCTCACGACCGAGATCCGCGGCCGCGATCTCGTCACCGGCCTGCCGAAGACGGTGATGCTGACCTCGTCCGAGATCCGGGTCGCGATGGCGGAGCCGGTCGGCCAGATCGTCGGCGCGGTGAAGAACACCCTCGACCGTACCCCGCCCGAGCTCGCCGGGGACATCATGGACCGTGGGATCACCCTCGCCGGCGGCGGCGCGCTGCTCCAGGGGATGGACGAGCGGATGCGCGACGAGTGCCAGATGCCTTCGCACCTCACCGAGTCGCCGCTCACCTGCGTCGCGGTCGGCTCCGGGCGCTCGCTCGAGGAGTTCGAGGTGATCCACCGGATGAGCCGGAACACGAACCGGCGTCGCGGCGTCGGCGTGACCTAGCGCCTGGGAGGCCCGGCATGTACCGGAAGCAGCTACGAAGGCGACGGGCGGCCCTGGTGGCGCTGATCGTCGCCTCGCTCGTCCTGATCTCGGTCAGCTTCAGCGAGGCCGACAGCGGGCCCATCCACTCGGTCCAGCGAGGCGTCGCGGCGGTCGTCGCGCCGATCGGGGAGGGCGCCTCGCGGGCGCTGAAGCCGGCGCGCGACCTCGTCAACTGGGTCGGCGACACGTTCGATGCCAAGGGCGAGAACGAGGCCCTCCGAGCCGAGGTGGCCGAGCTCCGAAGGCAGCTCGCCGAGCTCCAGGCCGACGGCGAGACCGCCGACGAGCTCCGCGGCCTCGAGCAGCTCACCGCGGCGAGTGCGCTGTCGGAGTTCGAGCCGGTCACCGCGCGGGTTATCGTCCGCTCGCCGACCGTATGGTGGTCGACGGTGACGGTCGACAAGGGCAGCGGCGCCGGGGTCGAGGTCAACGACCCGGTCGTCAGCGCCGACGGTCTCGTCGGTCGGGTGACCGACGTCACCCGCGGCAGCGCCCAGGTGACGCTGATCACCGACCACCGCAGCGCGGTGTCGGCTCGGGTGCTCCCCGACGGCCCCTCGGGCGTGATCGAGCCCGAGGTCGGCGACCCGACTGACCTCCTGCTCCAGTTCATCGACGCCGACGCCGAGATCGAGGAGGGCCAGATCCTGGTCACCGCCGGGTGGAGCAACGCCACCGTCTCGTCCGCGTTCCCGTTCGGGATCGAGATCGGCCGCGTGACCGAGGTCGATGCCGAGGAGCGGGCTGCCTACCAGCGCGTGCGGGTGCGGCCGTTCGCCGACCTCCGCGACCTCGACGTGCTGCAGGTGCTGACCGGCTCCGGCGGGGAGGAGGCGGCGGGATGATCGTCACCCGCAGGATCGGGCTGCGGATCGCGCTGATCGTCTTCGTCGCGGTGGTGCTCCAGCTCGCGTTCCTCTCCTACCTCTCGATCCTCGGCGCGACCCCTCACCTGCTGCCGGTGGTGACCGTCGCCCTCGGGCTGCTCGGCGGAAGCATGGTCGGTGCGGTCTGCGGCTTCGCTACCGGGTTGCTCGTCGACTCGGCGCTGCTCCAGCCGCTCGGGGTCACCTCGCTCGTCCTGCTGTCGGTCGGCTATCTCGCCGGTCGTTACCGCGAGGGGTTCGAGATCTCGAGCTCGCTCACCCCGCCGCTGCTCACGGGCGGCTTCGTGCTGCTCGGCGGGGCGGCATTCGCGGCGCTCCAGCTCCTGCTCGGGGTCGAGACGCCGGTCAGCCTGCTCGTTCTCCGCGAGGTCGTCGTCCAGGCCCTGCTCGCGATCGTCCTCGCGGTGCCGGTCTATCCGCTCGTCCGCCGGGTCCTCCGCGCGGCGCTGATCGAAGACCTTCCCCCGCGACGGGTGCTGATGCCGGCGTCGGTGAGGCGCCGGCGGTCGAGCGCAGCCCGGGGCCGCACGGCGCGGGTGACCGCCGCCGCCCGCCCGTCGCGGGTGACCGGCACCCGCCCGTCGCGGGTCGGCCGCCGCAGCTCCGTCCCGGCCGGGAGGATCGGCCGATGATGTTCTCCGACGACTGGCAGCGCCCGCCGCTGCCGGCCCAGTTCGCGCTTCGGGTCGCGATCCTCGGCGGGATCGGGCTGGTGATGTTCACGATCATCTTCCTGCGCCTCTGGTACCTCGGGGTGCTGTCGGGCGACCGCTACCTCGCCGAGGCCCAGAACAACCAGGTCCGCGAGTTCACCGTCCAGGCGCCGCGCGGCGAGATCCTCGACAGCGAGGGTCGGCCGATCGTCGTCAACCGGACCGCGCTCGAGCTCCAGGTGAAGCCGACCGAGCTGCCACGCAAGCGCGCCAAGCGCCTGCGGGTGATCGAGCGCCTCGGCACGGTGGCGGAGATCAAGCCGGAGCGGATCCGGCGCGAGATCCGCCGCCAGTCCGAGGAGCTCCCGGCGAGTCCGGTGTCGCTGAAGCGCGACGTTCCCTACGAGCTCGTCTACTACCTGAGGGAGAACCAGGCGCGGTTCCCGGGGGTGAGCGTCGAGCGCGTCCACGTGCGCCGCTACCCGCAGGGGACGCTCGCCGCGCACATGCTCGGCTACGTGCGGGAGGTCGACGCCGAAGAGCTCAAGCGCCCGCCCTACGACGGCCTCGAGCCCGGCGACCTGGTCGGCAAGGACGGGGTCGAGTACACCTACGACAGCCTGCTGCGGGGGGTGAACGGCGCGACCCGGGTCCAGGTCGACGCGTTCGGGAACCCGACCGGGGGCCAGCTCAGCGTCCGCGAGCCCCGGGCCGGGAACGACCTGGTGCTGTCGATCGACGCCAAGGTCCAGCGCGGCGGCGAGCAGGCGCTCGCGCGCCGCCAGCTCCCCGGCGCGTTCGTCGCGATGGAGGTCGACAGCGGGGCGCTGCTCGGCCTCGGGTCCCACCCGACCTACGACCCGTCGATCTTCGCCCGGCCGGTGATCCCCCAGTCCGAGGTCGACCGGCTGAACTCGGAGGCGAACGGCGTCCCGACCCTCAACCGCGCGATCCTCGGGTTCTACCCCGTCGGGTCGACGTTCAAGCCGATCACCGCGACCGCCGCGCTCGCATCCGGCACGCTGACGCCGCAGACGGTGATCAACGACCCCGGCATGATCGAGATCGGCGAGCAGATCTTCACCAACGCCGGCGAGACCCCGCACGGCTCGCTCACCCTCGACGACGCGCTCCGGGTCTCCTCCGACGTCTTCTTCTACACGCTCGGTCGCGACATGAACAGCGAAGCCGACGACGGCGGGCCGCTCCAGGAGTGGGCGCAGAAGTTCGGCCTCGGCTCGCCGACCGGGCTCGACCTCCTCGGCGAGGGCCCGGGGCTGGTACCGACCCCGGAGTGGCGCAACGACCTCTACCGCGAGGGTCTCACCGATCGGCCGTGGTCGGTGGGGGACAACGTCCAGCTCGCGATCGGCCAGGGCGACCAGCAGGCGAACCCGCTCCAGATGGCGCTCGCCTACGCGGCGATCGCGAACGGCGGCGAAGTGGTCCGCCCTCACGTCGCGAGCCGCGTCACCGATCCCGCCGGGCGGGTGATCCAGGAGATCGATCCGGCCCCCCGGCGCGCGCTCGACATCGACCCGGTCTGGCAGCGCACGATCCTCGACGGCCTGCACGGGGCGGCGATGGAGCCGGGTGGGACCTCGTATCAGGTCTTCGGCGGCTATCCGCGCGAGATCGCGGGCAAGACCGGCACCGCTGAGCGCCCGCCGCGCGAGGACCAATCGTGGTACGTCGCGCTCGCGCCCTACCCCGACCCCGAGTACGTGGTCGCGGTGACCCTCGAGGAGGGCGGCTTCGGCGCCGAGACCGCGGCGCCGGCCGCGCAGGAGATCCTCAACGTGCTCCTCGACGTCAAGCCGCAGCGGATCGAGCAGGTATCCGGCGGGGAGTCGGCGGTGACGGAGTAGTGGAAGCGATCCCGAAGCCGCGCCGGTTCGAGGCCCGAGGGCACGCCGAGAGCCTGCTCGAGCGGGCCGGGTTCACCCGGCTCGACTTCCCGCTGCTGGCGGGGACGCTGGCGCTGATCGCGTTCAGCGTCTACGTCCTCGGCGTGACCACCGCCGACGACGTCCCCGGCGAGCCGTACCACTTCGTGATCCGCCAGGCGATCTACGCCTTCGTCGGGATCTCGCTGATGCTCGCGCTCGCCCGGGTCGACTACTCGCGCTTCCGCGAGCTGCGGGTCGGGATCTACACGGTGATGATCGCGACGATCGTCCTCGTCCTCGTGCTCGGCCAGGCGACCCGGGGCTCGCGCCGCTGGATCGAGCTGCCGTTCTTCACCTTCCAGCCGTCGGAGCTCGGCAAGGTGCTGCTGATCGTCGCCCTGGCGGCGTTCGCGATCGACACCGTGCGCCGGGTCTCGCCGGTGCGCCGGACCGCGCGGCTGCTCGTGCTCGGGCTCGCTCCGGTGCCGCTCGTCTTCCTCGAGCCCGACCTCGGAACCGGGGTCGTCTACGTCGTGATCACGCTCGCGGTTCTGTTCATCGCCGGCGTGCGCTGGACACACTTCGCTGCCCTCGGCGCGCTCGCCACGGCAGCGGTCACGCTGGTCCTCGTTCTGGCTCCCGCCGTCGGAGTCACTATCCTTCAGCCGTACCAGCAGGAACGACTCACCGCCTTCCTCCATCCAAGTGAGGACCCCGGCGACGCCAGCTATCAGATCAACCAAGCGCTGATCGCCGTTGGCTCGGGCGGTAAGACAGGCCGCGGCGACGATGCCACCCAAACTCAACAGGGCTTCCTACCGGAGCACCACACCGACTTCGTATTCGCAGTCGTTGGCGAGCGCTTCGGCTTCGTCGGCGCCGCATTCCTGCTTGCCCTCTATGCCCTGCTGATCTGGAGGGCGCTGCGCATCTTGACGCTTTCGAAGAACCTCTACGGCAGCATGATCGCGGGCGGAATCGCCGCGATGCTGATGTTCCAAGTCTTCGTCAACGTCGGCATGAACATCGGAATCATGCCGATCACCGGCATCCCATTGCCGTTGATGAGCTTCGGCGGAGCCTCGGTCCTGACCACGTTCATGGCGATCGGGCTCCTCCAGGCGATCTACGTCCAGGCGCGGCTGACCTCGAAGCAGGGCTCCAAACCCATGCTTTGAGGTGATCTAGCTGAAGAAGAGAATTCTCGTCTCCGTCGACGCCGGTGAGACCCGCGTCGCGGTACTCGAAGGCAAGGGCTCGGCGCGCGCGTCGGGCCGCAACAAGAAGCAGAACGGCGCCAAGGGCGGCGGCTGGCGCGTCGGCGAGCTCTACGTCGAGCGCCGCGGCTCGCGGTCGATCGTCGGCAACATCTACAAGGGCGTCGTCGACAACGTGCTGCCCGGGATGGAGGCGGCGTTCGTCGACATCGGCTTGGAGCGAAACGGCTTCCTCCACGTCGACGAGATCGTCCTCCCCGACGGCAAGCAGGTCCCCCGGCGCGGCCGCGGCCGCGGCGGGCGGCGGATCGACGAGCTGCTGAAGCCGAAGCAGGAGGTCCTCGTCCAGGTGGTCAAGGACCCGCTGAAGACGAAGGGCGCGCGCCTGTCGATGCAGCTCTCGATCGCCGGCCGCTATCTCGTCTACATGCCGCTTGGCGCCGGCGTCGGCGCCAGCCGGCGGCTGCCCGACGCCGAGCGCGACCGCCAGCGCAAGCTGCTCCAGCGGCTGCAGAAGGCGAAGGGCGAGCAGGGCGGCCTGATCGTCCGCACCGCCGCCCAGGGAGCGCGCAAGGCCGACTTCGAGCGTGACCTCGACTACCTCCACAAGCTCTACGAGGTGCTGCAGCGCCGGGCGAAGGAGGTCAAGGCGCCGGGGATGGCGTTCCAGGAGGCCGACCTGTCGATCCGGGTGCTTCGCGACGTGCTGACGAAGGAGTTCGACGGCGCCGCGATCGACGATCCCAAGCAGCACCACCGGGTGACCGCGTTCTTCCAGCGCACGGCGCCCGAGCTCGTCGACTACGTCGAGCTCTATCAGGGGCGCCAGCCGCTGTTCGAGCGCGAGGGCGCCGAGGATGCGTTCCGCTCGGTCCTCTCGCGCCGGGTCGACCTGCCCTCGGGCGGCTACCTGATGATCGACTACGCCGAGGCGCTGACGGTGATCGACGTCAACACCGGCAGCTTCACCGGCCGCGGCAAGGGCGCCCGGCTCGAGGACACGATCACGAAGGTCAACGTCGAGGCCGCCGACGAGGTGGTGCGTCAGCTCCGCCTCCGCGACATCGGCGGGATCATCGTCATCGACTTCATCGACATGGCGCGGGCGCGCAACCGCGACCAGGTCCTGAAGACGCTGAAGAAGGCGCTCGACAACGACAAGACGAAGAGCTACGTGATGGAGGTCTCCCCGCTCGGCCTCGTCGAGATGACGCGCCAGAATGTCACCGACGGCGTCCGCGAGATCCTGACTCGCGTCTGCCCGACCTGCGAGGGCGAGGGCGTGGTCCCGTCCGAGGAGACGATGGCGATCGAGGTGCTGCGCAAGCTGCGCGAGCTCGCCGCCGGCGACCCGGTGCCCGAGGCCTTCCTGATCCGGGTCAACCCGCACGTGGCCGCCGAGCTCGTCGGCGAGGGCAGCGGCCTGGCGGAGCTCGAGGACGAGGCCGGCAAGCACTTCCACTTCGAGGGGGGCGAGGCGCTGCCGATCGAGACCTACGAGATGGTCGAGTCCGGCTCGCGGGAGGAGATCGAGAGGCGCGCGCTCCCGTTCCAGGTCGGCGAGGAGGTCCTGGTCTCGATCGACGAGCCGCACATGTACGACTCAGGCGACGCGATCGCCCGGGTCGACTCCTACATCGTCAGCATCAGCGGCGGCGGTGGTCACGTCGGCGAGCGCCGGCTGGTGCGGATCGAGAGCGTCGGCCGCTCCTCGGCGACCGCGTCGCTGCTCGACGAGAACGGCGAGCCGGTCGAGACCGCCGACGGCGACCGCGGCGACAGCCGCCGCTCGGGCCGCCGGCGGGGTCGTCGCGGGGGCCGTCGCCGAAGCCGTGCCCGCAGCGGCGCCGCCGACGGCTGAGCGACCCGCCGCCCCGCCACGGACGGCGGTTCACCCACCTCCCGTGTGGGCGAATCGCCGTCCGTCGCGGTTGCCGCTGACGAAACCGTGTCGGATCGTTCGCGAGCGCGACCGGGTGCCACCGCCCCGCTAGAATCCGACGCCGACGGCGCCGAGGCCGCTGCGCGGCAGGCGCCGTAATCGTGCCGGGACGCGCTTCGCCGCATCCGGCCGGAAGCGATTGACGATGGCTGATACCTACGCAATAGTCGAGACCGGCGGCAAGCAGTACCGGGCCGAGAAGGGCACCGAGCTCGTCGTCGATCGCCTCCCCGACGACGAGGGGGCGAAGGTCAGCCTGCGGGCGGTGATGTTCCGCGGCGACGACGACGTCGTCCTCGACGGCGGCGACCTCGAGAAGGTCAAGGTCGAGGCGAAGGTCGCGGAGCACCTGCGGGGCTCGAAGCTGCGGGTGTTCAAGTACAAGCCGAAGAAGGGCTACCGGCGCCGCGCCGGACACCGCTCCGAGCTGACCCGGCTCGAGGTGACCGAGGTGAAGATGCTCTCGCGCAAACCGGCGGCGAAGTCGGAGTCGGAGTCGAAGCCGAAGGCCGAGAGCAAGCCGAAGGCGGGGGCGGCGGCGAAGTCCACCGGGGCCTCGTCGACCCGGAAGTCCTCCGGTGGCACCGCGGCGAAGAAGGCCGCAGGCACGGAGAAGAAGCCTTCCTCGCGCGGGTCGGCAGCGAAGAAGGGTTCTGGCACGGCGACGAAGAAGGGGTCGGCTTCGAGCTCCTCGTCGGCGAAGAAGCCGGCCGCGAAGAAGGGGTCGGGAGCGAGCAAGGGCTCGTCCTCCACCCGCAAGGCCTCCGAGAAGAAGCAGGACTAGAAGATGGCTCACAAGAAGGGATTGGGCTCGAGCCGCAACGGGCGCGACTCGAACCCGAAGATGCTCGGGGTGAAGATCTTCGCCGGCCAGCGTGTCGGCGGGGGTGAGATCCTCGTCCGCCAGCGCGGCACCAGGTTCCGTCCAGGGGACGGCGCCGGGCTCGGCCGCGATCACACGATCTTCGCGACCCGCGCCGGCGTCGTCGAGTTCAAGCCGTCGCGCAAGGGCCGGGTCGTCTCCGTCGTCGACGGCGAGTAGCCGCCGCGGACTTGCGAAGGCGGCGGTCGCGCCCCCGCGGGGCGCCCGCGCCGGGCTACCGTTGGTTCGATGTTCAGCGATCGAGCCAGGATCTGGGTCGAAGGTGGCCGTGGCGGCAACGGTGCGGTCAGCTTCAGGCGTGAGGCGCACGTCCCCCGCGGCGGGCCCGACGGCGGCGACGGCGGCCGCGGCGGCGACGTCGTGCTCGTCGCCGACCCGTCGCGGCGCGATCTCGGAGCGCTGCGTCGATCGCCCCACCAGCGGGCGGGCAGGGGCGGCCACGGCCAGGGCAAGAACCGCCACGGCGCGCGCGGCTCCGACGTGATCGTCCCGGTGCCGCCCGGGACCGAGGTCTCGGGGCTCGAGGGGCGCCGCTACGACCTCGTCGAGCCCGGCCAGCGGGCTGTCGTCGCCGCCGGCGGCTCCGGCGGACACGGGAACAAGCGGTTCGCGAGCTCGACCAGGCAGGCGCCTCGGTTCGCCGAGAGCGGCCTCGACGGCGAGTCGGGCTGGATCGAGCTGCGACTGAAGCTGCTCGCCGACGCCGGGCTCGTCGGGCTCCCGAACGGGGGCAAGTCGTCGCTGCTCGCGCGGCTGACGGCCGCCGACCCGAAGGTCGCGTCTTACCCGTTCACGACCACCGAGCCGGTGCTCGGCACGATCGACGACGGCGAGCGCCAGCTCGTCCTCGCCGACATCCCGGGGCTGATCGAGGGTGCCGCCGAGGGCGCCGGGCTCGGGCACGAGTTCCTCGCCCACGTCGAGCGCTGCCGGGCGCTCGTCCACCTCGTCGCCCTCGGGCCCGGCGAGGAGGGGAGCGCCGAGGCCGCGGCGGCGGCCGGCGGCACCGTCAACCCGGTCGAGGCCTACGAGACCGTCCGCGCCGAGCTCGCCGCCCACGGAGCCGGGCTCGAAGACCTGCCCGAGCTCGTCGTGCTCTCGAAGCGTGACCTGGTTCCGGCCGAGCGCGCGCTCGAGCTGGTCGAGGAGTGGCGCGAGCGGTTGGGCGACAGCGTCGCCGCCGTGCTCGCGGTCTCGGCGGCGACCGGCGAGGGCATCGGGCTGCTCGTCCGGGCGATCTTTGCCGCGGTCCCCCCGCAGCCGGGCGACGGCGCGCTTGCTGCGGAGCCCGAGTTCGAGGCCGAGCACGTCGTCTACCGGCCGACCGGCGACCAGGGGTTCGAGGTCGCGCGCGAGGACGACGCGTTCCGGGTCCACGGGCGCGGGATCGAGCAGCTCGTCGCCCGTCACGACCTGGCCAACGACGAGTCGCTCGCCTACCTCGAGCAGCGGCTGCGAGAGATCGGCGTGATCGCGGCCCTTCGCCGCGCCGGGTTCGAGCCCGGCGACGAGGTCCGGATCGGCAGCGACGAGTTCGAGCTCGACCCGGGATAGCGTCGGAGTCGCGCCCGCCGGGGGCGCCAATCCGGCGCCCAAGGCGAGTTTGTTGCGCTGAGCGCAACAAACTCGACGAGCGCCGGGATTCCGGTCGGAAGCGCGGATCGGCGCGCCTAGACTCAGCGGGGCATGACCGTCGTCGCGAAGCTTGGATCGTCGATCGTCGCCGATGCGGGCGGGGTGCTCCGCGACGACGTCCTCGACGTCGTCTGCGGCCAGGTCGCCGACCTCCACGACGCCGGCGAGAACGTCGCTCTCGTCACCTCGGGGGCGATCGCGCTCGGGATGCGGCTGATGGACCTCGCCGCGCGCCCGCGGGCGATCGACGAGCTCCAGGCGGCGTCGGCGATCGGGCAGGGGACGCTGTTCCGCGCCTACGAGCGCCGGCTGACCGACCGCGGCGTCCACTCGGCGCAGGTGCTGCTGACCTCGTTCGACCTCGCGACCCGGATGCACTACCTGAACGCCGGGCGCTCGCTCCGCCGGTTGCTCGACTGGCGCGCGGTGCCGGTGGTGAACGAGAACGACACCACCGCGACCGACGAGATCACCTTCGGCGACAACGACTTCCTCTCCGCCCAGCTCGCGATCCTGCTCGACGCCCGGCTTCTCGTCCTGCTCACCGACACGGCCGGCCTCCACACCGCCGATCCACGGCGCGACCCCGACGCGCGCCTGGTCGAGCGGGTCGACGACTTCGCCGACCTCGAGCGCTATGCGATCGGCGACCGGACGTCGCCGTTCGGCTCCGGCGGGATGCGGAGCAAGGTCGCCGCGGCGGAGATGGCAAGCGCGGCCGGGATCGCGACCGTGATCTGCGACGGCACCCGGGCGGGGTCGCTCGCGGCGGCCGCCGCCAGCGAGCAGGGCGGGACGAGATTCGAGCCGCACCCCGAGCGCACGCCCTCGCGCAAGCTCTGGCTGCGCTACGCGAAACCGAGCCGCGGACGGCTGCTCGTCGACGAGGGCGCGGCGCGCTACCTGCGGGAGCAGGGGTCGAGCCTGCTCCCGGTCGGGATCGTCGGAGTCGAGGGCGACTTCACCGCCGGCGACGCGGTCGAGGTGCTCTGCAACGGCGACCTGGTCGGCAAGGGGATCGTCAACTACTCGGCGCCCGAGCTGGCGCGGGTGAAAGGGCGCAAGAGCGCCGAGATCGCCGAGGTTCTACCCGGCGCCTCGGCCGAGGCGGTGCACCGAGACTTCTTCGTCCTCACCTGAGCACGCCCGGCGGGCGGCGCGGCGGCGGGCGGGTAGGCTGTAGCGGATGGCGATCGCGACCAAGAGCGTCACCGAGGCGTGCGAGGCGGCGCGAAGCGCCAGCCGGGTGCTGGCGCGCGCGGATACCGCGACCAAGGACCGCGCGCTCGAGCGGCTTGCGCAGCTGCTCTCCGAGCGCGCCGACGAGGTCCTCGCGGCGAACGCCGCCGACCTGGCCGACGAGCGTGCCGCGGGCCTCACCGAGGCGCTGCGCGACCGGCTCGCGCTCGACTCCCGGCGGGTGGCGGCGATGGCGGAAGGCGTGCGGGCGGTGCTCGGCCTCGACGACCCGGTCGGCGAGCCGCTCGAGCACCGGACGCTCCGCAGCGGCCTCGACCTGCGCAAGGTCCGGGTGCCGCTCGGCGTGATCGCGGTGATCTACGAGGCGCGGCCGAACGTCACCATCGACTGCGCGGCGCTATGCCTGAAGAGCGGCAACGCGATCGTGCTCCGGGGATCGAGCTACGCCGAGCGCTCGAATGCCGCGCTCGCGGCGCTCGTCCGCGAGGCCGTGGCCGAGGCCGGGCTGCCGGAGAGCTCGGTCGAGCTGCTCGCCGGCGACCGCTCGGAGCTCGCCGAGCTCGCGACCGCCGACGGCCTCGTCGACCTCGTCATCCCTCGCGGCGGCGAAGGGCTGAAGGCGGCGCTGAAGGAGGTGGCGACGGTACCGGTGCTGTACGCGGCGGCGGGGAACTGCCACGTCTACGTGCACGACGACGCCGACCTCGACCGCGCGCGGGCGATCGCCTACAACGCGAAGGTCCAGCGGCCCGGCGTCTGCAACGCAGCCGAGACGCTGCTCGTGAACGCGGCGGTCGCCGACGCCTTGTTGCCCGCCGTCCTCGCCGACCTGCACGCCGCCGGCGTCGAGCTCGTCGGCGACGAGCGCGCGCGAGCGGCCGCGGGCGAGACCGAGGTCGGCGCCGCGACCGACGCCGACTGGGACACCGAGTACCTCGGGCTGAAGATGGCGGTCGGGGTGGTCGACTCGCTGGACGACGCGATCGAGCATGTGAACCGCCACGGGACCGGGCACTCGGAGGCGATCATCACCGGCTCCGAGGAAGCCGGCGGCGAGTTCACCGACGCTGTCGACGCCGCGGTCGTCTACGTCAACGCGTCGACGCGGTTCACAGACGGGTTCGAGTTCGGGATGGGCGCCGAGATCGGCAACTCGACCCAGAAGCTCCATGCCCGCGGACCGATCGGGCTGCGCGAGCTGACGACGACGAAGTACGTCGTCCACGGTGAGGGACAGATCCGGGAGTGAGAGCCCGCTCGCCGGCAAGCCACCGGGAGGGAGGCGCGCGGTAGCCCGGCTGGCCGTCCTCGGCGGTGCGTTCAACCCACCGCACATCGGGCACCTGGTGCTCGCCCAGGAGGCGGCGTTCCAGCTCGAGCTCGACGAGGTGCTCCTGGTCCCCGCCCGCGAGGCTCCGCACCGCCGCATCGATCCCGAGCCTGGCGCCGAGGTCCGGCTCGAGATGACCCGCCTCGCCGCCGCCGGCGACGACCTGGCGATCGCCTCCGACCTCGAGATCGCGCGGCCTGGGCCCTCGTACAGCTACCGCACGCTCGAGCTGCTCAGCGAGCAGCGGCCGGGCGACGAGATCTGGTTCTTGATGGGCGCCGACGTCGCCGCCGAGCTCGACCGCTGGCGGCGGACCGAGCGGGTGCTCGAGCTCGCCCGGGTCGGGATCGCGGCCCGGCCGGGGACGGCGATCGACGACGCGGAGGCAGCGCTCGAGCGGCTCGGCGCCGCCGACCGCGCCGACATCCTGCGGATGCCCGAGCTCGCCGTGTCCTCGACCCGGATCAGGCGGCGGGTGGCGGAGGGGAGGCCGATCCGCTACCTGGTGCCGGCACCGGTCGAGGCGCTGATCCGCGAGCGCGGGCTCTACCGCGAGCGTGAGGGGGCAGTGGTGTGAGCGAGCGGCATCCATGTCGCGAGACCAGCATGTGCCGTGAGATGCTCGTGAGCGAGCGACACTGCCGCGAGAGCAGCATCCACCGTGAGGTCCTCCCGTGAGCGAGGCGCCCCGCACCGGGCACGAGCGGGAGGCGGAGGTCGGGGGCCGCCGGTCCGAGGATCCCGACGCGTCGGTCGAGCTTGCGCGGCGGATCGCCACGATCGTGAGCGCGAAGCTGGGCGAGGACGTGGTCGCCCTCGACGTCCGCGGCCTCGTCGGCTACACCGACTTCCTGATCATCTGCACGGCACGCAACGAGCGCCAGGCGAAGGCGATCCACGACGAGATCCATGCGCGGCTGAAGCGCGAGGACGGACGGCTGCCGAGCCAGGTCGAGGGAACGGCCGAGGGTCGTTGGGTGCTGATGGACTACCTCGACTGCATCCTCCACGTGTTCGTCCCGGAGATGCGCGACCGCTATCGGCTCGAGACGCTCTGGGGCGAGGCGCCGCGGCTCGAGCTCGAGTCGTAGGTCCGGCTCGACCCCCGGGGCGCGTTGGCCCCGATGCCGTCCGACGCAGCGCCTAGCGTGGTGGAATCGCGAAGCGGTTCAAGAGGTCGCTGCTCGGGTACCGCCCGAGCGAGGTCGAGGAGGCGCTCGCCTCCCGCGAAGCCGTGATCGATCAGCTCGCGCAGAAGGTCGCCGACGCCGAGACCCAGCTCGAGCGGGGCGCGGCACTGCTCGACGACCAAGCCGCGGAGCTCGTCGCGCGCCAGGCGCGGATCGGGGAGCTCGAGCGGGTGGCAGACCGGCTCTCCGAGCGGATCGCCGCCCGCGAGCGCGAGCTCGAGCGGGTGCGGGAGGAGCTCGAGCGGCTGCGCGACGCGAGCGAGAGGCGGCTCGACTCGCTCGCCGCGCTTGCCGAGGAGCTCGAGGACGTCCGGGCCGGGGCGCGCGGCCAGGCGACCCGGATCCGGCTCAAGGCGCTCCGCGACGGCGTCGCGCTTACCGAGCGGATCACCGAGCTCTCGAAGCGCCCGGCCGGGATGCGCGAGCGCCTGCTCGATGCGCTCGAGGAGGCGATCGCCCGGATCGCGGCCGACGCCGGCGAGGTCGACGCCGGAAAGGTCGACGCCGGCGAGGTCGACACCGCCGAGATCGGGGAGGAGCGCGCGGATTCGCAGCCGATCCCGGGGGACTCGAACGGGCACGCGGATCGGGAGCCGAGCGACGTCTTCGAGGGCCTGGTCGAGGTCGAGATCGGCCCGCTGCGCGACTTCTCACAGCTCGTCGGCTTCGAGGACGCGGCCGGCGCGATCGGCGCGACGTCGCAGATCTCGGTCCGCCGCTTCACCCAGGGCCGCGCGACCCTCGACCTCAAGCTCGCCGAGCCGGTCGAGCTGCTGAACGAGCTCGAGCGGCGCGCGCCGTTCGACTTCAAGGTCCGCGACACCCGCTCCGACCGCCTGATTCTCGACGTCGACGACGAGTAGCGCCGGCACGGAGCTCGCGCTCGAGGTCGGGCGCTTCGCCGTCGCAAAGCGTGTCGGCTCTGTGTCAAAGCGCCGGCGAATCGGCGATTCGGGCCATTTGAAGCCGTTTCCCGCCGCCCGGTCTGGGACGGTCGAGGCGTGCTCCGAAACGACCCCAACCACAAGGGCAACGTCGCCGAGCTCAAGATCGCTGCGGCCGCCGTCGAGCTCGGGATCGAGGTCTCGAAGCCCTTGGTGGAGCACTGCCGATACGACCTGATCTTCGACCTCGGTCCGAGGTTGATGCGGGTGCAGTGCAAGTGGGCGCCGCGGCACGGGGACGTCGTGGTGGTCGGCCTGACCGGATTTCGTTTCACCGCGAACGGCAGCGTCCGGACTGCCTACACCGCGGACGAGATCGATGCGTCGTCGCCTACTGCGAGGAGCTCGACGCCTGCTACCTGCTTCCGATTGAACTGGTCGAAGGAAAGCGGGCCGATCCAGCTCCGGCTCGCTCCGCCCAGGAACGGACAGAGAGCCTCGGTAAACTGGGCCGCCGACCACCAGCTTGGGGCTGTAGCTCAGTTGGGAGAGCGCTGCCGTGGCACGGCAGAGGGCGTGGGTTCGAGTCCCATCAGCTCCATTCCGTCTTCCACTCACGGCGTCGAAACTGTCGTCGGCGCACACGAGTTCCGCAATCGCTTCGGCTGGTACATGCACCGCGCCACCGCTGGCGAGACGTTTGGTGAAGCGCCGTGGGAAGCCCTATGTCCGCCTCTCACCGGCGATTCCGACGCTCATGAACGCGGCCGAAGCCGCCGCCGGCTCAAAGCAGGGTTAGCCCGATCGGTCAGCGGTGGCCCTCAACCCCCCGTCCGGCGCCGGGGGTGGCAGCGCCGCCGCGACCGCATCGAAGCGCGGCACGCCCCAGCCGCTCGCGAGGTCGTAACCGGGACCCGCGCTGCGCGCCGGGACCTTCGGGTCATACCCGTTCGCCCCGCTGACGACGTCGAACAGCGTCGCCGGCGCGTCCTTCCCGAGCTCGTAGAGCAACCCGTTCACCGGCCCGACCGGCGGCCGCCCCGCGGCCCGCTCGCTCGCGCTCAGTGTCGCGAACGCACCGGCGAGTAGCGGCGCCGACGCGCTCGTACCCGCCTCGGCGAGCCAGTTGCCGGCGATCACCACCGGCCAGCCGGGGAACAGCGACGCGTGCGCTGAGACGTCGGGCACGACCCGCCGCTCGCCGCCGATCGCGAGCGAGCGCTGATACGGCGGGCGCGCCGACACCGCCGAGAACCCGCCGCCACCCGCGCCGCCGCCGGACGTCGCCCCGAGCCACTCGAGGTCGTTCCAGACCACCTCGTCGACCCGCGCGTTCGCCGCGTCGAGCACCAGCCGCGTCCCACCGACCGCGGTCGCAAACGGCGACGACGCAGGCCAGGTCACCCCCGCGAACGGCTTCCCGTTGCAGGTCGAGCCGAAGTCCCCCGCCGAGGCAAACGTCGCCACCCCGCGGATGCCGAGCCGGACGAGCACCGAATCGAGCAGCCGCGCCCCCGACCGCGTCGCCCGGCTGCCGCGCCTGCCGCGGACGCCGCGCTCGCACTCGCCGTAGGAGATCGAGAGCGCGTCGGGCGCGGTCGGCAGCGCGAGCACCTTCGCGGCGGCGACGAACCACAACTCGGGCGGGTACCAAGCCTGCGCGAACGTCGCCCGCGCGAGCTCCGGCGCCATCCCGCGAACGAGTGCGAGGTCGAGCTGCGGCTCGGCTGAGAACGGCGGCAGGTGGCCGAACGGCCGCGCCTGTCCGTCGGCGAGCAGCGTCCGCGTCGCGAGCTCCGGCAACCCGAAGCACGCCGCCGCGTCGGCGATGTCGCGCGGCGTCACCCCCTCGGCGACGTTGACGATCGCCACCGACCCCCCATCCCCGGCTCCGACGGCATCGACCTCGTAGGCGCCGCGAACCTGCGCGTAGCTGTAGCCGCCGGTGTCCTTCGCGTCGTCGCATCCGTCCTCCCACGTCCCCTCGTTGACCGGCCCGTGCGAGTCGAGCCGGTAGCGGTCGCCGGTCGCCGCCCGCGCGGTCGCCCGCTTCGACCGTGCCCCCGGCGATCGCCAGTACGTCGTCACGACCTCGCGCGTCAGCGCCCGCAACCTCGACCCGAGCCGAAGCCCCCGGTGCCCGGCGACCCAGTAGATGTCGACCTTCGGCGGCGAGCTCGAGTGCAGCTTGCGGATTCGGACCCGGAACGCACGCTCGATCCGCCCGACACGACCGCGAACGCGCGCGAACACCCCCGACCGGTGGATCCGCGCGACGAGCCCGCGTCGCCGGACCGCCCGCCGGAACGCCTTCTTCGTCCGCGCGCTCGCGCCGTAGACCGTCGCCGCCCGACCGAGCGACGCGAATCGCCGATACGCCGGCGATCCCGGCTGCGAGACGGCATAGAACGCCGCCCGCGCCCTTCCCTCCGGCCGGCGGAGGCCGAACTGGAACGTGACCCGGTCCCCCTTCGGCGCCCGGACGCCCGACTCGTTCGCGCTTGCCGACGCGCGATCACCCGTCCCGCGCCCCTCGGCAGCCCCGGCGAGGACGGCGAGGACGACAAACGCCGCCGGAGCGAGCGAGAGGGTCCTTGCCACCGAACCGACGCTACACGACGCGCGCGTGAATACGCTCCGACTCGTGAAGCAGCTCGCCGACGGCGTCTGGCACCTGAACACCTTTCCGCTCCCGAACGCGATCAACGCGTATCTGGTCGGCGACGTCCTGATCGACGCCGGGACGCGGCACTCCGCCCGCCGGATCCTCCGCGACCTCGACGGCCACCGGGTCAGCGCCCACGCGCTCACCCACGCCCACCCCGATCACCAGGGCTCGAGCCACGAGCTCTGCGGCCGGCTCGAGATCCCCTTCTGGGTGCCCGCCGGCGACGCCGCGGCCGCCGAGGACCCGGCGCTGATCGGGCAGGGTCAGCCGGCCAATCCCCTCGCCCAGTTCTTCGTCAAGGCCTTCACCGGCCCCGGGCACCCGGTCGCTCGCCGCCTGCGCGAGGGCGACGGGGTCGCCGGCTTCATCGTCCTCGACACCCCCGGCCACTCCCCTGGCCATGTCAGCTACTGGCGCGAGGACGATCGGGTGCTGATCCTCGGCGACGTCCTCGCCAACATGGACACCGTCAGCGCGATCCCCGGACTCCGCGAGCCGAAGCGCTACCTCACCCCCGACCCGGAGCGAAACCGCGAGTCGATCCGCCGCCTCGGCGGGCTCGAGCCGAGGCTAGCCCTGTTCGGCCACGGCGCGCCGCTTCGCGACACGCGCAAGTTCGTCGACTTCTGCGCCGGCGTCTAGCGGCCGAGCGGCTCGCGGCGACGTCGCGGGTCAGCAGGGCTCGCCGTGCTCGCCTCGACCGAGCGACGCAGCGACCGACTCGAACGCCTGGCGCACGGTGCAGGAGTGCCGGCCGAGGGCGGGGGCGAAGTGCTCGGCGATTCCGCGCGCGTATACCGGCCACATCTGGCGGAGCATCGCCGCCCCCTCGTCGGTGAGCTCGATGTGGACGCCGCGGCGGTCTTCGGGGCAGTCCGTGCGGCGGACGAGGCCCGCGTCGGCGATCCGGTCGACGAGCCGGCTGAGCCCGCTGCGGCTGAGCAGCACCGCGTCGGCGAGCTCGTAGTTCTGAAGCCGGCGGGCCGGGGCCTCATACAGCGCCCAGAGGACGTCGTACCAGGCGAGCGGCGGCAGCCCTGCGGCCTCGAGGTCCTCGCCGATCTGGCGGAGCATCAACGAATGGGCGCGCAGGAACGCCCGCCAGGCCGCGATCTCCTCGTCGTCGACCGGCGTCGGATCGAGGTCAGGGTCCCGGTGGGGGGCTGTCGTGGTCATCGCTGACGCGTCACTCGTGGGATTCGGCGCAAGTGTCGCACGCGAACCGGAAGCTCGCGCGGCAATCGTTGCAGCAACAACAGTCTATCCGCTACCTGGTAAGGTCTTTGCAACAACAACTGTTGTAGATACAACGATTACCGACACCTGGGAGGCCAGATGACAACCGCAATCCAGACCCGGAACCAGCGGATCCCGAGCGGCACCTACCGGATCGACCCGGTTCACTCCTCGGCGCGCTTCGAGGTCGAGCACGGCGCGCTCTCCCGCTTCCGCGGCGGCTTCGACGAGGTCTCGGCCGAGCTCGAAGCCGGTCCCGACGGGGTCCGCCTGAGCGGAGCGGTCGCCGTCGCGAGCGTCGACATCGACCAGCCCGACCTCCGCGGGCACCTCCTCTCGCCCGAGTTCTTCGACGCCGAGCGGCACCCCGAGATCCGCTTCGGATCGCGCGAGCTGCGGATCGACGGCGACGGCGCCGTCCTCGCCGGCTCGCTCGAGATCCGCGGCGAGAGCCGGCCGATCGAGGCGCGAGGCGGCGTTCGCGGGCCCGGCGTCGGCCTCGACGGCTCGCGGCGGATCGCGCTCGAGCTCGAGACGACCATCGACCGCCGCGACTACGGGCTCGACTGGCAGCTCGAGCTTCCGAGCGGAGAGCCGGTGCTCGGCTGGGACGTCACCCTGACGGTGACCCTCGAGCTCGTCCGCGACTGAGATGAGGCTCCTCGGGCTGTCCGGGAGCCTCCGTCGCGGCTCCTACAACGCCCGGCTCGTCCGGGCGGCGGCCGAACTGCTGCCGCCGCCCGCCGAGCTCGTCGTCTACGAGCGGCTCCGCGCGGTCCCGCCTTACGACGCCGACCTCGACGCCGACCCCTGGCCGGCGGGAGCCCGCGACCTTCGCGACGCGGTCGCCGACGCGCACGCGCTGTTGATCGCAACTCCCGAATACAACCACTCGGTCCCCGGGCAGCTCAAGAACGCGATCGACTGGCTGTCGCGGCCCGCCGGCGCGAGCGTCCTGCGCAACGTCCCAGTCGCTGTCGCCGGCGCCAGCACCGGACAGTTCGGTGCCGTCTGGGCCCAGGCGGAGCTGCGCAAGGTGCTCGGGGCGACCGGGGCGCGGGTCCTCGACCGCGAGCTCGGGGTGGCCCTCGCCGATCACGCCTTCGACGGCGCCGGAAGGCTCGTCGACGCGGCCCTCGTCGACGCCTTCGCCGGCCTGGTCGGCGAGCTCGTCTCTGAGGCCGAGCGCTCGCTTCTCGCCGCGTAGCGCCGACCCGGTCTCCGCGCGCCGCGCGCGCCATGTGGATTCCGGGGGCTGAGAGCTGTTGCGGTCACCCGGCGATCGCGCGGCCGTACGTAGACTGAGCCCCGACATGGCCCGCTACGACCCGCACGCGATCGAGCGCCGCTGGCAGGCGATCTGGGAGGACGAGGGCACCTGGCAGGTGCCGAACCCGGGTGATCCCGGATTCGACGACTCGAAGCCGAAGGACTACGTGCTCGAGATGCTCCCCTACCCGTCGGGCGAGCCCCACGTCGGCCACCTGAAGGTCTATTCGGTCGGCGACGCGATCGCCCACTACCGCCGCCGCAACGGGTTCCAGGTCGTTCACCCGATGGGCTACGACGCCTTCGGGCTCCCGGCAGAGAACAACGCGATCAAGACCGGCGAGCACCCACGCGATGCGACCTGGCGCTCGATCGAGGAGTTCCGGCGCCAGTTCCGATCCTGGGGAATCTCGATCGACTGGACCCGCGAGGTCGCCACCTGCGACCCCGCGTACTACCGCTGGACTCAGTGGATCTTCCTGCGGATGTTCGAGCGCGGGCTCGCCTACCGGACCGAGGCGCCGGTGCAATGGTGCCCGAACGACCAGACCGTGCTCGCGAACGAGCAGGTGATCGACGGCCACTGCGAGCGCTGCGGAGCGCTCGTCGAGGCCCGCAGCCTCGAGCAGTGGTTCTTCCGAATCACCGAGTACGCCGACCGGCTGCTCTCCGACTTCGACCTGCTCGAGTCGTGGCCCGAGCACGTGGTGACGATGCAGCGCAACTGGATCGGGCGGTCGGAGGGCGCCGAGGTCACCTTCCGCTGCGAGGAGCTGGAGATCGACTTCCCGGTCTTCACAACCCGCCCGGACACCCTCTTCGGCGCCACCTTCTTCGTCGTCGCCCCGGAGCATCCCGAGGTCGAGCGCCTCGCCGCCGGGACCGGGCACGAGGACGCGGTTCGGGCCTACGTCGACGAGGCGATCCGCAGCTCCGCCGAGGAGCGCGGGGCGGAGGACCGCCAGAAGACCGGCGTCCCCCTCGGGCGCACGGTCACCAACCCGGTGAACGGCGAGCGGATCCCGATGTTCGTCGCCGACTACGTGCTGATGGAGTACGGCACCGGGGCGATCATGGCCGTCCCCGCCCACGACCAGCGCGACTTCGAGTTCGCGCGCGCCTTCGACCTCGAGATCCGTCAGGTGGTGGCGCCGCCGGACAGCGGCGAGGCTCCGATCGACGAGGCGTTCCTGGGCCACACCGCCGGGGAGGTGCTGGTCAACTCGGGCAGCTTCGACGGCATGCCGGCCACCGATGCAAAGCGGGCGATCACGAACTGGCTCGCCGAGCGCGGACTCGGGAAGGCGGCGGTCAACTACCGCCTCCGCGACTGGCTGCTCTCCCGCCAGCGCTACTGGGGCTGCCCGATCCCGATCGTCTACTGCGATCGCTGCGGGATCGTCCCCGTCCCCGACGAGGACCTCCCGGTCGAGCTCCCCGACACCGACGACTACGCGCCGAAGGGGCAGAGCCCGCTCGCCGCGGTCACCGACTGGGTTAACACCGAGTGCCCGCGCTGCGGCGGCCCCGCGACCCGCGAGACCGACACGATGGACACCTTCGTCGACTCGTCGTGGTACTTCATCCGCTACCTCGACCCGCGCAACTCGGAGCGTCCCTGGGACCGGCGGGCGACCGACTACTGGATGCCGGTCGACCAGTACATCGGCGGCGTCGAGCACGCGATCCTCCACCTGATGTACGCCCGCTTCTTCACCAAGGCGCTCGCCGACATCGGCGAGCTCTCGGTCCAGGAGCCGTTCGCG
This sequence comes from Solirubrobacterales bacterium, assembly GCA_035461385.1. Taxonomy (GTDB): domain Bacteria; phylum Actinomycetota; class Thermoleophilia; order Solirubrobacterales; family 70-9; genus DATHVI01. Next base: position 44,224 of record DATHVI010000009.1, read on the forward strand.
AGCCTGTTCACCCAGGGAATGATCACCCGCGGCGGCGCGAAGATGTCGAAGTCGAAGGGGAACACGGTCAATCCCGCCGATCTCGTCGAGCGCCACGGCGCCGACACAGCCCGTACGTACGTCTGCTTCATGGGCCCTCCCGACCGCGGCGGCGACTGGGTCGACGAGGGCGTCGAGGGCGTGCACCGCTTCCTCAGCCGCCTCTGGCGCCTCAGCGAGGAGGTCGTCGAGCGCACCGCCGCGGGCGAGATGCCGGGAGACCTTGGCGGCGCCGCCCGCGAGCTGGTCGCGAAGGCGCACTGGGCGATCGCCAAGGTCACCCGCGACATCGAGCAGGGCTTCCAGCTTCACACCGCGATCGCCGCGGCGATGGAGCTGGTCAACAAGGCCTACGAGCTCAAGGACGCGCTATACGACGACGCCGCCGGCGCCGCCGCACTGCGGTTCGCGACCGCGACCGCGGCGTCGCTGATCTTTCCCTTCGCCCCGCACCTCGCGGCCGAGGCCTACGAGTCGCTCGAGGGCGAACGGGTCTGGGAGCAGCCCTGGCCCGAGGCCGACGAGGCGTTGCTCGAGCGCGACACGTTCACGCTGATCGTCCAGGTCAACGGCAAGCTTCGCGACCAGCTCGAGGCCGCAGCGGGCGCGCCGGAGGACGAGCTCCTGCGGCTCGCGCGCGAGAGCGAGAACGTCCGCAGGCACATCGACGGCAGGGAAGTCGTCAAGGAGGTCGTCGTCCCCGGGAAGCTCGTCAACCTGGTCGTTCGCTGACGGGGGGCGACCCATGGCCCCAGCCGGGCGCCAGGTCTGCTAGAAAGCCCGCGTGCTCGTCAGACGGCTTGCCGACGCACCCACCACCGAGGTCCACCGGCTCCGACCGCACATCTTGATGGACGCCGGAGAGCTCGGTTCACGGAACCTCTCGGTCAACTGGCTCGAGGTGCCGCCCGGCGCATCCGAGGAGCTGCGCTCGCACGAGGAGGCCGAGCAGGTCTACATCGTCGTTCGCGGGAGCTGCCGGATGTCGGCGACCGGCGACACCCAGTCGCTCGAGGCAGGCGACCTGGTTCTGATCCCGCCGGCCACCGACCACTCGATCGCCAACGACGGCGACGGCGAGCTTGCGCTGGTCTCGGTCCAGTCCCCCGCGGTCTCCGCCGACGAGCTCTACAGCCGCCGCCTCGCCACCCAGGCCGCCGGCTACGACGAGGACGACGAGTACGAGTAGCGGCGAGCCACCCGCAGTGATCCGCCGCCGCGTCGTCGTCCACGGTCGGGTCCAGGGGGTGTTCTTCCGCGATGCGACGCAGCGGATGGCGAGCTCGCGCGGGGTCGCGGGCTGGGTTCGAAACCGCCCCGACGGCACCGTCGAGGCGGCGTTCGAAGGCGACCCCGATGCGGTCGTGGCGATGATCCGCTTCTGCGAGCTGGGCCCCACCCGCGCCGAGGTCGACCGGCTCGAGGTGCGCGAGGAGGACCCCGAGGGCATCGCCGGCTTCACGATCGCCTGAGAACCGCGCTCGTCAGCGTGGACCGACCTGGGGCCGGGTGAAGGCCTGGAGACCCGGTTGCCCGGGCGGGGGGCGAGAGTTGACGCTCGGCGGGCGCGGAGGTGATGCGATCTGCGGGCGACGCGCCACGTCCCGGGGCGCATCCTTGCCGCGTGCCCGAGCTCAGCCGCGCCCAGGTCCTCGTCTACGGGGCGATCGCGGTCGCGCTGCTCCTCGTCGGCGCGCGGTGGATCAGAAGCTCGGAGCCGGTCGTCGCATCCGGCGAGCCCGAGGAGGGGATCACGATCGCCTCGCCCGGGGGCGGGGCGAGAGGAGGAGATCTCGTCGTCCACGTCGCCGGCGAGGTGCGAAAGCCCGGGATCTACGAGCTGCGGGCGGGGTCGAGGGTCGCCGACGCGGTCGAGAGCGCAGGGGGCGCGACCGGGACGGCGGCTCTCGACGGCATCAACCTCGCCGCGACGCTCGCCGACGGCCAGCAGGTGGTCGTCCCGGCACGGGCGCGGCCGGGGGCGGGGATCACGCCCGGCGCGACGGCGGCCGGAGCAGCAGAGGGGCCGTTCTCGCTCGGGACGGCGACCGTCGAGCAGCTCGAGACGATCGAGGGAATCGGCCCGGTGACCGCGGCGAAGATCGTCGAGTTCCGCGACCAGCGTGGCGGCGTCGGCTCGATCGAGGAGCTCGAGGAGATCCACGGCATCGGCCCGGCGACGATCGATCGCTTGCGCGAGCGCCTCCAGCCCTGAGGCGGCCGCTCTGCCCGAGCACGGCTCAGCTCGTTGACGCTGATGGCGCTCGCCGGGCCTTCGCCGGCTGCTTCCCGGGCCGCGGCCCTCGCCGGGCTGGTCGCGGGGCTCGCCGGCTCCCAGCTCGCGGTCGGGGCCGACCCGCGCCCGCCGGTGCTGCTCGGCGCCGCCGGGTTGGCGGCGATGACGCTGCGGCGTCGGCGCCGTCCGTCGCGCGGCGGCCGCGTCGCCGCGCGGCTTGCGGCGCTCGCGGCGACCGGCGTCCTGCTCGGCCTCGGTTGGGGCACCTGGCGGCTCGCCGCGATCGACGCCGCCACGATTGACCTTCCGGCCGGGACCCGCTCGGTCGTCACCGGCTACGTCGCCGACCCGCCACGACGCGCCGCGGGCACGGTGCGGGTCCGCGTCTCGACTCCCGACGGCGCCGTGCAGGTCGAAGCCCGCGAGCCGGTCGCCGAGCTCGCCCCGGGGACGCAGGTGCGGGTCGCGGGCACGATCCGCGACCCGCTCCCGTGGGAGGCGGCGCGGCTGCGCCGCCTCGGCGTTCGCGACGTCCTCGTCGCCGCCGACGTCCGCGCGCTCGCGGGCCGGCGCGCCGGGCTCGCCGGCTCCCTCGACCGGGTTCGGGACCGGGCGGAGGCTGCGCTCGAGCGCGGCACCGCGGAGGCGCCGGCGAGCCTGCTGCGCGGGTTCGTCCTCGGGCAGGACGACCGAATCGATGCCGCCACCGTGACCGATTTCCGTCGCTCCGGCCTCGCCCATCTGCTCGCGGTCAGCGGCACCAACGTGATCCTCCTCTCGCTGCTCGCGGCGGCGATCCTCGGCCTGCTCGGGGTGCCGCTTCGGGCCCGGATGCTCTGGGTGCTGGCGCTGATCGCGGTCTACGTTCCGGTTGCCGGCGCGGGCCCCTCGATCCAGCGCGCCGGCGTGATGGGGGCGGCCGGCGTGATCGCGATCCTCGCCTCGCGGCCCGCGTCGCGCGGGTACGCGCTGCTGCTCGCCGCAGCGGCGACCCTCGGGCTCAACCCTCGCGCGTGCGGCGAGGTCGGCTGGCAGCTGAGCTTCGCCGCGGTCGCCGGGATCCTGATCTGGGCCGGCGCGCTTCGCGAGCTGCTCCAGTCGCCCGATCGCGAGCGCCGCTCGGCGCTGCGACGGGCGCTCGCCGATGGCGCCGGGCTGACGATCGCGGCCACGGTCGCGACCGCGCCGCTGATGGCGCACCATTTCGGCGCCTTACCGCTCGTCTCGCTGCCGGCGAACCTGCTCGCGCTTCCGGCCGTCCCCCCGACGATGTGGCTCGGGATGGCCGCCGGTGCCGCGGGCCAGGTCCCCGGTCTCCCCGTCGAGCCCGTCACTGCGCTCGCCGGAGCGTTCGCCGCGTACATCGGCCAGGTCGCCGCGTGGATGGCGGCGCCCGGCTGGGCGCTGCTCGAGGTCGAGCTCCGCAGCGCGCTCGGCGTTGCCTGCGCGTACGCGCTCCTCGGCCTCGTGTTGACGGTCGCCGTTCGCTGGTCGCGGCGCCGGCGCGCCCACCGGCCGCGGGCCGGGCCGGCGGCGCTCGCCGTCGCGTTTGCGGCGTCGGCGGTCGCGATCTTCGCCCCGGCGGCGGTCGAGTCGCTCGCCGGTCCCGGCGGCGAGGCCTACGACACGCCGCCCGGGTCGCTGCTGGTCAGCGTCCTCGACGTCGGCCAGGGCGACGCGATCCTGCTCGACCCGGGCGATGGGGACCCGGTGCTCGTCGACGCCGGCCCTCCGGGCGCGGGCGTCGGCGAGCAGCTTCGTGAGCGGGGCATCGGCCGGCTCGGCGCGCTTGTGGTGACCCACCGCGACTCCGATCACGCCGGCGGCGTGCCCGCGGTGCTGTCGGCCGTGCCGGTCGCGGCGCTGGCCCAGGCGAGCGCCGATCCGGCGCTCTCCCGGGCGGCGCGTGCAGCCGGGGCGGACCCCGCCCGGCTCGTCGCCGGCGACCGGATCAGCGCCGGGTCGCTCCGCCTCGACGTCCTCTGGCCGCCGGCGCGGCTGGTCGACGCGCGCTGGGACGGCGCCGAGCCGAACCGGCTGTCGCTGGTGGCGCTGGCGCGATTTCGCGGCTTCAGGATGCTGCTCGCCGCCGACGCGGAGGCCGAGGTGACGCCGATCGACCCCGGGCCGGTCGACGTGCTCAAGGTCGCCCACCACGGAAGCGAGGACGCCGGGCTCCCCGCGCTCCTGGCTCGCAGCCGGCCGCGGCTGGCCGTGATCTCGGCCGGCGAGACCAACCCGTTCGGGCATCCGGCGACGGTGACCCTCGCCGATCTGGCGGCTGCCGGTGTCCAGGTGCTGCGCACCGACCGCGACGGCGAGATCCGAATCGAGGCGGGGAGCGAGGGATGGAGCGCCGCCGCACGGTGACCTTGCGCGCCGGAGGCCGGAATAGACTCGGCTCCGGATGGCTGCCGACCAGATCAAGCCGGCCTACCTGATCGCGGGCACCGACGAGGGCAAGATCATGGCGACGATCTCGCGCCTGCGCGCCCGCGCCGAGCGCGAGGGCGGACCGGGCGCGCTCGAGGCGTTCGCCGCCGAGCCGGGGGCCCGGGGAGGCCCCGACGCCGAGGCGCTGGTCGCGGCGATGCCGGCGCTGTCGCTGACCGCGGAGCGCCGCTACCTGCTCGCCGACGGCGTCGAACGCTGGTCGGCGAAGCAGGCGAGCCTGGTGGTCGAGGCGCTCGGGGCGCTGCCGCCGGAGACGGTCGTCGTCCTCGTCGCCCGGGAGGAGCCGCCGAGGCTGCGGGCGCCGAAGAAGCTCGCCGACGCGGTCGAGAAGGCGGGCGGCGAGGTCCGGCGCTACGAGGCACCGCGCGCCCGCGACCTGCCGGCCTGGCTCGTCGCCGAGGCAAGCCGCCGCGAGCTCGAGCTCGACCGCGACGCTGCCGGCCTGCTCGTCGAGCGAATGGGGGAGAGCACAGTCCGGCTCGGCAACGAGCTCGACCGGCTTGCGCTCTGGGCCGGCCCGGGCGGCCGGGTGACGCGCGCCGACCTCGCGGCGATGGTCGCGGACACCTCCGAGGAGGTCGCCTGGGCGCTGTCCGACGCGCTCGTCGCCGCCGATCCGGCGGGCGGGCTCCGCGCCGCCGAGCGGCTCGCCGGCCAGGGCGAGTCGGTGACCGGCCTCATCTACCAGGCGGCGAAGCGGCTCCGCGCCGCCCACGCCGCTCGCGCCGCCCTCGACGCGGGCCGGCCCGCGAAGCAGGTCGAGGCCGACCTGCCGATGCACCCGTACGCGGCGAAGATGCTCGTCCGCCAGGTCGGCGAGACCTCGACCGAGGAGCTTCGCGACGCCACCTGCGCCGTCGCCGACCTCGAGTGGTGGACGCGCGGCGGCTCCGAATACCCCGAGCCGGTCGCCCTCACGCTCGCGATTCGCCGCGCCACCGCCAGCGTCTAGACGGGCCGCCCGGGAGCGGGCGCCGGGACCTGCGCTGCCGCCCGAGCTCGCACGCTACCCGCACGGGTGAGGCGGATTTTGCATCACCACGATGCAAAATCCGCCTCACCGCTGCGGAAGCGCGGAGCCGGGGGGCATTCGCCGTCCGCCTCGCCGCGGCGGCGACCGGCGGAGGCGGCGGAGCTACGCCCCGGCGCCGGCGCGGAGGCGCTCGGCCTTGGCCTTCTTGCGGCTGCCGCTGTTGCCGTGCAGGGCACCCTTCTGGACGGCCTTGTCGATCTTCGAGATCAGCGCCCGGTGCTCGGCCTCGATCGCCTCGTCGTCGCCGTCGGCGACCGCACGCTCGAGGCGCCGGAAGTAGGTCTTCACCGCGCTCGTCAGGCGCCGGTTCTCGTCGTGCTCGCGCTGCGAGCGCGCGATCCGCTTCTTCTGCGAGGCGATGTTGGCCATGACCGGCGGTGGAGTGTAGCGATGCACCTTTCAGGAGCCGCTGCGACCCGACGCGGGCGGCTGACGGGTGCCACGCTCTCGGGTTCGTGACCGACACGAGGGATTTCGATGCCGGCCCGGTCGACCTCAGCGCCGGCGAGGAGCCGGGAGCGGAGGGCGTTACCGCGGCGCGCGAGAGCCGCCAGGCACGAGCCGGACGGCTGGCCCGCTCGACCGCGTTCTTCTCCTTCGCCACCGGCCTCTCGCGGATCGCCGGGCTCGTCCGCGAGATCGTCGCCGCGAGCTACTTCGGGATCACCCCGCAGATGTCGGCGTTCACCACCGCATTCCTGGTCCCGAACACGATCCGCAGCCTGTTCGCCGACGCGGCAATCCAGGCGGCGTTCGTACCGATCTTCACCGAGCACCTCGAACGCGGCAACCGCAGACAGGCCTTCCACCTCGCTTCGAGCCTGATCTTCGTCGTCGGCCTCATCCTCGGGGCGCTGACCGCGCTGCTGATCCTGATCGCGCCGGTGATCATGCCGCTGTTCGTGACCAGCGGCTCGGAGCTGGTCAGCGATCTCGCGGTCGGGCTCTCCCGGGTCCTGTTCCCGATCCTCGTCCTCCTCGGGCTCACCGGGATGGTGGTCGGGATCCTCAACAGCTACGACCGCTTCGGCGTCTTCGCGATCTCGCCGTTCTTCTGGAACGTCGCGATCATCGCCGTCCTCGTCGGATTGGTGCCGGCGTTCCCGGAGGAGGACGAGATCTACGCCTACGCGATCGGAGTCCTCGTCGGCACGGTCGTCCAGCTCGCGCTACCCGTCATCGACCTGAAGAACACCCCGTTCGGGATTCGGCGCGCCCTGGTCGCACCGTTCCGGGGGCGGATCGGAGAGGCGCTTCGCGACCTCGACGTCCGCCGCGTGCTGATCCTGATGCTTCCGGTCACGCTCAGCCTCGGGCTGATCAACATCAACCTGCTGATCAACAACGTGATCGGCTACCTGGTCTCGAATGAGGCCCCGGCGGCGATCGAGAAGGCGTTCCGGATCTACATGCTCCCGCAGGGGATCTTCTCGGTCGCGATCTCGACCGTGCTCTTCCCGACCCTAGCCCGGCTTGCGACCCGTCGCGAGTACGCGGAGCTGCGGGCGACGCTGGCGAGCGGGATGCGCCAGATCCTCTTCCTGCTGCTTCCGGCGACTGCGGCGATCCTCGTCCTCTCGGAACCGATGATCCGGCTCGTCTACGAGCGCGGCGTCTTCGGTCCCGGCGCCACCGAGGTCGTCTCGACGGCGCTGTTCTGGTTCGCGTTCTCGCTCCCCTTCAACGGCCTCTTCCTGCTCCTCACCCGGACGTTCTTCAGCCTTCAGCGGCCCTGGGTGCCGACGGCGATCTCGGCCGTCAACCTCGCGATCACCGCGACCGTGGCGCTGCTGCTCTACCGGCCGTTCGGCGTCGCCGGAATCGTCGCCGCCACGGCCGTCGCGACGGCGGTCAGCGTCGCCCTCCAGGCCCTGATCCTGCGCGGCCTGCTCGGCAGGCTCGAGCTCGGGCGGCTGCTGATCACCACCGTGGTCGTCGGGGTCGCCGCGATCGCGCTGGCGGTGACGAGCTTCGTCATCTGGACCGGGCTCGACTCGCTGCTCGGACGCAGCCTCGTCGCCCAGGTGATCTCGCTCTCGTTCGGGCTCGGCGCCGGGCTCGCCGCCTACGCCGCCTCGATCGCCTGGGTCGGCCTGCCCGAGGCGACGATGATCTGGCGGCTGATCCGCCGCCGGTAACCTCGCCCCAGCCCCATGGACCTGATCCGCAACTTCTCGATCATCGCCCACATCGACCACGGCAAGTCGACGCTCGCCGACCGGATCCTCGAGCTCACCGGGGCGGTCGACGCACGCAAGCACCTGCCCCAGGTGCTCGACTCAATGGAGCTCGAGCGCGAGCGCGGGATCACGATCAAGGCGCAGGCGGTGCGGGTCGAGTACGAGGCCTCCGACGGCCGTACCTACCACCTCCACCTGATCGACACCCCGGGCCACGTCGATTTCTCCTACGAGGTCTCGCGCAGCCTCGCCGCCTGCGAAGGGGCCCTGCTGGTCGTCGACGCCGCTCAGGGTGTCGAGGCGCAGACGGTCGCCAACACCTACTCGGCGATCGAGGCCGGGCTCGAGCTGGTCCCGGTGCTGAACAAGGTCGACCTGCCGAGCGCCGAGCCCGAGCGGGTGACGGCGGAGATCGTCGACCTGATCGGCTGCGACCCCGGCGAGGTGCTGCCGATCTCGGCGAAGACCGGGGAGGGGGTCGCCGACGTGCTCGAGGCGATCGTCGACCGGATCCCGGCGCCCGAGGGCGACGCCGACGCGGCCGCGCGGGCGCTGATCTTCGACTCCGAGTTCGACCAGTACCGCGGCGTCGTCGCCTACGTGCGGGTGGTCGACGGGAGCTTCATCGCGCGTGAGTCGATTGCAGCGATGCAAACCGGGACCGAGGCCGAGATCGACGAGATCGGCCTCTTCACCCCGGAGCCGCTGCCCGTCGCGGGGATGGGCGCCGGCGAGGTCGGCTACATCATCACCGGGATCAAGGACGTCGCCAAGCTCCGCGTCGGCGACACGCTGACCGCGCGCGAGCGCCCCGCACGCGAGGCGCTCCCCGGCTACCGAGAGGTCCGGCCGATGGTCTTCTGCGGCCTGTTCCCGATCGACACCGACCAGTACGAGGACCTTCGCGACGCGCTCGAGCGCCTGGCGCTCAACGACGCCGCGCTCTCGTACGAGCCCGAGACCTCGCAGGCGCTCGGCTTCGGCTTCCGCTGCGGGTTCCTCGGCCTGCTCCACATGGACATCGTCCGCGAGCGACTCGAGCGCGAGTACGACCTCGAGCTGCTGGCGACGACGCCGAACGTCCGCTACGCGGTGACGCTCACCAATGGCGAGGTCGTCGACGTCCACTCGCCGGTCGAGATGCCCGACCCGGGCCTGATCGAGGAGATCCGCGAGCCCTACATCCGCGCCTCGGTGCTCTGCCCGTCGAGCTACGTCGGCGCGGTGATGGAGCTCTGCCAGTCGCGCCGGGGCGAGCACGTCGACATGCACTACCTCTCGCCGGAGCGGGTCCAGCTCCGCTACGACCTGCCGCTGGCCGAGATCGTGCTCGACTTCTACGACCAGCTCAAGTCGCGGACCGCGGGCTATGCCTCGCTCGACTACGAGCCGCTCGGCAACCGCGCGTCCGACCTCGTCAAGCTCGACGTCCTGCTCGCCGGCGACCGGGTCGACGCGCTCTCGGCGATCGTCCACCGCGACGGCGCCTACACCGCCGGCAAGGCGCTCGTCGAGCGGCTGCGGAAGGTGATCCCGCGCCAGCTCTTCGACGTCCCGGTGCAGGCTGCCGTCGGCTCGCGCGTGCTCGCCCGCGAGACGGTGAAGGCGCTGCGCAAGGACGTTACCGCGAAGCTCTACGGCGGCGACGTCACCCGCAAGCGCAAGCTGCTCGAAAAGCAGAAGAAGGGCAAGAAGCGGATGAAGCAGGTCGGCCAGGTCGAGGTCCCGCAGGAGGCGTTCCTGACCGTGCTCCA
>DATHVI010000010.1:0-7507 GCA_035461385.1 Solirubrobacterales bacterium
GCCGGTCCCGGTCCGAGCCAGGCCAGGCCGAGCAGGCCGAGCCCTACCAGGACCGGAAGCCTGGTCATCCGCGCGATCGCCCCGGCCATACCCTGCGTCGTCATCTTCTCCCTCATGCTGGCGCTGGTGATTCCCGCCTGCCGGCGCCATGGCCGGACGCGTGGAATATAGCGGGGCCGGAGGGCGTCTTTGGCGACCGGAGGTTGGCCTAAGCTTCCCTGGCGCTGATGAGGCTGTTCATCGACACCGGGAGCGTCGCCGAGGTGGAGGAGATCGCTGCCTGGGGCGTGCTCGCGGGGGCGACCACGAACCCGTCGCTGCTCGCCAAGGAGCAGGGGGACGCCGGGGACATCGTGCGCCGGATCTGCGACCTGGTCGGCGGGCCCGTCTCGGCCGAGGTCGTCTCCGAAGGCGCCGAGGGAATGATCGCCGAGGGGCACGCGCTGCGCTCGCTTCACGAGCACGTTACGGTCAAGGTTCCTTTCTGCGAGCCTGGGTTGGAGGCGGCCCACGCACTTACCTCGGAGGGGGTCTCGGTCAACATGACGCTCGTCTTCTCGGCCAATCAGGCGATGCTGGCAGCGAGCGCCGGGGCGACCTACGTCTCCTGCTTCATGGGCCGGCTCGACGACATCTCGGTCGACTCGGGCCACGTTGTCGGGGAGATCGTCGACTGCTTCCGCGCCGGCGGGATCACCTCGGAGGTCATCGCCGCCTCGATCCGCCATCCCGAGCACGTGATCACCGCGGCGAAGCTCGGCTGCGAGATCGCCACCGTGCCGGCGAAGGTGCTGCGACAGATGCTCGCCCACCCGCTGACCGACGCCGGAGCCGAGCGGTTCCGCAAGGACTGGGAGTCACGCCCCGAGTTCGGGGAGTGGCTGCGGGGGCTGACCGAGCGCAGCGCCGCCGCCGCCCGGGGCTGACGGGGACCGGGAACGCCACCGGGCTCGGGCGGGGATATCCTGCGCGCGATGAGCCGCACCGAACTGGCCGACCTGCACCTCGCCGAGCTTCACGCCCGCGCCGCGGAGCTCGGGATCGAGGGCTTCCGGATGCTCCGCCGCGACGAGCTGGTTGCCGCGATCGGCGAAGCGGGCGGTGGGAGGGACGACTTCGAGCGTGAGGAGGCGGAGTCCCGCGAGCCGGCGCCGGAGCCGATCACGCCGCCGCCGGCGGAGGATCTGAGCAGCAGCGCCGAAGCCGACACCGACGAGCTCGAGGTCGTCGGCACCGTGATCGGCGCGGAGGACGAGCCGGCGGCGGAGGTCGACGACGCGGGCCCGCGCGAGGCCGACGAAGCGACCGAGGAGGTCAGCGGGGTGCTCGAGCTCACCCGCCAGCGGTTCGGGTTCATCCGCCTCGAGGGGCTCCATCCCGCTCCCGACGACGTCTACATCTCGGCCTCCCAGGTCCGCCGCTGCGAGCTTCGCCCCGGCGACCACGTCGCCGGTCCCGCCCGGGCGCCGCGCCGCGGCGAGCGTCACCGCGCCCTCGTCCACGTCGACCAGGTCAACGGCGTAGAGCCGCTGTCCGAGGCGCGGCCGGACTTCGACGCCCTCGCCCCGATCCTTCCCGAGCGCCGGGTGCCGCTCGACTCCGACCGCGGCGACGTGCTGCTCCGGGCCGTCGACCTCCTCGCCCCGCTTGCGCTTGGCCAGCGGGTGCTCGTCCGGGCAGCCCCCCGGTCGGGCCGGACGACGCTGCTCCGCGGCCTCGCGCGAGCGGTCTCCGGCGCCGAGGGGCTCCGGGCGATCGTCCTCCTCGTCGACGAGCGGCCGGAGGAGGCGACGGCATGGCGGGAGGCGGTCGCCGACGCCGAGTTCGCGATCGCGACCGCCGATCTCGCGCCCCGCGACCAGGTCCACGTCGCCGAGCTCGCGCTCGAGCGCGCCCGGCGCCTCGCCGAGGACGGGGCCGACGCGGTGCTCCTCTGCGACTCGCTCTCGCGGCTCGCGCTCGCCGCCGGTGACGCGGGCGAGGTCAAGCGGCTGTTCGGCTCCGGGCGGAACCTCGCCGGCGGCGGATCGCTGACGGTGATCGCGACGGTCCTCGACGGCGGCCGCGACGAGGGCGAGGCCGAGCGGGCGGTCGCGACGACCGAAAGCTCGCTCGTCACCCTCGACCCCGAGCTCGCCGGCGCCGGCGTAGTCCCGGCGCTGGTGCCGGCTCGTTGCCGGGTCTCGAACGAGGACCAGCTTCGCGACCCCGGCGAGCTCGAGGCGGTCCGGAGGCTGCGCTCCTTGCTCGCCGACCTCGACCCGCGAGAAGCCGCGACGCTGCTGCGGGAGCGAATCGAGGGCTCGGCCTCGAACGCGGAGCTGCTGGCGGGCCTGTAGGCGAGGCAGGCTCGAGGCCCCGCGTCGAGAGCAACGTTCTCCCCGGTTATCGACGAATACGTTGAGCTCGACCCCTGACGGGTCGTGAGCGACGACCTAGGGCCGGTAGGCGAGTCGCGACCAGGAGGGCTCGCGCGAGAGCTCGATCGGCTCCGCGTCGCGGTCGGGCTGGACGTAGCCGAAGGTGTGGGTCTGGGGGTCGAAGACGACGTCGAGCTCGCCCTCCTTGACCCGCTGGTCAAGCCAGGCGCCGCGGAAGACGAGCCGGCGGATCCAGTGGACGAGGCTGCGGTTCGCCGGGCCGACGAGCTCGGTCCAGTGCTCGTTGATGTGCTCGCCGAGGGCGGAGGTCGGCTCGCGGATCTCGCCGTTCACCGCCAGCTCGAGGAGGTCGTGGAGCTCGTCGAGCTCGAGCCCCTGGTCGACGAAGTCGAGCTTCACCGCCGCCTGCTCGACCCGCTGCGAGAAGTCGTCCTCGTTGAACGCGAATCGCAGCTCCCCGTACTCGAGCACGTAGTCGGAGCCGGATTCGTAGTTGCCTCTGCGGGTTGCTCGCTCCACTGGGTTCGGGTCCTCGGTCCGATCGAAAACGAAGCCGCCGGGTGATCCAGCGGCCCGGTCATCTTTGCGAATCCGGGCCGTCCTCGCAGCTGAGGCCCGGAGCCTGAACGTAGGTTTGCACCCCGGCGACGGTGGCGGCCGCCAGGGGGAGCGCGATCGTGCCCGCCGGGGTTGTAGGGAGCGTGGATTCGACGCCGGGCACCGATCTCCTCGCCGCTCGCGTTGCGGCGGGCCGGAGGCGCGGGTGATGCTGGCGAGCCCCGAGCCCGAGGCGACCGTCGTCGTCTGCGACGACGACGAGCCGACGCTCGAATTGCTCCGCGACCACCTCGAGGCGGAGCGATTCCGGGTCCTGCCCGCGGCGTCCGCCGCCGACGCGCTTCGCCGCTGCCACTACGACCAGCCCGACCTGCTGCTGCTCGACCTCCGCCTCCCCGACGCGTCCGGGCTCGACGTCCTGCGCCAGATCCGGGGCGCCGACGGGATCAGCGGTCGCTACGACCCCGGCCTGCCGGTGATCGTCGTCAGCGGGCGCGGCGCCGAGGCCGACCGGCTCCGCGGGCTCGGCGAGGGTGCCGACGATTACCTCGTCAAGCCGGTCTGCGTGTCCGAGCTCGCGCTGCGGATCCGCGCCGTCCTTCGCCGCCGGGACGGCGGGGCGAAGGCGGGCCCGCTTCGGGTCGGCGAGCTCGTCGTCGACCCCGCCCGGCGCGAGGTCACCGTCGCCGGACGCCGCGTCGAGCTCGCGAACAAGGAGTTCGCGCTGCTGCAGGCGCTGGCGAGCGAGCCGACCCGGGTGTTCACGAAGCAGGAGCTGCTGCGGGATGTGTGGGGGTTCCGGTCGCTCGGACGGACGCGGACGCTCGATACCCACGCCAGCCGCCTGCGTCGCAAGCTCGATCCCGCCTCGCGTCGCTACGTCGCCAACATCTGGGGCGTCGGCTACCGGCTGCTCGACGGCCCCGAGCCCGCGGATGATCGGGACGACTGAGAGCGCCGTCGCCGCCTGGCCGCTGCTGGTGACGATCGCCTGCGCGCTTGCGGTCGACCGCCGCCGCGCCTCGCGCCGCCGGGAGGCGCTCAACCGCGCCCTCCACGAGCTGCGCCGGCCACTCCAGATCCTCGCGCTCACTGCGGCCGCCCCCGCGAGCCGGTCGGCCGTTGCGAGCTCCGGAGGCGCAACGGTCCGCGACCACGTCGGCGCCGCGATCGCGGCGCTCGACACCCTCGACGCCGAGCTCAACGGACGCCCCCAGCCCCGGGTCCGTCGGGTCCTGCGCGCCGACCGCCTCGCCGGCGAGGCGGTCGCGCGCTGGTCCGGGCCGGCGGCGCTGCTCGGCCGCGAGATCGACCTCCGCTGGCGCGCCGGGCCCGCCGAGGTGGTCGGCGACCCGGCGGCGCTCGGACGCGCGCTCGACAACCTGCTCGCGAACTCGCTCGAGCACGGCGCCGAGCAGGTGCTGGTCGAGGGCGCCGTCGATGGCGACCGGCTGCGGATCGCAGTCGCCGACGGCAGCGATCCCGAGCGGGGCGCCGGCGAGCTCGCGGCGCCGCTTCGGACCCGACCGGGGGGTCGCGACCCGCGGCGCGGCCACGGGCTTGCGATCGTCGCCGGCACCGCGGCCGCGCATCGGGGGCGGTTCGCGTTCGCGGCCGGCGAACGCGGCGCTCGCGCGGTGATCGAGCTCCCGATCGCCTGCGACCGCGCGGGCCTCTCACGCGCGAGCCCTCCCGCCGATGTCGCATGAGCCGCCGTGCGAGGGCGGTCGGGTTCGCCCTCGCGGCGCTCGCCTGCGCCGGCCTCGCCGCCGCCGTCGCGGGCGGCTACCGCGACGACGTGGCCGCCGAGTACGGCCCGCTGCGGTCGGTGGTCGTGACCGTCGAGTCGCTGCCCGCGCGCCGCGCGCTCCGCCCGGCGGCGATCCGCCGCGCGCTGGTCGCCCGCCGGGTCCCGGAGCGTTTCGCGCCCGCGGACGCGCTGACCGGGCCCGAGGAGGCCCTCGGCCTCGCGCCGCGGGTCGCGGTTCCGGCCGGCTCCTACCTCGTCGCCTCTCAGCTCGCCGAGCCGCAATCGAACCGGCCGCCGCGCCCCGGGCGGGCCGGACCGGGGCGGGCGCCGGTCGAGATCGCGGTCGCCGGCGCGGGCTCGCTCGCGACCGCGGCGGCGGCGCGGCACCGCCGCGTCGACGTCCTCGTCACCACCGAGCCGGGCCCCGGCCGCGGGCCGGGGCGCACGTATGTCGCCGCCGAGCGCGTCCGTCTCCTCGACCTCCGCTCCGGCGAGGGTGAGGTCGAGGCCCCCGGGCCCGGTCCCGCGCGCTGGGTGGCGACCCTCGCGCTCACCCGCCGCCAGGCGCTGCGGCTGATCCAGGCCGAGAGCTTCGCGCGCCAGGTCCGGGTGATCGCGTCGGGCTAAAAGACGGGGCGGCGCTCAACCTGTGGCGGCGAGCGCGGCCTCGAACGCGCGCCGGGCTTCGCCACCGCGGACGCAGAACACAACCCGGTCGATCCCGCTGTCGCCGGCGCCGGTACGGCGGCGGACCTCCTCGACCTCGATCCGCGCGGCCTCTTCGAGCGGGAAGCCGCCGACGCCGGTCCCGAACGCGACCAGGCCCAGCGACTTCGCACCGAGCTCGTCGGCGACGCGAAGGGCGCTCGCGGTCGCGCCCCGGATCGCCTCCGCCGACGTCGGCCCACCGAGATGCATCGTCGCGGCGTGGATCACCCATCTCGCCGGCAGCGACCCGGCGCCGGTGGCGACCGCCGAGCCGAGCTCGATCGGCGCGACGTGATCGGACTCCTCCTGGATCTCGCGGCCGCCGGCGCGGACGATCGCCCCCGCGACCCCGCCGCCGTGGCGAAGGTCGGTGTTGGCCGCGTTCGCGATCGCGTCGACCTCGAGCTGCGTGATGTCCGCCTCGGCGACCTCGATCCGCGCCATCGCGGCCAGGGTACCGGCCCGGTCCGGTGGGGAGCGGAAGCCCGCGGCCGGGGCTGGTACCTCCCACGATGCCCTCCGGTCCTCGCGAGGACGAGGGCAAGGGGGCGGCCCTTGCCCTCGCCAGCTTCTATCGATTCGGGCGCGCTTCTAGGGCCCGCCCAGGCATGCGTCGATGTACAGAGCGGCCTTGTTAGCCAGCCCCGTGGCGACCCCGTCGCGGGCGACGGTGTCGTCAGCAGCACCGTGCAGGCCTGGGAGTTGCCCGCCGGCGGCACTCCCTCGGGGAAGTTCCCGGCGGGACTCGCGAGCGCCGAGCCGACGGACGCCAGACTCAGCGCTGCCACAGCGAGCAAGTAGGCGAGAATTCGTCTCATGATTCCCTCCTTCCACTCGTCTGTCCGCCCGACCCTCCGCCTCACCCGGATCCGGGGAATCGTGGCTCACCCGCAGTTCGCTTCCGGGGGGACTACGGAGGCGTGCCGGCGCCGACAGCTTGTCGGAGAATTCGGCGAGGGGATCCGACCGGCTCGGGCGACACGCCGTGCCAGACTGAGCGAAAGCAGCCACCTGCGGGCCGGGCGGGCGGGCGAGCGGTAGCCTCAGGCGACGCCGCCGATGCGCGTCGCGCTCTTCATCACCTGCTTCAACGACACCCTGTTCCCGGGCACCGGGCGGGCGACGGTGAGGCTGCTCGAGCGACTGGGGTGCGGCGTTGACTTCCCGCTCGAGCAGACCTGCTGCGGGCAGATGCACGCGAACGCCGGCTACCAGCTCGAGGCGGTGCCGCTCGCCCGGCGGTTCGTCGACGTCTTCGCCGGCGCCGAGGCGATCGTCACTCCGTCGGGCTCGTGCGCGGCGATGGTCCGCGACCAGTACCCGCGGCTCGCCGAGCTCGCCGGCGACCCCGCGCTGGCTGAGGCGGTGAGAGAGATCGCGCCCCGGGTCCACGAGCTCTCCCAGTTCCTCGTCGACATCCTCGAGGTCGAGGACGTCGGCGCCTACTACCCGCACCGCGTCGCCTACCACCCGACCTGCCACTCGCTGCGCCTGCTGCGGGTCGGCGACGCTCCGCTGCGGCTGCTGCGGGCGGTGCGCGGGCTCGAGCTTCGGCCGCTGGCGGAGGCGGAGTCGTGCTGCGGCTTCGGTGGGACCTTCGCGGTCAAGAACGCCGACACCTCGACCGCGATGCTGACCGACAAGGCGGCGGCGATCGTCGAGTCCGGCGCCGAGGTCGTCTGCGCCGCCGACAACTCGTGCCTGCTCCAGATCGGGGGCGGGCTGTCGCGGGCCCGTGCCGGCGTCGACGCCGTCCACATCGCCGAGATCCTCGCCGCCACAGAGGAGGGTCTGTGAGCGAGCGACATTCATGCCGCGAGAGCAGCATCTGCCGGAAGGTGGTTCGATGATCTTCGAGCCGGCGCCGTTCCCGCGCGCCGCGGCCGAGGCGCTCGCCGACCCGCAGCTCCGCGCCAACCTGCGTAACGCGACCCATACGATCCGCGCCAGGCGGGCCGCGGTGGTCGCCGAGCGCTCCGACTGGGAGGCGCTTCGCGACGCCGGCGAGCGGATCAAGCGCGAGGCGGTCCGCCACCTCGACGCCCACCTCGAGACCCTCGAGCGCTCGGTCGCGCGCGCGGGGGGGACCGTGCACTGGGCGCGGACGGGG
>DATHVI010000011.1:0-9184 GCA_035461385.1 Solirubrobacterales bacterium
TCGCGACCGCCGTCGCCCTCGGCGTCCCCGCGCTCGTTCGCGAGGGCGTCACCTGGTCGGACATGCGGATGCGGGCGCTTCAGAGCGCGCCGGTCCGGCTCCGCCCGCGGACCGGCGAGGAGCCGGTCTCGACCTGACCGGCTGAAGTCGGCTAGCGGCGGCGCTTGCGCTTGCGCTCGAACGCGCCGACGTCGCGGCGGGCCTTGCCGTTGCCGTCGCCGTCGAGGACGCGCTTGCGGCCGGCGAGGTCGACCTTCGACTCGCCCGCCGTCGGCTTGCCCTTCTGCCCGCGGTCGATCACCGGCGAGCGGCGGCGGAGGCGATAGTCGCCCTTCGCCTGATTTCGGAACCGCGGGTTGACGTTGCGGTTGCCCTTGCCGCGTCGAAGCTCGCCGTCGCCCGACTGGACGACCTTGGCCGGCGAGTAGACGCTCCAGGCGACGTCGACGTTCGCCTCGGGCGTGCCCGGGGAGCAGCCGCCGCCGGACACCGTCCGCTCGATGTCGGTCGAGAAGCCGCGCAGGATCGAGTTCCTGAGCGTCAGCGTCGCGGTCGAGCAGGGGCCGATCAGCGCGAGCAGGGTCGCCCCCGCTCCGATCCCGTTGGCGCCTCCGCCTCCGACGACGGTGACGTGACGCGCGGTCAGGTTGCCACCGTTCAACGGGAACAGGAACAGGCCACGTTCGTTCGCGGAGCCGAGCATCCGCACCGTCGCCTGATCGACGACGACGTCGCCGCCGATGGCATTGATGCCGGTCTCCCGGGCGATGACTCGCACCCGTATCGCGCGCGCCGGTTGCCCGGTCGTGGAGCTGCTCGCGATCACGCCGGTGTTCGCGCGCACGCTGCTCGCCCGAGCCACCGTGCCCGGTCCGTTCAGGTTCACGCCGTAGGAGCCGGTCGCCGGCGGGAGCGTGATGCGACCGCGGACCAGCCTGCCGCCCTCGTCGAGGCGGACGCCCGTCTGGCCGACGTCGGAGCTCTGGCCAGCGACCTGGACCCGCTCCGCGACTCCTCGGGTGCGAAGGCCCTCGACGGTGCTGCCGTCGTTGATCCGCACCCGCAAGTCGGCGATCCGGGAGGCGGGGTCGTCGAGCCGCAGGATCGTCACCCCGGACGTGGTCGGGATCCGAGTCAGCGCCGTCTTCCCGATCCCCCTGCCGACGACGATGACCGGGTTCCCGGCGGCGGCGAAGAAGGGCCCGTCGGTGAACGTGTGCGGGCCGAGCTCGACCCGGTCGCGGCCCGGCCCGTTCGCCAGCGCCGCGTTGAGCGCCGACTGGATCGTCGGCTGCGCCGTGCCACCCGCCTTGGCGCACTTCGGCTTCTGGACGCAGAACCGCGCCGCCTCGGCCACCGCGGGCGCGAACGCGAACGCCGCGGCGGCGAAGATGACCGCCATGCCCGCCCGGTGCCTCATGTCTCCTCCCCTCGTCGGTAGTCCCCCACGCCCAACATAACCGGCACGGTAGACTCCCGTCAATTCCATCCGGAGCGGCTGAGGGACCTGGACCGCTGAAGCCGCAGCAACCCGACCGTGGTGGTCCACGCGCAGGGTGCTACAGCCAGGATCGATGGAGGTAACGCTTGCCGACGAAGTCCCGCCCGACAGCCGAACGCGATTTCCTCGCCGCGACCCGCGAGCGCGTCGTCGTCTTCGACGGCGGCATGGGGGCGACGCTCGAGCAGTTCGATCTCACCGCCGACGACTACGGCGGGCTCGCGGGCAAGTGCCACGAGGCGCTCGTGCTGCACCGCCCCGACGTGATCGAGGGCGTCCACGCGTCGATGCTCGACGCCGGCGCCGAGGTGGTCGAGACCGACACCTTCCAGGGCTCACGGCTGAAGCTCGACGAGTGGGGCCTCGCCGACGAGACGCTCGAGATCAACCGCCGTGCCGCCGAGATCGCCCGCAGGGCGGCCGGCGAGACGCGGTTCGTCGCCGGGTCGATCGGGCCGACCGGTCACCTGCCTGCATCCGACGACCCGACGCTCGGCCAGATCAGCTTCCGCGAGCTCGTCGAGGTGTTCACCGAGCAGGCTCAGGGGCTGGTCGAAGGCGGCGCCGACCTGATCATCATCGAGACGGCCCAGGACATCCTCGAGGTCAAGGCAGCCGTCTTCGGCGCCCGCGAGGCGGCAAAGCGCGCCGGGCGGGCGCTCCCGATCCAGACCAGCATCTCGCTCCTGCCCCAGGGCGGGAAGATGCTCCTCGGCACCGACATCCAGGCGGCCCTGACGACGCTCGCCGCGCTCGACGTCGACGTGATCGGGCTCAACTGCTCAACCGGCCCCGAGGACATGCGCGACGCGATCCGCTACCTCGGCGAGCACTCGCCGGTCCCTGTCCACTGCATCCCGAACGCCGGCCTTCCGCTCCAGGGCCCGAACGGTGAGACGATCTTCCCCGAGACGCCGGAGCAGATCTCGAACCTGCTCGGCGAGTTCGTCGAGCGCTACGACGTCTCGATCGTCGGCGGCTGCTGCGGGACGACCCCGGAGCACATCGCCGCGCTCGCCGAGCGTGTCGCCGGTCGGGTCCCGGGTGAGCGTCCCGCGCCCGGCCCGCCGCAGGTCTCGAGCATGATGACCGCGACGCCGCTGGTCCAGGAGCCGCGGCCGACACTGGTCGGCGAGCGGGTGAACTCGCAGGGCTCGCGCAAGGCGAAGGAGCTGTTGCTCGCCGACGACTACGACGGGATCGTCCAGGTGGCGGAGGACCAGGTGACAGGCGGGGCCCACGTCCTCGACCTCTGCGTCGCGCTCACCGAGCGCACCGACGAGGACGAGCAGATGCGGGAGGTCGCAAAGCGTGTCGCGCTCACCCAGCCGGCGCCGATCCAGATCGACTCGACCGAGCCCGAGGTGATCCAGGCGGCGCTCGAGCAGACTCCGGGGCGTGCGATCGTCAACTCGATCAATCTCGAGGCCGGCCGCGACAAGCTCGATCGGGTCGTCCCCCTCGCCCGCGCCCACGGGGCGGCGGTGATCGCGCTGACGATCGACGAGCAGGGGATGGCGAAGACCGCGGAGCGCAAGCTCGAGGTCGCGAAGCGGATCAAGGAGCTGGCGTGCGACGAGCACGGCCTCGACCCCCAGCTGCTGATCTTCGACGCGCTCACCTTCACGCTCACGACCGGCGACGAGGAGTGGCGGCCCTCGGCGGTGGAGACGATCGAGGGCATCCGGCGGATCAAGGCCGAGCTCCCCGGTGTGAAGACCTCGCTCGGGGTCTCGAACGTCTCCTTCGGCGTCTCGCCGCGGGCCCGGGCGGTGCTGAACTCGGTCTTCCTCCACCACTGCACAGACGCCGGCCTCGACCTGGCGATGGTGAACCCGAATCACATCACCCCCTACGGGGAGATCGGTGCGGCCGAGCGCGAGCTCGCCGACGACCTCGTCTACAACCGCCGCGACGACGCGCTCGAGCGGTTCATCGCCCACTTCGAGTCCCAGGGGGAGGAAGCCGAGGCCGAGGCGGAGGACCCGACCGAGGGGATGGAGCCGGAGGAGGCGCTGCACTGGCACATCCTCCGCCGCCGCAAGGAGGGGGTCTCCGACGAGATCGACCGCGCGGTGGAGAAGATCGGCGCCGTGCCGACGCTCAACCAGGTGCTGCTGCCGGCGATGAAGGAGGTCGGCGACAAGTTCGGCGCCGGCGAGCTGATCCTGCCGTTCGTCCTCCAGTCGGCCGAGGTGATGAAGCGGGCGGTCGCGCGGCTCGAGAACTACCTCGAGCGGATCGAGGGCCACACCAAGGGCAAGGTCGTGATCGCGACCGTGTTCGGCGACGTCCACGACATCGGCAAGTCGCTCGTCAACACGATCCTGACCAACAACGGCTACACCGTGATCGACCTCGGCAAGCAGGTCCCGATCGACACGATCATCGACGCCGCGGTCGAGCACGACGCCGACGCGATCGGGCTCTCGGCGCTGCTCGTCTCAACGTCGAAGCAGATGCCGCTCTGCATCCAGGAGCTCCACCAGCGCGGGTACGAGTTCCCGGTCCTGCTCGGGGGCGCGGCGATCAACCGCGACTTCGGCTTCCGGGCGCTCTACCCGCAGGGGAAGGAGTCCGACGAGGTCTACGAGCCCGGCGTCTTCTACTGCAAGGACGCCTTCCAGGGGCTCGACACGATGGATGCGCTGATCGACGGCGACGCCCGCGAGGCGCTGGTGGCGAAGGTCCGCGACGCGGCGCGGACGCTGCGCGAGAAGCCGGTCGAGGTCGACGACGCCCCGCCGACGACCGACGCGAGCGTGCGCTCGGCCGTTCGCACCGACAACCCGATTCCCAAGCCGCCGTTCTGGGGCGTGCGCGACGTCGAAATCGACCTCGCAGAGGTCTTTCCCTATCTCGACCGCCACGTCCTGTTCAAGCTCCACTGGGGCGGGCGCGGCAAGAAGGGCGAGGAGTGGCGGCAGATCGTCGAGGGCCACGACGGCGACGAGGGCTTCGCGCCGAAGCTCGAGCGGATGTGGCGCGAGCAGGACTACCTGCACCCAAGGGCGCGCCTCGGCTACTTCCCGTGCAACGCCGACGGCAACGAGCTCGTGATCTTCGACCCCGACGATCCCGAGCGTGAGCTCGAGCGGCTCGTCTTCCCGCGCCAGCCGAAGCACGACCGGATCTGCCTGTCCGACTTCTTCAGGCCGCTGGACAGCGGCGAGCGCGACGTCGTCGCTCTTCAGGGGGTCACCGTCGGCGCTGAGGTCACGAAGCGGATCGCCCAGCTCGAGCGCGAGGGCGAGTTCGCCGAGCAGCTCTTCGTCCACGGCCTCGGCGTCCAGGCGGCCGAGGGGCTCGCCGAGTGGCTTCACTCCGAGGTCCGCCGCGGGCTCGGCATCGACCTCGACCAGGGCCGGCGCTACTCGTGGGGCTACCCGGCCTGCCCCGACCAGTCCGAGCACGAGAAGGTCTGGCGCCTGCTCGGCCTCGAGCAGATCGGGATGACCCTCTCCGGCGGCTACGCGGTTGAGCCCGAGCAGTCGACCGTTGCGATCGTCGCCCACCACCCGCAGGCGGTCTACTTCGGGATGAAGTCGGGGTTCGTGCCCGACTCGAAGCGTCCCGACGAGCTGATCGCCGGCACCCAGCGCGGAGGCGAGCTGCCGCCCGAGGCCGACGTCGACGGCGACGGCACGGTGGAGGCGGAGGCGGTTGAGGCCTCAGCGGGCGCCGCCCGAGCCTGAGTTCCTGATCGCTGGCGCCGGGCACCCGGAGTAGCTGCAAGCAGCGAGGGCACTTGACATTCGGCCAGGCGACCCTAGTATATCGTTGCGATACGGTACATATATTTCACCGGTACCAACAGCGACCGTACTGCCCGACCGGCTCGGGAACACGGTGTCCACGCTCGAGGTCCGGGGAGGAGGCACGGATGGCGACGATCGATACCGCGACCGAGGTCGGCAGTCACTACCGACTGGGTGACTACCTCCTCGGGATCGAGGGGCTGGCGATCCTGCGGGCGGCGCAGCGGCGGCAGTTCGACCGCCTCGCCGGGCGCCGCGCCGAGGTCGACGGGATAGTGAGAGGGTACGAGAACCCCCCGCTCTTCGAACAGCGAGACCTCCCGGAGGTCGAGGTCGACGCCGGCTACACGAGCTGGTCGGAGACCTACGACCACCCGACCGAGCTCGACCCGGATCCGATCCTGGCGCTGGAGGGACCGGTGATGCGGAAGCTGATCGACGGCTTCTCCGACGGGCCCGTCCTCGACGCGGGCTGCGGAACCGGTCGGCACACCGCTTACCTGGCCGAGGCCGGCTACGACGTGATCGGGGTGGACGCGAACGAGGGGATGCTCTCGGTGGCGCGTGCGAAGCTCCCCAAGATCGAGTTTCGCCATGGCGATGTCACGGGGCTGCCCGTCGACGATCAGAGCTTCACCTCGATCACCTGCGGCCTCGTCCTCGGGCACCTGCCGGACGTCGCGCCGGCGATCAGCGAGCTGGCTCGCGCGCTCCAGCCCGGCGGTCGGGTTGTGATCTCGGTCCCGCACCCGTTCATCACCTCGGTGCTCGGGTGGCGCGCGCCGATCATCGACTCGGAGGGCAACGCCTGCGAGGTCCCCGAGTACGGCCACGGCCACGGCGAGTACATCGAAGCCTTCGGCCGTGCCGGGCTCACGGTTAGCCAGTGCATCGAGCCGCGGCTGACGGCCGAGCAGGCGCGCTGGCGACCCGACGCCGACCCGGACGAGGAGAACCCGTTCGGCACCGCGCTCGAGGACGCCCTGGCTGGCCAGCCGGGCGCGATGGTCTGGGTCGTCGATAAGGGCTGAGGTCGCGGAGCCCGCGCTCGGCGCACGGCGCCGTGGGTTGAACACTCCCGACATCCGTGATATATCGTCATATATCTCAAGCGTCGATAGCCATATTCCTTGGCTGCCGACGTGATCCGGCCGACGTCGACCCCGTCGATAAACGAGAGAGGACAGCAATGACCAGCAAGCATTGTCGACTCCCAGCCAAGCTCCGGGGGAGGGGCCGCTACGTCGCCCTGATCGTCGCTTGTACCGCCAGCACCGCGCTGATCGCCGCATGTGGAGGTGGGGATGAGGGCGCCGACGCGAGCGGTGGCACCGTGACCTTCGGCGCCAACACGCAGCTTTCGGGCACCTTGCAGATCTACGGCCTTCCTGCCGTCCAGGGCGTTGAGAGCGCCGCCGAGTTCATCAACGAGAACGGCGGGATCGAGGTCGACGGCGAAACCTACGAAGCTGTGGTGGCCGCCGAGGACAACCGTAGCGACCCGAGCGCGATCGTGAGCGCCTCACGCGCGGTCGTCGACTCGGGTGCTATTGCCGCACTCGGTCCCGACCTCGGGGCGAACCCCTCCTACGAGGTGTTCCAGCAGAACGAGGTGATCACGTTCACGCCCGCCTTCGACCTGCAGCTCGAGCTCCTCTCCGACCCGGAGAGCCATCCGCTGCTGTTCTCGCCGACCGTGTTCCTCGCCGAGCTGTTCGTGACCAACATGAAGCAGCTCAAGTCGCAGTTCGCGGAGATCGAGACGGTCGCGATCCTCGCCCCGAACGACGAGCAGGGCCAGGGGTCGGCCGGCGCCTACCAGGACGCCGCGGAGCAGGAGGGGCTCGAGGTGGTGGCGAACGAGAGCTTCCCGCCGAACGCGACCGACTTCACCTCGGTGCTGACGCAGTTCAGGCAGCAACAGCCCGACCTCTTGATCGCGCTCCAGTCGGCCGAGCAGGCGACGGCGATCCTCCAGCAGGCTGCACAGCTCGACATCGCCCCCTACGGCCTCAACGACGTCCTCACGCCCGACCAGGTCTTCGACGTCCAGGGCCTCGGGGACATGACGCTGATCATCCCCAACTTCAGCCCGACGTTCTCGCCGTCGGCGACGATTCCCGACTACGACCCCGAGCCCGTGTTCCGGGGCGAGGAACCGGCCGGCTCCCCCGGCGCAGCGATCAACATGTTCTACGCGTTCATCCTCCTCGCGCAGGCGATCGAGGAGGCGGGGACGATCTCCGACACCACCGCGATCGCCGAGGCGCTGCCCGGCCAGTCGTACGACGGCCCGTTCGGCACCTGCACGATGAGCGAGCGCCGGGAGCTCGACTGCGAGACGATCGTCTACGTCGTCGAGGGCGAGGAGATCACGGTCCACCAGTTCCCGGATCCCGACTCGGTCGAGCCGATGGCGACGTACCTCTGCCGCCAGGGCGAGTGCGAGGCTCAGTAGCGTCCACGTCCGGCGCCCGCTGAGATCGGGGAGCTAGCGGCCGTCGCGGGACGATGACCGAGTTCCTCCAGCAGACCTTCAACGGGCTCTCGATCGGGTCCGTCTACGTGCTCGTCGGGGTCGGGTTGACACTGGTCTTCGGCGTCTCGCGGATCATGAACTACGCCCAGGGCCAGTTCCTGATCCTGGGTACCTTCATCGCCTACGGGCTGGTCGCCGCCGGCGCGCCGTGGTGGCTCGCGCTCGCGGCGGCGCCGGTTGGCGTCGGGATCGTCGGGACCGCGCTCTACGCGATGATGTTCCGACGCCTCGCGTCCGACCACCTGGCGACGTTCATCCTCACCGTCGGGCTCGGGATCGTGATCCAGCAGTTGATCGTCGAGGGCTGGGGCCCCGAGCAGCGGCAGATCGCCTCGCCGCTGACGGGGGGCGTCGAGGTCGGCGGCGTGGTCTTCACCGATGCCCGGCTGTTGCTCGTCGGCTCGTGCCTGCCCGTGGTCGCTGGGCTAGTCTGGACTCTCGGGCACACCGATCTCGGGCGGCGGATGCGGGCGACGGCGGAGAACCGCGAGGTGGCGTCACTGATGGGCGTCGATGCCGCCCGGACTACGTCGGCCGCGTTCTGGATCGGCTCCGCGCTCGCGGGCCTCGCCGGCGTGCTGCTCGGGATCCTGTTCCCGTTCACGGCGTTCTCCGGCAACGCCTTCCTGATCAAGGGGCTCGCGGTGGCGCTCGCCGGCGGCATCGGCAACGTAAGCGGGGCGGTCGTGGTCGGCCTCGCGCTGGGACTCACCGAAACCTACGGATCCGCGTACCTGGTCGGCCCGGAGTGGCAGGATGGTTACGCGTTCGTGCTCCTGATCGCGATCCTCGCCTGGCGGCCACGGGGCCTGTTCAGGAGCACCGTTGAGATCTAGCATCGCCCGGCTCGCCGCGTCCCCGAGGCGCCACGTCTATCTCGCAATCTGCGCCGCGCTCGTCTTCATCGCCCTGTTCGTCGTCCCGACCTGGCCGCCACACAGCGTCGGCAGCGCCGGCAACTTCCTCGTCTCGATCGCCGCCCTCGCGGCGATCTGGGCGATGGTCGCCGTGGCGACGGCGATGTTCGTCAACCTCACCGGCCTGCCGACGCTCGCCCACGCGGGCCTGTGGGGGGTCGGCGCCTACTCGTCGGGGCTTGCGATCACCGAGCTGCACCTCGGGTTCTGGCCGAGCCTGCTGTTCGCCGCGGCGGTCCCGCTGCTGATCGCGATCCCGATCGGCTTGGTCTCGTTGCGGACGACCGGGGTTGCGTTCCTGGTCGTGACGATCGCCTTCGCCGAGTTCATCGTCCTGGTGCTGACCAACCTCTCGATCACCGGCGGCTCGGCGGGGCTCGTGGTAACGGAGTCTCCGGGCAGCCTCGGGCCTATCGACCTCGGTGAGCTGACCAACCAGTACTACCTCTTCCTCGCGTTCCTGTTCGCG
>DATHVI010000012.1:0-24989 GCA_035461385.1 Solirubrobacterales bacterium
GTCCGACGACGGCTCGAGCGAGCTCGCGTACCTCGACGGCGTCGTCGTCGTCTCGAAGGAGGACAGCCTCGTGCTCCGCCTCCGGGAGCCGGTCGAGGGCCATCCGGAGCAGATCAACATGACGATCCCGCCCGAGAGCGCCGCCGACGTCGACATCGAGCACCTCGACTACCACCAGGTCCAGGGGGACGTCTTCCGGATCTACTTCGAGCGCGACGGCGAGGAATACATCGCTCGCCGCGCCGAGGACGTCCCCGGCGGCGAGCACTAGCCCGCTCCGGTTCCTCGGCATCGACCCGTCCAGGGGGCCGAACAAGGCTGCCGAACCGGTGCCGGGGCGCGTCAGCCGGTGTTCCGGAGCCCGGCGGCGATCCCGTTCACGGTCAGGAGCAGGGCGCGGGCGACCTCGGGGTCGCGGGCCTCGCCCGAGTCGCGGTCGACGCGCCAGCGCTCGGTGAGCGAGACCTGGAGGTAGTGGAGCGGGGCGAGGTAGCGGTCGCGAACCCGGAGCGTGTGCTGGAGGACGGGGTTCGACCCGAGCAGCTCGTCCTCGCCGGTGATCCGCAGCAGCTCGGCGACGGTGAGCTCGTGCTCGGCGCGGATCAGCTCGTAGACGCGATCGAGCTCGGGCGGCGCGAGCCGGCTCACGTAGTGGCGGGCGAGCTCCATGTCGGTCTTCGCCAGCGTCATCGCGACGTTTGAGAGGAAGTTGCGGAAGAACCGCCACTCGGCGTGCATCTCGGCGAGCACCTCGCCGATCCCCGCCTCGCGGGCGCTCGCGAGCCCGCTGCCGACCCCGAACCAGCCGGGCACGATCTGCCGCGACTGGGTCCAGCCGAACACCCACGGGATCGCCCGCAGCCCGTCGAGCCCGCCGCCGGAGTCGGGACGGCGCGCCGGCCGCGACCCGAGGTGGAGGTCGGCGAGCAGCTCGACCGGCGTCGAGGCGAAGTAGTAGGCGGGCAGGTCGGGGTCCTCGAGCAGCTCGCGGTAGCGGGCGTGGGCGGCGCCGGAGACGGTGTCCATCGCATCCGACCAGCGCTCGAGGGTCTTCGCCGGCTGGGTCGGCGCGCGGTGGAGCACGGTCGCCTCGAGCGCCGCCGCGAGCGTCAGCTCGAGGTTCTCGCGGGCGAGGCTGGCGACCAGGTACTTGTCGGAGATCACCTCCCCCTGCTCGGTGAGCTTGATCTCGCCGTCGAGCGTCCCCGAGGGGAGGGCGAGGATCGCCTCGTTCGTCGGGCCGCCGCCGCGGCCGACGGTGCCGCCGCGGCCGTGGAACAGCCGCAGCGCCACCCCGTGGCGTGAGGCGACCTCGTGCAGCCGCCGCTGGGCGCGGTGGATCTCCCACTGGCTGGTGGCGATCCCGGCCGCCTTGTTCGAGTCCGAGTAGCCGAGCATCACCTCCTGGGCCTCACCGCGCAGGGCGACGATCCGCCGGTAGACGGGGTCGGAGAGCAGCTGGTCGAGCACCCGGTCGGCGGCGCGCAGCTCCTCGGTCGTCTCGAGCAGGGGGACGAAGCCGACCCGCGCGACATCGCCGTGGACGTCGACCAGCCCCGCCTCGCGGGCGAGGATCGCTGCCGCGAAGACGTCGTCGGCGCCCCTGCACATCGAGACGATGTAGGACTCGATCGCCGCGGGCCCGTAGCGGTCCTGGGCTCGCCGGATCGCGACGAACGTCTCGTAGGTCCGGGCTCCGGCCTGGTCGAGTGACGGCGGCTGGAGGGCGAGCGGCCGCCGCGAGCGAAGCTCGGCGGCGCAGAGGTCACGCCGCTCGTCGCGTGAGAGCTCCGCGTAGGGGCGCTCGTGCTCGCGAACGCGGTCGACGAGCTGGCCGACCGCGCGGTGGGTGGCGTCGGCATGCTCGCGGACGTCGAGGGTCGCGAGGCCGAGGCCGAACGCGGCGAGCGTCCGGATCGCGGTCTCGAGCCGCCCGCGCGCGATCAGCTCGCCGCGATGGACGAGCAGCGAGTCGCGGACGACGACGAGGTCGTCGAGTAGCTCGCCGATCCCGCTGTAGTCGCGTCCCGGGCGGTGCGGGCGTTGCTCGGCGATCCGCCGCCGGGTGTTGAGCAGCTTCTCGCGCATGCAGGTCAGCTTCAGGCGGTAGGGCTCCTCTGCGTTCAGCCGCCGGTAGCGCGGGTCGAGCTCGGGCAGCAGCTCGAGGTCGCGTTCGAGCGACTCGGTGAGCTCGGCGGTCGCGCCGGCGATCCGCACCGACGACGAGAGGTCGACCCTGAGGTCGTCGATCACCGCGAGCGCGTTCCGGGCCCCGTGGTCGTTCTGGAGCCCGAGCACCTCGAGGGTGCTCTCGGGGCTGACGTTCGGGTTCCCGTCCCGGTCGCCGCCGATCCAGCTCCCGAAGCTCAGCGGCCGGGCCTCGAGCGGAAGGTCGAGGTCGAGCCGGGCGAGCTCCTCGGTCAGCGCCTCGAGCACGTGGGGAAGCGCGTCGCGGTGGAGCTCGTCGAAGTAGTAGACCGCGTTGCGCGCCTCGTCGAGCACGTCCGGGCGGGCGACGCGGAGCTCGTCGGTCTGCCAGAGGAGGTCGACCAGCTCCTCGAGCCGGCGCCGCACCCGCCGCTCGGCGACCGGGTCGACGACGCTCCCGTCGGCGCCGAGCGCCCGGTCGCGCTCGTCGAGCAGGGTGGCGATCCGGCGCAGCTTCGCGAGCACGGTACGGCGCGCCGCCTCGGTCGGGTGAGCCGTGAACACCGGCCGGACGCTGAGTCGCGCGACTGCGTCGGCGAGCTCGTCGGGCGGCACCCCGGCCGAGGCGATCCGGTCGACGGTCTGCGCCAGCCAGGCGCCCCGTTGCGCGCGGCTTGCGAGCAGGTCGCGCCCCCGGTGAACCTGCTCGGCGACGTTCGCGAGGTGGAAGTAGCTGGTGAACGCACGGGCGAGCCGGATCGCGGTGCCGGGCTCGACCTCGCTGAGGACGGCCACCGGAGCCTCGCGGTCGCCGCGGATCAGCTCGCGGACCCGTTCGACCAGGTCGAGGAGCTCGGGCCCCTCCTGACGGACCAGGGTCCGGCCGAGGAGCGTCCCGAGCTCGCGGATGTCGCGGCGCAGCGCGGGATGCGGCTCGGAGGCCGCCGCCTCGCTCGCGACCTCGACCGGCGTCGTCTCCTGGGCGCCCGTGGCCATGCACTCGCAGGCTAAGCCGTTCGCGCCCGTGCCGTCGACGCGGCGACCGGCGGCGCGCCCGGGCATACAATCGGGCGCCCGATGGCGACTCCTCCGGCGCAGGCGCAATTCTCGGTCACGGTCCGGGTCGAGCTCGACGCCCGGCAGGAGCCGCTCGGCAAGATCACCGGCCGGATCGCCGAGTGCGGCGGGGTCCTCCAGGGGGTCGACCTGGTCCCGGGCGCCGGCAGCGAGGGCAGGCGCGTGCGGGAGTTCACGGTCGACGCACGCGATCAGGCCCATTGGGAGGAGATCATGCGCGCGATCGGATCGACGCAGGGCGCGCGGGTGCTCGACTATGTCGACCGGACGATGGCGATGCACCGCGGCGGGAAGATCGAGCAGCACAATCGCTTCCCGCTGAAGACGCGCGACGACCTCTCGAGGGCCTACACCCCGGGCGTCGCCCGGGTCTGCACGGTGATCGCCGAGGACCGCTCGAAGGCGTTCGAGTACACGATCAAGCGGAATACGGTCGCGATCGTCTCCGACGGCTCGGCGGTTCTCGGCCTCGGCGACATCGGTCCCGAGGCGGCGATGCCGGTGATGGAGGGCAAAGCGATGCTGTTCAAGGAGTTCGCCGGCGTCGACGCGTTCCCGGTCTGCCTCGACACCCACGACCCCGACGCGATCGTCGAGGCGGTTCGGCTGATGGCGCCGACCTTCGGCGGCATCAACCTCGAGGACATCTCGGCGCCGCGCTGCTTCGAGATCGAGGACCGGCTCAAGGCCGAGCTCGACATCCCGGTGTTCCACGACGACCAGCACGGGACCGCGGTGGTGACGATGGCGGCGCTCCACAACGCGCTGAAGATCGTCGGCAAGCCGATCGAGCGCCTGCGGGTGCTCGTCCTCGGCCTCGGCGCCGCGGGCGTCGCGGTGACGAGGATGATGCTCGCCTCCGGGATCACCGAGATCATCGGCTGCGACCGCCGCGGCGCGCTGTCGACCGAGCGCGAGGACTACGTCGCCGGCGAGATGAACGAGATCAAGCGCTGGTACGCCGAGCACACGAACCCGGGCCGGGTCGCCGGCTCGCCGAGCGCGGCGATCGAGGGCTGCGACCTGTTCGTCGGGCTCTCCGGACCCGGCTTGGTCTCCGCCGCCGACGTCGGGCGGATGGCGGACGACGCGATCGTGTTCGCGATGGCGAACCCGATCCCGGAGGTGATGCCGGAGGAGGCCGAGCCCTACGTGCGGATCATGGCCACCGGGCGCTCCGACTACCCGAACCAGATCAACAACGTCCTCTGCTTCCCGGGGATCTTCCGCGGCGCCCTCGACGCGGGCGCGCCGCGGATCACCGAGGAGATGAAGCTGGCGGCGGCGAAGGGGATCGCCGACGTCGTCTCCGACGACGACCTGAGCGAGGACTACGTGATCCCGAGCGTCTTCGACCGGGACGTCGCGCCGGCGGTCGCGGCCGCGGTCGTCGAGGAGGCGCGACGGGCCGGCCTCGCCCGCGTGCGCGAGGAGACCGGGACCTTCTCGACCCTGGACTGAGCGCGGGGCGGTCGGGGTAGGAGAGGTCGAGTGGACAGGCGAATCCTCGTCAGTGGCGCAAGCGGGACGCTCGGCTCGGCGATCTGCGACGCGCTGCTCGCCGGCGGCGACGAGGTCGTCGGCCTGAGCCGCTCCCCCGACCGGGCGCGGGCGACCAACCCGACCGTCACCTGGCACGCCTGGCGGCCGGCCTCCGAGCGCCCGCCCGAGGCCGCCTTCGAGGGCGTCGACGCGGTCGTGAACATGGTCGGCGCGAGCCTCGACCAGCGACTCACCGACGAGGCCAAGGAGCGGATCCGCGCGAGCCGTGTGCGGGCGACGAAGAACCTCGTCGACGGCTTGCTGGCGGCGGCGCGAAAGCCGACGGTGCTGGTCAGCCAGTGCGCGGTCGGCTACTACGGAGACCGCGGCGACGCGCTCGTCGACGAGTCGAGCCCGCCCGGCGACGACTTCCTCGCGCGGCTCTGCGTCGACTGGGAGCAGGCGGCGCTCGCCGCCGGCGCGGGCGGAGTGCGGGTGGCCTCGCTGCGGAGCGCGCCGGTCCTCGACCCGGCGAGCGGGCTGCTGAAGCAGCTCCTGCTGCCGTTCCGGCTCGGCGTCGGCGGACCGCTCGCCGGCGGCTCGCAGTACATGCCCTGGATCCACCGCGGCGACCTCGTCGGGCTCGTGCTGTGGGCGCTCGCCGAGCCCGAGGTGAGCGGCCCGGTCAACGCCTCGGTGCCGGAGCCGATCACCAACCGCGAGTTCTCGCGGGCGCTCGGGCGGGTGCTCGGGCGGCCGGCGATCGTGCCGGTCCCGAAGCTCGCGATCGCGGCGCTGCGGGGAAGCGAGCTCGCCGACGCGGTCACCTCCAGCCAGCGGGTGATCCCGCGGCGCGCCCTCGATCTCGGCTTCCGGTTCCGGTTCGCGGCGATCGAGCCGGCGCTCCGCGACCTCCTCGACCGCTAGCTCCCGCTGCTCGTCGCCCCCGGGGCGCGATCCCTATATTCGCCGCCGATGAAGATCGGAGTGCTCACCGCCGGCGGCGACTGCCCCGGCCTCAACGCGGTCATCCGCGCCGTCGGCCGCTCGGCGATCGAGCGCGGCGACGAGCCGGTCGGGATCCTTCGCGCCTACGAGGGCCTCGCCAGGCGCGAGTACATGGAGCTCGACATGCGGACCCTCGGCGGCCTGCTGCCGCTCGGCGGGACGATCGTCGGCACCTCGAGCTTCGAGCCCCACCGCGAGCAGGCGATCGACGCGATCAAGGAGGCCTTCGAGGCCGACGGCTTCGACGCCGTGGTCGCGATCGGCGGCGAGCACACGATGGAGATCACGCGCCGGCTCCACGTCGAAGACGGGCTGCCCCTGGTCGGGGTCCCGAAGACGATCGACAACGACGTCGTCGGCACCGACTACACGTTCGGCTTCGACACCGCCGTCCAGATCGCGACCGACGCGATCGACCGCCTCCACACCACCGCCCAGTCGCACGACCGGGTGATGGTGGTCGAGGTGATGGGGCGCAACACCGGCTGGATCGCGGTTCACGCAGGGGTCGCCGGCGGCGCCGACGGGATCCTGATCCCCGAGGTCGCAACGCCGGTCGAGTCGGTCGCCGAGGGGATCTTGAAGCGGCACGAGCGGGGCAAGAGCTTCTCGATCATCGTCGTCGCCGAGGGGGCGATGCTGACCTACCAGGAAACCGGAGAGCAACGCCTGATCCAGCCAGTCGTGGCCGAGGACGAGTACGGGTATCCGCGCCTCGGCGGGATCGGCGCCGCGCTCGGCGAGGAGCTCGAGCAGCGCACCGGCTTCGAGACCCGGGTGACGGTGCTCGGCCACGTCCAACGCGGCGGTACCCCGACCTCGACCGACCGGATCCTCGCCACCCGCTACGGGGCGAAGGCCTACGACCTCGCGAAGGCCGGCGAGTTCGGCTGCATGGTCGCCCTGCACGGAGCGGAGATCACCTCGGTCCCGCTCGACCGGGTCAGGGGGGTGAAGACCGTCAACCTCGACCTGCTCGAGATCGGCAAGCGCTTCTTCGGCTGAGCGAGCCGGCTCCGGGTCGTGGAGCGGAGCGCCGCCGGCATATCGCTCGGCAGCCCACCTAGGCGCGAAGGCGCTCGATCAGCGGCCGCGCCCAGCGGTCGAGGATCCCGTTGAAGAGGATGAACAGGAAGATCACCGCGCAGACCGCCCCCGGCAGGCCGAACGCGTAGCCGACGATCATCGCGACGAGCGCGACGGTGGTGAAGGTGAGCAGTCGCACCGGCCGCAGGTTACCCGCCGGCGCCGTTGCCCGTCCCGATCCGGTCGCGGCACTCGGCGATGAAGCCGCCGACCGCGGTCGCGGCGGCCTCCGGGCCTGCCGCCTCGGCGACCTCGCGGACGAGGCGGCTGCCGACGATCACCCCGTCGGCGATCTCGCCCACCACAGCCGCCTGATCGGGGGTGCCGACGCCGAAGCCGACCGCCACCGGGACGGGCGAGTCGGCGCGAACCGCTGCGACGAGCTCGCCGAGCCCGCTCGGTAGCTCGCTTCGCTCCCCGGTCACCCGGGTGTCGGAGACGACGTAGACGAAGCCCTCGGCGCCGGCGCAGATCGACCGGCGCCGTGCCGGGGGCGTCGTCGGGGCGACGAGCGGCACAAGCGCGAGCCCCTCGCCACGCAGCACCGCCGCCGTCTCGGCGCCCTCCTCGAGCGGGAGGTCGGGGACGATCGCCCCGGCGGCGCCGGCCCCCGCGAGCAGCCGGGCGAACTCCTCCGCGCCCCGCGCGAGGACCATGTTCGCGTAGGTCATCGGCACCACCGGAACCCGGTCGGCGATCCGCTCGCAGATCCCGAGCACCGACTCGAGCGTCGCGCCTGCGTCGAGCGCCCGCGTCGCGGCGGCGTGGATCACCGGTCCGTCGGCGAGCGGATCCGAGAACGGGACCCCGAGCTCGATCAGGTCGGCGCCGGCATCCGCGTAGGCGTCGGCGACCGCGAGCGCGGTCCGCTGGTCGGGAAAGCCGCCCATCATGTAGGGCATCAACGCCGCTCGCCCCTCCTCGCGGGCGGCTTCGAACGCGGCCGCGATCCGCGCCGCCCCGGTCGAGCTCGCGGTCGCCTCAGCGCCCACGGATCCCTGATCGCGCTTCGCGACCGAGCCAACTCTCCCCTGGCCCGGCTCGGCGTTCACCGCTC
The DNA here is from genome assembly GCA_035461385.1 of Solirubrobacterales bacterium. Taxonomy (GTDB): domain Bacteria; phylum Actinomycetota; class Thermoleophilia; order Solirubrobacterales; family 70-9; genus DATHVI01. Next base: position 7,859 of record DATHVI010000012.1, read on the forward strand.
GAGCTCCTCGAGCCGAGCGATCGCCTCGGCGAGGTCCTTGTCCCCCCGGCCACTGAGGGTGAGGACATCGAATCCGGACCCTGAATCACTGCCCGCCGCCTCCTCCGCTCCCGAATCACTGCCCGACACGTCCTCCGCTCCCGAATCGCTGCCCGACACGTCCTCCGCTCCCGCCTGGAATCCCTTGCCCGAGGCATTCGCCTCGGGCTTTTCCAGTCTGCTCCCGCGTCCGGGGGCGGCGGGGTCCGCGGCGGGGCGAAGTTGGCTAGCTTCTGCCTCGCGCAGCAGCCAGGCGATTGCGTGGGAGGGCTCGAGGGCGGGGACGATGCCTTCGAGGCGGGCGAGCTCGCGGAAGGCGCGGAGGGCCTCGGCGTCGGTGACCGACTCGTAGCGGGCTCGGCCCGTGTCTCGGAGGTGGGCGTGCTCGGGCCCGACTCCCGGGTAGTCGAGCCCCGCGGAGACCGAGTGGGCCTCGAGGATCTGACCCTCGGCGTCGGCGAGGACAGAAGAGAGTGCGCCGTGAAGGACGCCGGTCCGCCCGGCCGCGAGCGAGGCTCCGTGGCGACCGGTCTCGATCCCCTCGCCGGCGGCCTCGACTCCGATCAGCTCGACCGGGTCGTCGATGAAGGCGGTGAAGCTGCCGATCGCGTTCGAGCCGCCGCCGACGCAGGCGATCACCCGCGCCGGCAGCGCGCCCTCCGCGGCCAGTGCCTGCCCACGCGCCTCGTCGCCGATCACCCGCTGGAGGTCGCGGACGAGGGCCGGATACGGCGCCGGCCCGACCGCCGACCCGATCACGTAGTGGCTCGTGCCGACGTTGGTCACCCAGTCGCGGATCGCGGCGCTGACCGCCTCCTTGAGCGTCCGCGCCCCGGCTTCGACCGGGGCCACCTCGGCTCCCAGCAACCGCATCCGCTCGACGTTCGGAGCCTGCCGGCGCATGTCCTCGGTGCCCATGAAGACGACGCATTCGAGCCCGAGGAGGGCGCAGGCGGTCGCCGTCGCGACGCCGTGTTGCCCGGCTCCGGTCTCGGCGATCACCCGGCGCTTTCCCATCCGGCGGGCGAGCAGCGCTTGCCCGATCGCGTTGTTGATCTTGTGGGCGCCGGTGTGGGCGAGGTCCTCGCGCTTGAGGTAGACGACACGCCCGACCCGCTCCGAGAGCCGCTCGGCACGGTAGAGCGGCGTCGGCCGGCCGACGTAGTCGCGAAGCAGGCGATCGAGATCGCCGCGGAAGGACGGGTCGTCGCGGGCCTCCGCCCACGCCTCGGTGAGCTCGTCGAGCGCCGCGACCAGCACCTCGGGGACGAAGCGCCCGCCGTATCGGCCGAAGCGCTCCTCGACGCCCAGCGCCGCGCCGGCGCCTCCCGCCGCGCCCCCCGGCCCGGCGGTCACCGCGTCACCGCCCGCCGGCTCGCCCCCGCCGCCTGCGCGCGCTCGACGAAGTCGGCCATCAGCGCATGGTCCTTGACGCCCGGCTCCGCCTCGACGCCGCTCGCGACGTCGACCGCGAACGGCGACGCGACCTCGATCGCCGCGGCGACGTTGCCGGGCTCGAGCCCGCCGGCGAGGATCATCGGCACGCTCGACCGCCGCCCGGCGACCAGCTCCCAGTCGAAGCTCTCGCCGGTGCCGCCAGGAACCCCGGCGCGGTGGGCGTCGAGGAGGTGGTAGTCGGTCCGATAGGTCTCGGCGGCCTGGACGTCGGCCGCGCTTCGCACCCGCAGCGCCTTGATCACCTTGAGCCCGGTCCGGCGCGTGGCCTCGCGGCAGAACGCCGGGCCCTCGTCGCCGTGGAGCTGGAGCATCGTCAGCGACTCGTCCTCGGCGGCGGCCGCGAGCTCGTCGAGGCCCGCGTTGACGAACACGCCGACGACCTCGACCCGCCGCCGCAGCTCGGCGGCGATCTCGACGGCGACCCCGGGGTCGCAGCGGCGCGGGCTCCCGTCCCAGTGGTTGAGCCCGACCGCCCAGGCTCCGAGGCGCACGGCCTCGCGCGCGTCCTCGACCCTGGTGATCCCGCAGATCTTGATCCGCATGGCGGCAAGGTTAGAGTCAGCTCGGAGGTGGCGGCGAGTGCCCGGCCCCGGACATCGCTGGGAGCGCGTTCGGCAGTAACGGGGAAGGCGACCAGGGGTGGACGCGGGTCTCCGAGCTCGTCCGGTTGCCGGGGCGGCGCGAGTCGGCCGGAGCTCGCCCAGATGGAACCCCCAAACGTGACATTCGTCGCTTCCGGCGCCGCCGATGGTCGCCTTGGGTCGCATATCAACCCGAATCCCGCATCCGCCGCCGCGGACGCAGTCGTCGTCACGTTCGGGTCCCGATCCGCACGCGAGAGACCCGGTCCCCGGGAAACCGCAACCCCCGATCCCCGTTGCTGCAGATCCGCGGCCACGTGCCCCGCGAACCGCGGCAGGGCGGCCCGCCAACCCCTCGAACGACCGCTTCCGAGACGACGCGCCGCGACCGGCCGGCATCCTCGGCCCGTCGCTGCGGTCTCGGCGTCCCTTCCTGGAAGCTGACGGCCCTTGGCCGCTATCCGCCGTCGTCCTCGTCGTCCTGGCCGGGCCGTGCGGTGAGCTCGACCGTCACCGTGCGCTCGTCGCCGTCGCGGTGGAGGGTGAGCTCGATCTCGTCGCCGGGCTGCTTCGCCTGGATCGCCTCGATCACCGCGCCCATGTCCTCGACCTCCTCGCCGTCGACGGCGATGATCAGGTCGCCTCCGACCCGGATCTGGGTCCCGCCGACGGTGACGACGGCGTCGCCCGCCTCGATCCCGGCCTCGTCGGCCGGGGTGCCCGGGTCGACCTGCTGGACGAGCGCCCCCGAGTCGTGCTCGAGATTCAGGACCTGGGCGATCTCCGGCGTCAGGTCGGCGCCGCTGATCCCGAGGAACGCGTGCTGGACCTCGCCGGTCTCGATCAGCTGCTGGGCGACCTCGTGCCCGGTGCTGATCGGGACCGCGAATCCGATCCCGACGTTGCCTCCGCTCGGCGATTGGATCTGGGAGTTGATGCCGATCACGCGGCCGGAGGCGTCGAGGAGCGGCCCGCCCGAGTTGCCGGGGTTGATCGGCGCGTCGATCTGGATAGCGTCGCGGATCGTGAACCCGTCGGGGCCGCGGATCTCGCGCTGGATCGCGGAGACGATTCCGGCGGTCGCGGTGTGGTCGAGCCCGAACGGGTTGCCGATCGCGACCACCGGATCGCCGACCTCCACCGCCGTCGAGTCGCCGAGCGCCAGCGGGCTGAGCTGGTCGGCGTCGGCCTCGATCTCGAGCACCGCGACGTCGGTCGAGAGGTCGGCGCCGAGGAGCTCGGCGTCGTAGGTCTCGCCGTCTTCGCCGAGGGTCACCTCGATCTCGTCGGCGTCGTCGACGACATGCGCGTTGGTGACGACTCGCCCGTCGTCATCGATCAGGAACCCGGAGCCGGTCGCCGCCTGGCCCGGCTGTGGATCCTCGAACGGGTTGAAGGGGTCGGGATCGGCCTCACTCCCCGACGACGAGGCGCGGATGAAGGCGACGCCGGGGGCCGCCCCCTCGTAGATCTCGTTCACGCTCAGCCGGTTGCGCTCGCCGTCGTCCGACGAGCTCGTCGCCAGCGGCGCCGCCGGCGAGAGCGCTGTATCGCCGCTCGACCCCGACTCGGCTTCGATCCAGCCCGCCGCGATCGCGATCCATCCCAGCAGGCCGACGACGAGACCGCCAATCGCGGCGGAGGCGAACGGGCTGCGGGCGATGCGCGACAGCCGGCTGCGCCGGTCGCCGGGCTCCTGCGCTGACTCGGGTGTGCGGGGCGTGTAGTAGGTCATGGCAAGCAGGTTTGCGGCATCGCCTGAATGTTCCCTAATCGAGATCGAAATGCGATCTAAGGATCGCGCCCGGGGACGCTCAGGCGCCGGCCGAAGCGGTGTCTGGGGCGAGGTCGACCCGTCGCAGCAGCTGGGCGTTGAGCGCGACGACGATCGTCGAGGCGCTCATCAGGATCGCGCCGACGGCCGGCGCGAGCGTGATTCCCGCCCATGCGAGCACGCCGGCCGCGAGCGGGATCGCGACGACGTTGTACCCGGCGGCCCAGCTCAGGTTCTGGACCATCTTCCGGTAACTCGCCCGCGACAGGCGAATCACCGCGTCGACCCCGCGGGGATCGCTCGACGCGAGCACGACCCCGGCCGACTCGATCGCGACGTCGGTGCCGGCGCCGATCGCGATTCCGACATCGGCGCGGGCGAGGGCCGGGGCGTCGTTCACCCCGTCGCCGACCATCGCCACCGACATCCCGGGCGACTGGAGCTCGCTAACCGCCACGTCCTTGTCCTCGGGGAGGACCTCGGCGAAGACCTCGTCGATGCCGAGGTCGGCTCCGACCGCCTCGGCGACCTGGCGGGCATCGCCGGTGATCATCGCGACCTCGATTCCCCGCCGCCTCAGCTCGGCGACGGCCGCCCGGGCCTCGGGCCTGATCTCGTCCTCGAGCGCGAGCGCTCCGATCACCGAGTCATCGCGGACCAGGTGCAGGACCGCCGCGCCGCGACCTCGCCAGGCCTCGATCTCCGCCGAGAGCTCGCCCGGCGGCACGATCTCGCGCTCGCGCAGCAACGCCGGCCCGCCGACCGCATACGCGGCGCCGTCGATCCGGGCCTCGACCCCGCGACCGGTCAGCGAGCGGAAGTCGCTCGCCGGCGCGAGCTCACCACGCTCCCGCGCCGCGGCGACGATCGCGCGGGCGAGCGGGTGCTCGCTGTCGGACTCGATCCCGCCGGCGAGCCTGAGGACCTCCTCCTCGCCGGTCCCGTCGGCCCCCGCGACGCCGGTGACGACGTGCTCACCCTTGGTCAAGGTCCCGGTCTTGTCGAACAGCACCGCGTCGATCGTCCGCATCCGCTCGAGCGCGAGCCGGTCCTTTACCAGGACCCCGGCCTTCGCCGAGACCGCGGTCGCGAGCGAGATCACGAGCGGGATCGCGAGCCCGAGCGCGTGCGGGCAGGCGATCACGAGCACGGTCACCGTCCGGATCACCGCGCTGTCGGTCTCACCGATGATCGACCAGACGACGAAGGTGATCGTCGCCACCGACAGCGCGACGTAGAACAGCAGCGCCGCGAACCGATCGGCGAGCGCCTGGGCACGGCCTCCGCTCGCCTGAGCCTGGGCGACCAGCCGCTGGATCCCGGCGAGCGCGGTGTCGTCCCCGACGGCCTCGACCCGGACCCGGATCGCGGAGTCGGTGGCGACGGTGCCGGCGACGACCTCGTCGCCGGCCTGCTTCGCAACCGGTCGCGACTCGCCGGTGATCATCGACTCGTCGAGCTCGGCGGCGCCTTCGACGATCTCGCCGTCGGCGGGAACGCGGGAACCCGATCGGACCAGGACGACGTCGCCGAGCTCGAGCTCGGCGATCGGGACGGTCTCCACCTCGCCGGATTCGGTCAGCCGCTCGGCGTCGTCCGGCAGCAGCTCGGCAAGCGCGGCGAGCGCTCCCTGCGCCTGGCCGATCGCCTTCATCTCCTGCCAGTGGCCGAGCAGCATGATCGTCACCAGCGCCGATAGCTCCCACCAGAAGTCGAGGTCGAAGAGCCCGACGCTCGTCGCCATCGAGGCGACGTAGGCGACGGTGATCGCCATCGCGATCAGCAGCATCATCCCGGGCAGACGGTCGCGAACCTCGGTGAACGCCCCAGCGAGGAACGGCCAGCCGCCCCACCAGAAGACGAACGAGCCGAGGATCGGGCCGAGGACGTCGATCCCCGGGAAGTCGATCTCGTAGCCGAACCAGTCCATCACCATCTCGCTGGTGACGACCAGCGGCAGGGTCGCCGCGAGCGCGAGCCAGAACCGGCGCCGGAACATCTCCGGGTCGTGCCCGGCGTGCTTGTCGTGCCCGCCGTGGCCGTGCCCGCCGTGGTCCTGCTCGCGGTGGCCGGCGGCGTCGTGGGTCCGGGTGACGTCGGTTGCGTTCATGCCGCGCACCTTATCACATACCCCTAGGGGGTATCTACCACCTCACCTGCCGCTACTCCGAGCCGGAAGCAGCGAGCGGACCGCCGCCTCCGGATCCGCCGCCCGCATCAGCGATTCGCCGACGAGCACGCCCGCGGCGCCGAGGCCGCGCAGCTCGTCGAGCTGCTCCCGGTGCGCGTACCCCGACTCGGCGACGGCCAGCACGCCCGCTGGGAGCTCTCCGATCAGCCGCGCGGTGGTCGCGCGGTCGACCGTGAGGTCCTTGAGGTTGCGGTTGTTGATCCCGATCAGGCTCGCTCCGATCGCGAGCGCACGCTCGAGCTCGTCGCCGTCGTGGACCTCGACCAGGCAGTCGAGGCCGAGCTGCTCCCCCTCCCGATGCAGGCGCGCGAGCGCCTCGTCGTCGAGCGCGGCAACGATCAGCAACACCGCATCGGCGCCGGAGTCGAGCGCCTCGTCGAGCTGGTAGCGATCGACGACGAAGTCCTTGCGCAGGATCGGCAGCGCGCTCGCGGCGCGTGCGTCGCGCAGGTCGTCGAGCGAGCCGCCGAAGCTCGGCCCGTCGGTGAGCACGGAGAGGGCGGCGGCACCCCCGCGCCCGTAGGCGCCGACGATCTCGGCGACCTTCGTCCCGGCCCTGATCTCGCCCGCGCTCGGGGACCGGCGCTTGAACTCGGCGATCAGCGACAGGCCGGGGGCGCGGAGCGCCGCCGACAGCCGCCACGAGCCGCGCCGCGAGCTCACCCTCGCCCGCAGATCCTCCGGGGGGAGGGCGCGCTTTCGCGCCTCGACCTCCTCGCGGGCGGCGTCGACGAGCTCGTCGAGCCGGGTCCTCACGACGCCAGCTCGCCGGTCAGCGAGACGAGGCGGTCGAGGACGTCGCGCGCGGCGCCGGTGTCGATCGACTCGCGCGCGCGCTCGATCCCGGCCTCGAGGTCGGGCGCCCCGCCGACGAGGATCGCGGCCGCTGCGTTGAGCACGACGACGTCTCGCGCCGGGCCGGCCTCGCCGTCGAGCACGCCGCGGACGCGCTCGGCGTTCTCCTCCGGCGACCCGCCAGCGATCAGCTCCAGCCGGCTGCGGTCGACCCCGTGGTCCTCCGGCGCGATGAACCACTCCTCGGTACCACCATCGGCGACCTCGATCACCCGCGTCGGCTCGGCGACGCTGACCTCGTCGAGGCCGTCGTCGGCGTGGACGACGAGGGCCCGCTCGCATCCGAGCCCGACCAGCGCCTCGGCGATCGTCTCCTGGTAGCGGCGATCGGAGACGCCGAGTAGCTGCCGGCGTGCCCCGGCGGGGTTGGTGAGCGGGCCGAGGAAGTTGAAGATCGTCCGCACGGCGAGCTCCTTGCGAACCGGGACGACGTGCTTCATCGCCGCGTGATGGCGGGGGGCGAACATGAACCCGAACCCGATCCGGTCGATGCATCGCGCCACCCCCTCGGGGCCAAGCTCGATCCTCACCCCCAGCGCCTCGAGCAGGTCGGCCGAGCCGCAGCGGCTCGTGCTCGAGCGGTTGCCGTGCTTGGCCACCGCGCAGCCGGCGCCGGCGGCGACCAGCGCCGCCGCGGTCGAGATGTTGAACGTCGACGGGCCTCCCCCGGTCCCGGCGGTGTCGATCAGCGCGTCTTGTCCCGCGTCGACCGAGGCAGCGAGCCGGCGCATCGTCCGCGCGAGGCCGACGAGCTCGGCGACGGTCTCCCCCTTCGTCCGCAGGGCGACGAGGAAGGCGCCGGTCTGGACCTCCCCGGCGCGCCCCTCCATGATCTCGTCGAGCACCGCCGAGGCGTGGTCGGCGGTCAGGTGCGTGCCGGTGCAGACCTCGTCGATCGCGCGGGTGAGGATGTCGTTCGCCATCGCGAGCGAAAGTCTACGGTCGCGGCCCCGGCACCGGATGCCCCGACTCCGCGTGAGGAGGGCCCAATCGTGTGGCCTGCGTCGGCCGTCAACGCGCCTGTCGGATCGGTGAATCCGGGCTAGGTTGTTGAACCATCCCCCCGCCGAGGAGCGGGAAAAAGTGGAGGCCGGCCGCGGGCCGGCGAAGGAGGCGAGTGGCGATGCTCGGGCGGTTCCGGCGCGGGCCCACCTACGCCAACCTGGCCGCGACGATCGCGCTCATCCTGGCGCTTGGAGGAGGCGGCTTCGCCGTCGCCTCGCACCTCGAGGTGAGGCACTCGGACATCGTCAGGAACGCGATCCCGGGCGAAGCACATCAAGAAGAACCAGGTGACCGGAAGGCACGTCCGCGAGGCGAGCCTGCGCGGAGTCGGCCTCGGCGTCCTCGGGGGAACGTGGGATTCGCTCGGGCCGAGCAGCGGAAGCGCGGCGCTCAGCCCGCTGGGGACCGGGACCGGCACAGACGCGCTCGCGGTCCTGGCGCCGACGACCTTCAAGCTGGTTCGATTCCGCGCTCGCTCGAACGCGGTCCAGGCGACCTGGACACGCACGTTTCGGGTCCGGGTCGCCCTCGGGTCCGATGTCGCTGCGACCGATCTCTGCACGATCGGCGCCGGTCAGAGCTCGTGCGCGTCGAATACCCGGGTCGCGGTTCCCGCCGGGGCAAGGTTGGACCTCGTGGTCGCGAGTGCGAGCGCCACGCCAAGCACCCGGGCGACGTTCGGCAGGCCGTGCGGTGAGCGCGGCACCGCGGTGAACGCCGAGTCCGGCTCGGTTTGGGCGCGCGACCTCAGAGATCGATCCTGACTCCGGTCTCCCGCTCGGAGGCGTGCCAGAGCCGGGCGATCGACCGCTCGAGGCCGGGCCGCCGGAGGATCGGCTTGCGCACCGGCGCCCCGCGAGCGACGAACAGCGGACCGTAGAGCTCGCCGCTGCGGGCGCCGGGGTCGGTCGCCGCGCGGAGCAGCGAGCGGGCGCCGTCGGCGGGGCTGATCCCGGTCGTGCGCGCGGCGGCGAGCCAGAACCGCTGCGTCAGCCCGCCCTGTGTCTCGCGCACGCTCACCGCCTGCAGGTCGGTGTTCGCGAGCCCCGGGTGGGCGACGAGGCTCGCCGCGGGGGCGCCGGCGTCACGAAGCCTGCGGTGAAGGCCGAGCGCGAACTCGAAGTTCGCGCGCTTGGCGCGGTCGTAGGACCGCCACGGGCCGTAACGCCCCTCGAGGTGCGGATTGCCGGGGTCGATCGGCCGGCCGATCAGGCGGGCGAAGCTGGTCACGGTGACGATCCGCGCCGCCGGGGCGCGGAGCAGCGCCGGCAGCAGCAACGCGGTCAGCGTCCAGTGGCCGAGGTGGTCGACTGCGAGCTGCATCTCGAAGCCGTCGACGGTCCGCCGCTCGGGGATCCCCATCACCCCGGCGTTGTTGACCAGCAGGTCGATCCGCGGGTGGCGCTCGGCGATCCGCCCGGCCGCCGCCCGCACCGACGCCTGCGATGCGAGGTCGAGCTCGACGACCTCGAGCGAAGCGTCCGGCGCCGTCCCGTCGACGTCGGCGACGGCCGCGGCCGCGCGCTCCTGGTCGCGCGCCGCGATCACGACCTCGGCGCCGGCGCCGGCGAGCCCGCGAACGGTCTCCAGCCCGAGCCCCCCGTTGCCGCCGGTCACGACCGCGACCCGGCCCGACTGCGGGGGGATGTCGGCGACCGTCCAGGCCATCCTGCGTCGACCCTACCCGAGCGCGCATCCACCGCGGCCGCTACCGGTCGAGGGGAGCGTTGGGCACAACGGAGGCACTGAACGTTCCCTTCGACGCGAAGCTGCTGAGCCTGAGCCGGGTTCGGGCTCAGCGCTCGGCGACGAGCAGCGTCTGCACCGCCCGGCCGATCGGGCCGCGCTCGTCGTAGAGCGCCGTGTCGCTGATCCCGATCCCGGTCCGCTCTGGGATCGTGACCGCGTCGAGGCAGACCCACTCGCCGCCGGGGAGCCGGTGGAGGTGGACGGTGAGGTCGACGTTGACGAACACGAACCGGTCGAAGTCGAGCGTCGCGCTGACCCCGTTGCCGGAATCGGCCGCAAGCAGGACCCGCTCGAGCGGGGAGAGCTCGGATCCGGCGACCAGGGGGTGCCGAGGACGCATCCAGACCGTCGCCGGCCCGGGATCGAGGAACGCGCCGGCCACGAACCGGTAGTCCATCGCGGTGTGGTAGCCGACCTCCTCGCCGGTCGGGAAGAAGTCGCGCGGCTCGCCGTCGTCGGGCGGCGGCGGCGCGTAGCCCGGTCGCAGGGTCGACCCGGGCGAGGCAGCCGCCGAGCCGGCGCTGGTGAGCTCGGCGGGGACGTCGACCTCGCCGCTGCGCAACCGCCACGCCGTCGCCCGGATCGCCACCTCCCCGTCGGCGGCCAGCTCGGCCTCGACGAGCTCGACCCGGCGCCCCGGACGGGCGACCCGCGCCGAGACCGAGAGCCGGCCGATCGGCACCGGGCGCAGGACCTCGAACGTGATTCGGCCGACCCGGCGGGAGCCGTCCGCCGCCAGCCGCTCGACCTCACGCCCGATCAGCGCCGCCGGGGGCCCGGCGTGCTGGTGAGCCCGGTCCCAGGGCCCGCGGGTCAGCTCGCCGGCGAGGTAGCCATCGCCGTCGGGCGCGAAGAAGGCCTCGCCCACGGCCCTAGCCGCGGTCGCCGTCGCGGTCGAGGAAGTTCCGGAGCAGGTCCTTGCCGCCGGGCGTGAGCACCGACTCGGGATGGAACTGGACGCCGTCAGCGGGCAGCGAACGGTGGCGAACGGCCATCACGACGTCGCCGTAGGAGGCGCTCAGCTCGAGCTCGTCGGGGAGGTCGGGGTCGGCGACGAGGGAGTGGTAGCGACCGACCCGCATCGGGCTCTCGGCGCCGTGGAACAGGCCCTTGCCGTCGTGCGTCACCTCGGCGTCCTTGCCGTGCACCGGCTGACCACGAATCGTCCGGCCGCCGAACGCGTCGACCATCGCCTGGTGGCCGAGGCAGACGCCGAGGGTCGGGATCCCCGCCTCCGGGAACGCGCGGGCGGCGGCAATCGAGATCCCGGCGTCGGCGGGCGTGCAGGGCCCGGGCGAGATCACCAGCCGCTCCGGGCGCCGCGCGAGCAGCTCGTCGACCGATGCACGGTCGTTGCGGACCACCTCGACCTCAGCCCCGAGCTCGCCCAGGTACTGGACGAGGTTGTAGGTGAACGAATCGTAGTTGTCGATCACGAGGATGCGCATCGCTCGATCCTCTCTACGGCCATTCTGGCTGGCTCGCGGCGAGCTTGACCGCCTGGAAGATCGCCTTCGCCTTGCTGACCGACTCCTCGTACTCGTAGTCGGGCTTCGCGTCGACCACCGTCCCCCCGCCCGCCTGGATGTGGATCGTCCCGTCCTTGACGACGACGGTGCGGATGTGGATCGCGGTGTCGAGGTCGCCGGTGAAGCTGAGATAGCCGACGGCGCCCCCATACGAGCAGCGTTTGACGGGCTCGAGCTCGTCGATGATCTGCATCGCCCGCACCTTCGGCGCCCCGGACAGCGTCCCCGCCGGCAGCACCGCGCGCAGCGCGTCCATCGCCGTCACTCCCTCGCGCAGCCGCCCCGAGACCTGGCTGACGATGTGGAGGACGTGCGAGTAGGTCTCGACGACCATCAGCTCGTCGACCGAGACGGAGCCGTACTCGCATACCCGGCCGAGATCGTTGCGACCGAGGTCGACCAGCATCACGTGCTCGGCGCGCTCCTTCGGGTCGGCGAGCAGGCGCTCGGCGCGCCGGCGGTCCTCGTCCTCGTTCGGGCCCCGGGGATAGGTGCCGGCGATCGGGCGGGTCTCGGCCCGGCGGCCGCTGACCTTGACCAGCGGCTCCGGAGACGCGCCGGCGATCTGGAAGTCGCCGAACTCGAGGTAGTACATGTAGGGCGAGGGGTTGATCGTCCGCAGCCCGCGGTAGATCGAGAACGCCTCGACCGGCGCCGGCGCCGAGAACCGCTGTGAGGGGACGACCTGAAACGCGTCCCCGGCGCGGATGTACTCGATGATCCGCGAGACGTTGGCTTCGAACTGCTCGCGGGTCATGTTCGACCGGAACTCGGCCCCGGAGTCGACGCCCGCCACATCCCCCGCTCCCGCCCCGGAATCCATGCCCGCCGCCTCCTCCGCTTCGCGTCCGGGGGCGGCAGGGTCTGCGAAGGGATTAGCGCGGCGAGGGACGGGGTCGTGTAGGGCCGATTGGGCCGCCTCGATCAGGGTCGTCGCGCGGGCGTAGGCGGGATCGATTCCCTCCTCGTCGACGAACGCGTAGCCGACCATCGTCACCTCGTGCCGCTGGTGGTCGAAGGCGACGAGCAGCTCGCAGAGCATCAGCGACATGTCGGGAAGCCCGAGCGGGTCCGGGTTCGGGGGGCCGAGCGGCTCGATCGCGCGGACGAGGTCGTAGCCGAAGTAGCCGACCGCGCCGCCGGCGAACGGCGGCAGCTCGGCCGCGGCGAGCTCGTAGCGGCCGAGGTAGTCGGCGACGGCGGCGTAAGGGTCCGGTGCGTCGACCCGGGTCGCCGGCTCGCCCCAGGCCTCGGGGCCGCCATGACCCGCGGCGGCGATCGCCGCGCCCGTCCACTCCTTCAGCACCCCATCGGTCCAGCCGAGCACGACGTGGGGACGAAAGCCGAGGAACGAGTAGCGGCCGAGCCGGCCCTGCTCGGCCGACTCGAGCAGGAACGAGGGGCCGCCGCCGAGCGCTGCGCGGAGCTTGAGGAACGCCGAGACCGGGGTCTCGAGGTCGTCGATGAATCGGCGGGTGACGGGGATCACGTTCGCCTCGCGAGCCTGCGCCCGCGCCCCTTCGAGGTCGGGATCGAGCCGGCGGCGCGCGCCGCGGTCAGCGGCGACGGTCATTGAGCGTCTCCAACGCCGCGGCGAGCGGCAGGTCGCGCGAGCGCAGCAGGACCGCGAGGTGGTAGAGGACGTCGGCGGCCTCCGCGGCGACCCGGTCGTCGGACTCGCCGGCGGCGGCCCGGGCGACCTCGTCGGCTTCCTCGCGGACCTTGTCGCCGATCCGTGCCGGGTCGTCGAGGAGCTCGACGGTGTACGAGCCCGCGGGGCGATCGCGACCGCGCTGCTCGAGCGTTCGCTCGAGCACGGCGAGCGCCTCGTGGATCGCGGGCGCCGGCTCGTCGTCGGCCGGCGGGGCGTCGGGAGCAGGATCGGCGGAGCCATCGAGGTCGCGGTAGAAGCACGAGCGCTCGCCGGTGTGGCACGCAGGCCCGGCGGGCTCGACGAGCGCGACGATCGCGTCGGCGTCGCAGTCGTAGCGGAGCTGGCGGACCCGCTGGACGTTCCCCGACGTCTCCCCCTTCCGCCAGAGCTCCCCCCGGGAGCGACTGAAGAAGTGCACTTCGCGGGTCTCCCGGGTCCGGCGAAGGGCCTCCGCGTTCATGTAGGCGAGGGTCAGCACCTCGCCCGTGCCCCAGTCCTGGATCACGCACGGGACGAGCCCGCGCTCATCGAACCGAATTGCCTGATCGCCGCTTTCGCCCATGGATGCGGGGAGTTTACGGCTGCTCCGACGCCGCCCGGCGGCGCGCCGCGACGCGTGGGAGAATCCGGCGCCGATGCCGCTCGTCGACCTGCTGGGGAACGTGCTCTCCCTGCTCGCGCAGGCAAGCCAGTTCACTCCGGTCGACCAGGACTACCTGCTCGAGGCGCGCCAGATGCAGGCGATGTCGCTCGGCGTGCACATCATCCTCGTCTGCTTCGGGATCGCGTTCCCGGCGATCGTCCTGTTCATGGAGGGGCTGCACCTGCGGACCGGGGACCCGGCCTACAAGGCGATCGCCAAACGCTGGTCGAAGGTGATGCTGATCCTGTTCGCGATCGGTGTCGTCACCGGGACGATCCTCTCGTTCGAGCTCGGGCTGCTGTGGCCGCAGTTCATGGAGTCCTTCGGCGAGGTGTTCGGGATCGCGTTCGCGCTCGAGGGAATCTCGTTCTTCACCGAGGCGATCTTCATCGCGATCTACGTCTACGGCTGGGACCGGCTGCCGCCGAGGCTCCACCTGCTGACCGGGATCCCGATCGTGATCGCCGGGATCACCGGCGCGCTGTTCGTGATCTCGGTCAACGGGTGGATGAACAACCCGGTCGGCTTCGAGCTCAGCGGTGGCGAGGTCACCGAGGTGCGGCCTCTCGAGGCGCTGTTCAACCGCCAGTTCTGGCACGAGCTCTTCCACATGTACCTCGCCGGGGTGATGGTCGCCGGGTTCCTCACCGCCGGGGTCTACGCCTACGCCTGGCTCAGGGGCCGGCGCGACCGCTACCACCGCGTCGCGATGATCGTCCCGCTCGCGTTCGCCTCGCTCGCGGCGATCGTCCAGCCGCTGGTCGGCGACTGGGCCGGCCGCACGGTCGGCGAGAACCAGCCGGTGAAGCTGGCGGCGATGGAGGGCCTCGACGAGACCACCGAGGGTGCGTCGCTCAACCTCGGCGGCCTCTACTGGAACGGCGAGGTCCATGGCGGAGTCGAGATCCCGAAGGGCCTCTCGCTGCTCGCCTACCACGACCCGAACGCGACCGTCGAGGGCCTCGACACGGTCGCCGCCGCGGACCGCCCCCCGGTTGGCTGGGTTCGCAACAGCTTCCAGGTCATGGTCGGGATCGGCACCGCGCTGGCGCTGCTCGGGCTCGCGTTCGTCCTCCACTGGTGGCGGCGCGGGAGGCTGCCGCGCTCGCGGTGGTTCTACCGCGCGGTCGTCGTCGCGGGACCGGCCGCCGTCGTCGCGCTCCTCGCCGGCTGGATCGTGACCGAGGTCGGGCGCCAGCCGTGGATCGTCTACGAGGTGATGCGGGTCGAGGACGCGGTCACCGGAGCCGAGGGGATCCCGGTCGGCTACGGTGCGCTGGCGCTCGTCTACCTCGGCGTCGCCTCGGCGGCGCTGTTCCTGCTCCGCCGCCTGGCGCGCCGGCCGGTCGAGTGGGAGACCGGGGCGAAGGCGCTCGAGCCGACCGCTCCCCCGCGTGAGCAGGAGGCGGGGAGCTGATGGCCGAGCTCGTGCTCGCCGCGCTCGTGCTCGGGATCGTCGCCTACGCGGTCCTCGGCGGGGCCGACTTCGGCGCCGGCTTCTGGGACCTGACCGCCGGCGGGGCGCAGCGCGGGGCGCGCCTTCGCGGGATGATCAAGCGCTCGATGGGGCCGGTGTGGGAGGCGAACCACGTCTGGCTGATCTTCGTCCTCGTCGTCTTCTGGACCGGGTTCCCGCGCGCCTTCGGCCCGGTGATGGAGACGCTGTACGTGCCGCTGTTCCTCGCCGGGGTCGGGATCATCTTCCGCGGCGCCGCGTTCGCGCTCCGCGGCGAGGCGGCGACGATCGCCCAGGCGCGGGTGATGGGAGCGACCTTCGCGCTCGCCTCGGTGCTGATCCCGTTCTTCTTCGGCACCGTGGTCGGCGCGATCGCGACCGGCCAGGTCCCGGTCGACGGCGATGGCGACCCGTGGTCGAGCTGGACCGGGATCGTCCCGCTCTACATCGGCGTGCTCGGGATCGGGACCGGCGCCTACATGGCCGCGGTCTACCTCGCCGCCGACGCGCAGCGGTCGGGGATCGAGGATCTCGTCGCGGCGTTCCGCCGCCGCGCCCTCGGGGCAGCGATCGTCACCGGGCTGCTCGCCGTCGGCGGGGTCTTCATCGTCCGCGCGGAGGCATCCGAGCTTTACTCGGGGCTCACCTCCGGCGCCGGCCTGGTGATGGTGCTGATCTCGGCCGCGGCCGGCCTGGTGACGCTGTGGCTGCTCTGGGTCGACCGCTACGCGCTCGCCCGCTACGTCTCGGCGGTCGCGGTCGGCGCGATCATCGTCGGCTGGGCGGTCGCCCAGCGGCCCGACTTCCTCCCCGGCGAGCTCAGCTTCGACGACGCCGCGGCCGCCGACGCGACGCTGACCGCGCTCGTGATCGGCGTCGTGGTCGCCGCCCTCGTCCTCGTGCCGGCGCTGACCTTTCTCTACCGCCTCGTCCTCCAGGGCCGCCTCGACACCGAGTTTCGCCCGATCGTCGCCGCCGACACCACCCACCGCGAGGACGAGCCGTGAGCCGGCGGCCCGCTCCAGCGATCGTCGCCGTCGTCGGCCTCGTCGCCGGCGCCGCCGTCCTCTTCCTCGCCGACGCCGAGTGGCTCCGCGTCACCGCGGCGACGGTGATGGTCGCGGGGATCGCCTTCGGCGTCTTCGCGATCGCGACCCCGGAGGCGCTGGCCGCCGAGCCGCCGCCGGAGGAGCGGGACGAGGGGTAGGGCGCGGGGGTCATCACGGCGCGGCGTGGTGGGGCCCGCGGGACGGCGTGTTGCCGTTGCGCGCTTGGGACGTCAACCGCGGATATGCAGGTAGGGCGACGAGAGGGTGTCGTCGCCGATGGTCCGGGTCGCTCGGATGGTCGGGAAGGTCACCTAACGTGTCAACCGTGGCGCGTTTCCGGGACCGTTGCCACGTTGGGGTCGTATTCCGACCCAAAGCGACCATCGGCGAGACTCGGCGCGACGAGTGTCACGTTTGGACCCGATTCGGTGGGCTCCGGCCGGTCAGGGCCGCGGCGAGCCCAGTCCCGGCCCCGGAGGCCCGCCACCAACGCCGATCAGGCCGCCGTCCCCGCCTCCGACGCCTCCTCGGCGACCCTGCCAGCCCCGGAGATCGCCACAGCCGCCCCGGAGCGCGCGCCCGGTGCGGGCCGCCTACCCCTCCCCCGCCGCCTCGCGATCGGTGATCACGACGGCTCGCGAGCGCTCGACCCGCCCGGCCGGGATCGAGTCGTCGCCGGCGCGCAGGCGGGCGAGGGCGCCGGCCGCCGTGGCGCCGAGGACGAGCCAGACGATCCGCCCCGCCGCGGCCAGCGCCGGATAGGTGAGGGTCATCCGCCGGCGGCCCTGGTAGGAGCCGGTCGTCAACGCGACTCGGCGATCGTCGACCGACAGGACCGGGTTGCCCGGGACGAGCGAGGCGGTGTGCCCGTCGGGGCCGAGTCCGAGGTGGACGAGGTCGATCCGCTCCGGGAGCAGCTCCGCGTAAGCGGCCGCGGCGCGGTCGAGGTCGGGATCCGTCACCGGCATCGGCTGGGCCGAGCCGAGGCGGTCGAGCGGAAGCGTCGCCTCCGCCTGCGTCCAGTTGCGGTCGGGGTCGCCGTCGGGGGCGACGCGCTCGTCGACCTGGAAGACGTCGGTCGCCTCCCACGGCATCTCGGGATCGCCGGCGAGCCGGGCGAACATCGGCCACGGCGAATGGCCGCCGCT